>DAOUSJ010000029.1 GCA_030627285.1 Methylococcaceae bacterium | reverse complement strand
CGCTCCTTTAATCTGGTGGGTGCTGAGGGGTTCGAACCCCCGACCCTCGCCTTGTAAGGGCGATGCTCTCCCAACTGAGCTAAGCACCCGACTAAAGAAATACTAGTTTACAGTATCTTTTAAATTTTTACCAGCTTTAAATGCAGGAATTCTTGCAGCTTTAATTGTAATTTCCTCTCCAGTCTGCGGATTACGCCCCTTGCGCTCTGCTCTATCCTTAACAGAAAAAGTTCCAAAGCCAACCAAAGCTACGCTATCACCATCTTTAAGTGCTGAAGTAACAGCAGTTAAAAAACCGTCCAAAGCTTTTCCAGCATCCATTTTAGTTAAATCAGATGATTTAGATATTGCGTCAATTAATTCAGATTTATTCATTACCCCCCCTTTAGGGTGTTTTACTTGTTATTTTTATGAAAAATTATGATAAAAGTCCATATCAAGCCGTATTTAGCTTAAAAAACCAGCCTAGTTATATCAATAGCATTTACAAGGTGTCAAGCTTTAAAATATCTAGTTCTCAGGTATATTTTAATAATCCACACTTACATATCTCAAACTTCAATAACAAATTGCACTAAAATTCAGCTTTTGTTCACGCATTTAGTAAATCCTTTGATAATATACCTAGCTCACAATATATTTTTAATTTAACTTGCTGATAATGGAAAAGTGTATGAGTAATTTACTCGCAATATTTCGAAAATCCTCGGCTTTATATGGTACTAACGCGAGCTTTATTGAAGATTTATATGAGCAGTATTTAGAAAATCCAGAGTTAGTTGCAAAAAGCTGGCGCGATCAATTTGAAATTTTAGGCAATGCTTCCGATGAAATACCACATAGCCCAATAGTAGATAGATTTGCTAATTTGTCTATTGTAAAGTCTGATCGTTTAGCAAAATTACAAGGATTTACTGCTAATAGCGTTAAAAAACAATCGGCGGTTGCTAGCTTGATTAATCAATACCGCGTTTGTGGTCATCAAGCAGCCAATACCAACCCGCTAATAGATACTGTTGATAATATCATGGCTTTAGAACCATCGTATTATGGTTTATCTGAGCCTGACATGGAGATTTTATTCGATACTGATAATTTGTGTACCACAGATAAATTGCCGCTCAGGAAAATCATTGCCAAACTTGCAACTATTTATTGTGGTAGTGTAGGCACTGAATACATGCATATTGTAAATCCGGATATTAAACGCTGGATTAAAAACTATTTAGAATCACCAGTACCAATATTTAGTTCTGAAAAACAACTTGGTTTATTAAAACAATTAACTGCCGCAGAAGGCATTGAAAAATATTTGCATCGCCGTTATGTGGGACAAAAACGTTTCTCATTGGAAGGCGGTGAATGCCTAATTCCAATTTTGGATGAAATTATCCAAAAAAGCGGTGAAACTCAAGTCAATGAAATTGTAATTGGCATGGCACATCGTGGTAGACTTAATGTATTGGTTAATATACTAGGTAAAAATCCTGCAATTTTATTTGAAGAATTTGAAGATAACCATAGTGCAATTCCAGGAGTTATTACTGGCGATGTAAAATACCATATGGGATTCTCCTCGGATATAAAAACTGCTGGGAATTCAGTTCACTTATCCTTGGCTTTTAATCCTTCACATTTGGAAATAATCAACCCTGTAGTTGAAGGCTCAGTGAAAGCCCGTCAAGATCGCCAAGGAAAAGACAATTTAAACTCCGTGATTCCAATTTTAATTCATGGTGATGCAGCTTTTGCAGGTCAAGGCGTAGTCATGGAAAGTTTAAACATGGCTGAAACCCGTGGTTTTAATACTGGCGGCACGATACATATAGTAATTAATAATCAAATTGGCTTCACCACTAGCCAAGCTTGTGAAGCTCGCTCCACTATGTACTGTACTGATATAGCTAGCATGGTACAAGCTCCTGTATTTCACGTAAATGGCGATGACCCAGAAGCTGTGCTTAGAGTTACCCAAATAGCTTTAGAATATCGACTTAAATTTAACAAAGATGTAGTGATTGATTTACTCTGTTACCGCCGTTTAGGACATAATGAAGCAGATGAACCAGCAACTACACAGCCTTTAATGTATAAAAAAATTCGGGCGCATGCTTCAACCAGACATTTATATGCTGAAAAATTAATTAATGCTAAAGTTATTACTGAAACAGCAGCAAGAGAAATGGAACAAGATTATCAACAACGCTTAGAAAAAGGCGAAATTGTTTCAAGACCACTGCTAGATGATGCTAACTATCCATATACTAATCAATGGGATAAATATTTAGATCTTGATTGGGATATTCCACAAGAAACTCAGGTTTCAATAGAAAAATTACGCTTCTGTAACGAACAAATCCAACGTTTACCCCAAAGTTTTGAATTACATTCAAGAGTTGCTAAAGTGATGGAAAGTCGCGCTAAAATGGCAGTTGGAGCTTTACCAATTGATTGGGGCTTTGCTGAAACTATGGCATATGCAACCTTAGCATTAGAAAAATATAATATTCGGCTAACTGGTCAGGATGTTGGGCGCGGTACTTTTTCGCATCGACATGCTATGTTGCATAATCAACTTAATGATGACATGCACATGCCATTGCAACACCTAGACCCTAAGCAAGGTAATGTTCAAATTTTTAATTCTTTACTTTCAGAAGCTGGAGTTTTAGGTTTTGAATACGGTTATAGTTCTACAGATCCAGAAAGTTTAGTTATTTGGGAAGCACAATTTGGCGATTTTGCTAATGGCGCACAAGTTTTAATAGATCAATTTATTAGTTCAGGCGAAACCAAATGGGGACGTTTAAGTGGTCTAGTAATGTTATTGCCACATGGCAGTGAAGGTCAAGGGCCTGAACATTCGTCCGCACGATTAGAACGCTATTTACAATTATGTGCCGATCACAATATTCAAGTTTGTATTCCCACTACTCCAGCGCAAATTTTTCATTTATTACGTCGGCAAATTTTAAGACCCTATAGAAAACCATTAATTGTAATGAGTCCTAAAAGTTTATTAAGACATAAATTAGCCACTTCAACCTTAGAAGACTTTAGTGAAGGTAAGTTTCAAGTTATTATTGATGAACAAAATCAAGACATCAAAACCAAACAAGTAAATAAAGTAATCTTTTGTTCAGGTAAGGTCTATTATGATTTAGTTGAAGCACGTGAACATTTGGCACTGGACAATGTTGCAATTATTAGAATTGAACAATTATATCCTTTTCCATACAAAGAATTTAAAGCGCAATTAAATAAATACTCGCATGTTAAACAAATTGTTTGGTGTCAAGAAGAGCCAAAAAATCAAGGTGCTTGGTATCAATCTAAACATCATTTATTTGACCATTTACACCCCAACATGACCTTAGAATATTGTGGTCGTCCAGCTTCAGCTGCACCAGCAGTTGGAAATTTTAAAGCGCATATCAAGCAACAAAAAATCGTCGTCAATATGGCGTTATTTGGTAAAGAAAAAGGAAAATAAAAATGATATTGGAAATTTTAGTCCCACATTTGCCTGAATCAGTTGCGGATGCAACACTTATGACTTGGAACAAAAAAATTGGCGACCAAGTTACACAAGATGAAGTGTTAATTGAACTAGAAACAGATAAGGTAATTTTAGAAGTTCCTGCCCTACAATCTGGCATAATTACTGAAATATTTAAACATGATGGTGATTTAGTTTTAGATGGTGATAAGTTAGCTTTACTTGATACTAATGCAACTGTTACAGCAGCTAAAGATTCAACTACTTCAATATCAGATACAACTACAGATAACACTGATTCAGATGAACATTTAAGTCCAGCGGTTAGACGTTTAATTAGTGAACACAAATTAGATCCTAAAAAAATTACTGGCTCTGGTAAACAAGGGCGATTAACTAAAACTGATGTATTAAATTTTTTAAATCAAGCTTCAACAATAACAACAGCTGGTAATCCAGAAACAACTAACCCACCAAAGAAAGCTACCGAAACAGCTAGCGGCAATGATTCAATAACGACTAATTTACGCGCAGAACAACGTGTACCTATGACCCGTTTGCGCGCAAAAGTAGCTGAACGTTTATTACAAGCTCAACAAAATGCAGCAATGTTAACGACTTTTAACGAAGTCAACATGCAAAGTATTATTGATATACGCAAACAATATAAAGATCGTTTTGAGAAAAAACACAGCGTAAAATTGGGTTTCATGTCATTTTTTGTAAAAGCTGCAATTGAAGCCTTAAAAAAATTCCCTGCAATTAATGCCTCTATTGATGAACAAGATATTATTTATCATGGTTACTATGATATGGGCATTGCAGTTACCACCCCCCGCGGTTTAGTAGTTCCAGTAATTAAAGATGCAGATCAACTAGATTTTGCTGGAATTGAAAAAAACATTAATGAATTTGGCACTAAAGCGCGTACAGGTTCGCTTAGTTATGAAGATTTAACTGGTGGAACTTTTACCATTACCAATGGGGGTATTTTTGGTTCTATGTTATCCACGCCAATTCTTAATCCACCTCAATGTGCAATTTTAGGCATGCATGCAATTAAAGAACGTCCTGTGGTTGAGAATGGTGTAGTAGTAATTCAACCAATTATGTATTTAGCACTTTCTTACGATCATCGGTTAGTAGATGGTCAAGAAGCAGTTCAATTTTTAGTAATGATAAAAGAATCTTTAGAATCTCCAGCACATTTATTACTTAACATTTAAAAGGTGACTCAATGTCAGATGTAAATTATGATGTAATTATTATTGGTGCAGGTCCAGCAGGTTATGTAGCAGCAATTCGCTCGGCCCAATTGGGCTTAAAAGTTGCTTGTGTAGATAATGCTCACAACCATAAAGGACAACAAAGTTTAGGCGGAACTTATATTAATGCTGGCTGTATTGCTTCGATGTCATTATTAGAATCATCTAAGTTATATTACACTTTAATGCATGATGCGAAAAAACATGGAATTAACGTTAGTGAAATTAATCTAGATATTAATGCCATGCAGGCACGTAAAAATAAAATTCTGCATGAATTAAGTGAACAGATAAAAGTTATTTTTAATCATTATGAAGTTACCTGTATTTATGGACAAGGATATTTATTAAATGCCTCTGAAGTAGAAATAACGCCAATAGTTAAAGGCAAGCCATATGTTATTTCAGCGAAAAATATAATTTTAGCTAACGGATCGAAATCAGTAGAATTACCTTGTGCAAAAATTGATAACAAATTTATTTTAAATTCTTGCGCTGGTTTGGCTATGACTGAAGTTCCAAAACGTCTAGGAATTATTGGTGCTGGAATTATTGGGCTTGAATTAGCAGGAATTTGGCGCAGACTAGGCGCAGATGTAATTTTATTAGAAGCTCAAGAAGATTTTTTAACTGCTCCAGATTTTGAAATTTCACGCGCAGCTTATGGAATCTACACAGCTCAAGGCTTGGATTTACGTTTAGGTGCTAGAGTTATTTCAGCTAAAAAAGCTGATAAAAAAGTTATTTTAGATTATCAGGATCAAGACGGAATCCATCATTTGCGACTTGATAAATTAATTGTAGCCTCGGGTCGATGTCCAAATACTGAACATTTGGCCGCACCAGAAGCAGATTTGTTATACAACGAAAGTGGTTTTGTACATGTGGACGAAAATTGTTGTACCAATATTCCTGGAGTATATGCCATTGGGGATTTAACTTTATTGGGTCCTATGTTAGCGCATAAAGGTTTAGAAGAAGGTGTATTTGTAGCTGAGCATATTGTCAATCAACATAGCCCTATAAATTATAATGTAATTCCATGCGTGATTTATACTGATCCAGAAATTGCTTGGGTTGGTCAAACTGAACAAACTTTACAAGCAATTGGTGAAAATTACAAAGTAGGCACATTCCCTTTAAAATCAACTGGTAGAGCGCAAGCTATTGGACAAATAGATGGCATGGTCAAAATTATCTCCCATGCTACTACTGATATTATTTTAGGCGTACATATTTTAGGCGCACAAGCATCTGAATTAATTGCTGAAGCTGTTGTAGCTATGGAATTTTCTGCAAGTAGTGAAGATTTGTCCAGAACAATTCATGCACACCCTAGTATTTCTGAAGCAATTCATGAAGCAGCCTTAAATTTAAATGGACGCTCCTTACATATTCCACCTGTTTAAAGATCTTGACGATATACAAATATTATTTATAATATAGGCTTATTATCCAAAAATATCGACTTGGTCACATAAACGACTAAATTGACATTCAATCCTATTCAAGTCTGTTTTAACAAATATTTTACATATATTTTCTACAGGTTCATTACGACTACATAAAACTTTGGTTATCAATAAATTATGGCAAGAAGAGGCGAACATAGCCAAGAACAAATTAAAGAAATGGTGTTACAAGCAGCCGAAAAACTGGTTGCAAAAGAAGGCTATGCAGGTTTAAAAGTCCGTAAAATTGCTATGGAAGTTGGCTATACTGTTGGTAGTATTTACATGGTATTTGATAATTTGGATGATTTAATTACCCACATTAAATCTCGTACTTTAGATTGTTTAATCCTAGAACTCAGTAAAGTTTCTAATAATATTTCACCAATAGAACAACTAACTGCATTATCACAAACTTATTTAGCTTTTGCACACCAAAATTTTAATAGTTGGAGCATTATTTTTGAACACAACTCAGATTTGAATAGCTTAAACACTGCTAATAAAACTTATGCATTACCTGATTGGTACCAAAAAAAAATAGTCTTAGTATTTAAACGCATTGAAGAGCTGTTCCAAAAAATAGCTCCTACAATTAATACAAAAGAACACAGTATTGCCGCCCGAGCTTTATGGAGTGGTATTCATGGAGTCTGTATTTTATCCCTCACAGGCAAATTAAATATTGTAGGCATTAAAGATGTTGAACAAACATTGACATTATTAACTAAATCTTTCATAACTGGTTGGCAAACAGAAATGGTAGTTAGTTAAATATTTCTGCTAAAAAATTTTGCAGCATAAGCCAAGCTCGTTGTGCTGCTTTTTCCTGATAAACTGTACCAAAATTTACATCATGGGCTTTAGGATTAGTAAATGCATGCATCGCATTACCAAAATTATGCAATTGCCAATCAGAACCTTTTTGGGTCAATTCTTGCTGAATTGCAATAATATCTGTAGCAGGAACCATAGGGTCATCATTGCCATGCAAAATTAAAACTTTTGCAGAAATAGCTTGTTGCTGTAAATTATTCGGGGCAGCTAAAAACCCATGAAAAGATGCTACACCTTTAATATTAATCCCAGTTCTAGCTAAATCCAACACGCATAAGCCACCAAAACAAAATCCAATCGCAGCAATATTAGTTTCATCAACCCATGGCATTAATTTAACTGCCGCTACCGCTGCTAAAATACGCTGTTGTAACATCTGCCGATCATCAAGAAATGGTTGCATCAGTTTAGAATTTTCTTCAGTACTTGTACCTAAAATACCTTTGCCATACATATCCAATGCAAAAGCCATGTAACCTAATTTAGCTAAACATATGGCTTTTTCTTGTACAAACTCATCTCTGCCAGCCCAAGCATGACTAATTAATACTGTTGGACGACGACCAGAATAACTATCATCAAAAGCAAAAAAACCTTCTAAAACTACACCAGCATCTAAATAACAGACTGTATTGGTAATAATTGCCATTATATTTTTCCTGTTGAACTTAAATGCTCTAAAAAACCTGTTGCAGCTGCAGTTATCATTGCAAATACTACCTCAAAACCATCATTATAATAAGGATCTGGAACTTCTTTAATGCCTAATTCTGGCGCATAATCCAACCAATAATGAATTTTATCTTGATATTTAGGCACACATGCTCGCATCAAAATTGCATAATTATCCGCATCCATAGCCAAAAGATAATCATAATCTTCAAAATCTGCGAAAATTACCTTTCTAGCTCTTAAATTTGATAAATCTACAGCATGATTTTTTGCAGTTTCTTGCGCACGATAATCTGCCGGCTCACCTAAATGATATGCATGCGTACCAGCTGAATCTATCACAAATTTATCACTTAAATTTTGAGTTTTAACTAACTCTGTAAACACCGCTTCCGCAGTTGGAGAACGACAAATATTGCCCATACACACAAATAAAACCTTAATTTTTTCGCTCATAATAATTGCAGTTGCAGAGTTTAAACTGCTATATATAATAGCATTCTTAGTTTTTTTAGTGGCAAATAATAAATTACTTATTTACAATTCTTGCATTTAAAGGACAACTAATGAAATTTTTCCAGCTTGTAAGCTTATTAATATTTACGCCCATAATTTTTGCATCTGATACCATCAAAGTTAAAGAAATTGCAGCAGATGTTTATGTGCATTTTGGTAAACATGAATTACCTAATAATCACAACCACGGTGAAATTGCCAACATCGGCTTTATTATTGGCGATAAATGTGTAACCGTAATTGATTCAGGAGCTAACCCAACTCAAGGCAAAGCCCTAAAAAATACTATCCAAACTATTACCAGCAAACCAATTTGTTATGTAATTAATACCCACGCCCACCCAGATCATATTTACGGCAACCGTGCATTTAAAGACGCTAAAGTTAAATTTGTTGGACATCACAAATTATCTCGAGCCATACTTACACGTAGTCCATATTATTTTACCAAATCAAAAGAACAATTTGGCAACCAATTAACTAGCGCAGATGTAGTACTACCAAGCATAGAAGTCAAAAATACCTTGCAACTAGATTTAGGCAATCGCATCTTAGAATTAACTGCCCACCCCAGCGCGCATACCGATCATGATCTAAGTATTTATGACTCCAAAACCGATACTTTATGGTTGTCAGACTTACTATTTCGCGAACATTTACCAGTATTAGATGGTAGTATCAACGGTTGGATCTCTGAATTAGAACGCTTAGAACAAAATTCTTACACTTATGTAATTCCTGGACATGGCGCATTAGTAACTGATTGGAAACATAGTTTGCAACCGCAAAAAAAATACTTACTTTTATTACGTAAAGAAATTAGACTCTTAATTCAACAAGGAAAATTTTTAGAGGATGCAATTAAAACCGTAGCCTATTCAGAACAAAAACGCTGGAAATTATTTAACGAATTCCATAAAAAAAATATTTCTACTGCATTTGCAGAATTAGAATGGGAAGAGTAACCAGTCTATCTTTGAATAACAATCTTAATCTAAGGAAAATCTCATGCTGTTTAAAACCTATCTTACCAGTGCAATTATGGCACTTGCATTAATTGGCAATGCTCATGCAACCAACGATGAAAACATTTGGCAACAAGAATTACACCAACAATATTTTGCTGGCAAGAATATTGAAGAATCTAATGAAATCATTAAATTAGAAGCTCCGTATCGCGCGGAAGATCCTGCCTTAGTTCCCATTCAAATTAAAAGTCAAATTCCACAAACTGCCAACAAATATATCAAAAAAATCACCTTATTTGTAGACAACAACCCTTATCCTTTTGTAGGTGAATTTGAACTTACTCCAGCAAGCGGCAAAGCAGATTTAGCCATGCGAATTCGAGTTAATACTTATAGTTATGTGCGTGCAATTGCAGAAATGAATGATGGCAAATTGTATATGAGCAAAACTTTTGTAAAAGCAAGTGGTGGTTGTTCGGCTCCAATTGGAGCAGATTTAGATACTGCTATGCAACGTTTGGGAAAAATGAAATTTAAATTGCAACCAGATACAAAAATGTCTGAACCTCATTTAACCCAATTATTAATTAGTCATCCAAATATTACTGGTATGCAAATGGATCAAGTCACCAGATTCATTAAAAAATCCCATTTTATTGACACCATTAAAGTCACTTTTAACGACAAAGCTATTTTAACTGCTAAAACTGATATTGCCATTAGTGCAGATCCAAATTTCAGATTTTATTTTATTCCTAACACTACTGGAACTTTAAAAGCTGAATTTACTGACACTGCTTGTGAAAGTCCAACCAGCCGTAAAGTATGTACTACAGGAAAATCTTATATGCAAACTTACACGATTAAGCCATAAAAATTAAACTAATTTTATGTTTAAATGTCTAGACATTGTATTCTTAAACTAAAAACCATAAAAAATGTATGCTAGTTAAAAATAAATCAATAGACTCAAAGATTTTAGGACGTTTTTATTGGCGTTATTGGATGGAATTTTTTAGATGTTCTGGATATTTTGTAATCATTAATGTGATTTTTGAAAGTTTATCAAAAGGCATTTTTGATTACCTCCAAGAAATTGACTTCTTTATCATAATATTTGCTGCAATTTTACAATCTTATTGGCAAACAAAATGGAAATCAGAACATAAAAACCACCTATTTATTGGCAACTTAGAATATTAATGGAAGGCATCATCGGCGTAGAAAATGTAAAATATTATGATGTAATTGGAGATACTGTTAATACTGCCAAAAGAATTGAGGGTGAAGCCGAACATTTAGAATTATTTCCAGTTTTGAATTAAATCACTATTAGTCCTCTTGTTTAAACTCGCCTTCTAATACATCAGATTCTTTAGCGGCATTATTAAATGGTGCTTGCTTATTAATGTTCTGTGCCAAAATATATCTAGCAATCGCAGTTCTGGTTATGGGTAATAAACATGCAAAACCTATAATGTCAGTAAAAAAACCTGGAGTTAATAACAAAGCTCCTCCAACCAATAAAATTGGACCTTCAATCATTTCAGATGCAGGAAATTGTCCACGGCGCAAATTTTCTTGCACTCGTTGCCAAGTTGCTAAACCTTGTGATTTTAATAAAAATGCTCCCAAAATTGCAGTGAAAACCACTAAAAAAATAGTTGCTAATGCACCTATAATAGACCCCATTTGTAATAAAAAATAAATTTCCACAAATGGAATCGCTAAAAATCCTATAAAAATTAATTGCAATGGCTTCATGAGCTTCAAAAATTAGTTAAAGACTAAGATAATAGCATTTATTTTCACTTAGAATTAAACTCTATTTTACATTTGTTATAACTGAACTTTTCCAACCACAAATGGTCAGCATATAACATTGCTTACTCAATGAACCCTATAAATGGATTAATACATGCGTTTTAGCCAAACTATTATTTTTTACTTATTGCTTGTTTTTAGCGTTATTACATGTGCTGCACCAACTCTCACTTTTAGTACCACTGCTGATAAGCTATTAACTTCAGAACAAGCATTTAAATTTTCTGCACAAGTCAAAGATTCACATGCCTTGGCAGTTAATTGGGAAATTGCAGATGGTTATTATTTGTACCGAGAAAAAATTAGTTTTCGACTCTTAAATGCAGACCAATTACAATTAGGTACTTATGAAATTCCACATGGAAAACCTCAACAAGATGCAGCTTTTGGTGCAGTAGAAATTTTTTATCAGCAATTAAAATTTGATATTCCATTAAATAGACAAAAATTAGCCTCCCAAAAAATAACTTTAGAAGCAAGTTTTCAAGGCTGTGCAGATATAGGCGTTTGTTACCCGCCTATGCAAAAAACTGTCAAGATTAATTTGCCTGCTGCAACAAATTTTAACTTACAGCCAAATTTAACTAATCCAACAACCACGGTAATTTCAGAACAAAACCAAATTGCAAATGCATTAACCAATGATAGTATTATCTTAACCTTATTAAGCTTTTTAGGCTTCGGTTTATTATTGTCTTTTACCCCCTGTGTATTTCCAATGATTCCAATTTTATCAGGAATTATTATTGGTCAAGGCGAACAAGTCAGCACTCAAAAAGCCTTTTTACTATCTTTGGCCTACGTTATTTCATCAGCTTTAACCTACACAGTCTTTGGTGTATTAGCGGCATTATTTGGCAGCAATCTACAAACTGCCTTTCAACAACCATGGGTTATTGGCTTATTCAGTGGCATATTTGTTTTATTATCCCTATCCATGTTTGGATTTTACAACTTAGAATTACCCAAATTCTTACAAGCTAAATTGCATAATTCTGGCGATAAACACCGTGATGGTTCTTATCTAGGTGCAGGAATTATGGGATCATTATCATCTTTAATTGTTGGGCCTTGCGTAGCAGCACCTTTAGCTGGAGCATTAATTTACATTGGTCAAACAGGAGATGCAATTTTAGGTGGCACAGCATTATTCATGCTTGGACTTGGCATGGGCATACCATTATTAATAGTTGGAGCTTCTGCTGGTAAACTCCTACCTAAAGCTGGGCAATGGTTAAATTCCACCAAAGCAGTCTTTGGTGTACTAATGTTAGCGGTATCTATTTGGATGCTAGAACGTATTTTAGCCACAACTTTAATTTTATGCATGTGGGCATTTTTACTAATTATTTCCGCAATATATTTACGCGCTACCGAACCATTACCAGAAAATTGTAGTGGCTGGAGTAAATTATGGAAAGGTTTGGGGCTAATTATGTTGGTATATGGAATTTTAATGTTAATTGGCGTGAGTGCAGGCAACACTAATATACTCCAACCTTTACAAGGATTAAGTGCAAATTCTAGTGCTAAACAACATGCAGGGCTTAAATTTGAACGCATTAATTCAATTGCAGAATTAGAAACCAGAATTCAACAAGCCAGCAATAATGGGCAAACAGTAATGTTAGATTTTTACGCTGACTGGTGTATTTCTTGCAAAGAAATGGAAGCTTATACTTTCACCGATCCTCAAGTACAACAAGTATTAGCTAACACTGTATTATTACAAGCCGATGTAACTGCCAACAATGCTAACGATCAAGCTTTACTCAAACATTTTAATCTTATTGGACCGCCTGCAATTTTATTTTTTAATCGCGAACAACAAGAACAAACTCAAGCAAGGGTAATTGGCTACCAAGCTAGTGAGACATTTTTAGCGCATTTAAACTCATTAAAATTATTATGAAAAACAAACTCTTAATTTTATCCATTGGCATCTTAGCATTAATTGCAGGCATTGGTTTTAGAACACTATACGCTATAGAACCTAAAATAGATTCAGCCCAAACTTTTTTAGATAGCACTATTTTGCAAGATTTGCATAACAAGCCACAAGCTTTAAAACAGTGGCAAGGTAAAATATTAATTGTGAATTTTTGGGCAACTTGGTGTCCACCATGTTTAAAAGAAATTCCCGCTTTTATTAAATTACAAACTCAATACCAACCACAAAACTTACAATTTGTAGGGATCGCCATTGAAAATTTAAACAGTGTGAAAAAATTTGCCTTAACTAAACAAATAAATTATCCAATGTTAATTGCTGATAAAACTGGCATGACATTATCTAAAAGTTTAGGCAATCTTGCTGGAGTTGTACCTTTTAGTGTAGTTATTAGCCCTACAGGAGAAATTATTCACCGCCAACAAGGTGAATTTACTGAGGAAAAAATTCGCGAAATAATACAACCTTGGATAAAACCACCAACATAACTTGTTTTTTAAAGCATCACCCATATCTAATTCTAATAGATTTTATTTTTCCTGCTTGAGATTATTATGTTAACTAAACTGCGCTTATTTTTCTTAATTGTAACCATTAGTGTAGGTGTAACTGCACATGCTGGTTTGCCTGCTTATGATGTAAATGGTAAACCTATGCCATCACTAGCCCCAATGTTAAAACATGTTAATCCAGCGGTAGTGAATATTTCCACCTTCTCTACGCAAGCAGCAGTTAACAACCCATTGATGAATGATCCTTTTTTTCGACACTTTTTTAAAATGCCGCAACAGCCAAAATTTAAACAACAACGGCGACAAAGAAGTGCTGGTTCTGGGGTGATTGTTGATAAAAAACAAGGTATTGTAATCACTAATCATCATGTAATTAATAACGCTGATGAAGTACATGTAGCTTTAATTGATGGACGTAGTTTTCCAGCTAAAGTAATTGGCACCGATAAAGAACTGGATGTGGCAATTTTAAAAATTCAAGCGGATAATTTACATGAAACCAAATTAGGCAATTCAGATATTTTAGAAGTAGGTGATTTTGCAGTGGCTATTGGTAACCCTTTCGGTTTAGGACAAACAGTAACTACAGGAATTGTAAGTGCTTTAGGGCGTACAGGTTTAGGCATTGAAGGCTATGAAAATTTTATTCAAACTGATGCTTCAATTAATCCAGGTAATTCAGGTGGAGCTTTAGTAAATTTACGCGGGCAATTAATCGGTATTAACACTGCTATTATAGCTCCATCAGGTGGCAATGTTGGAATTGGCTTTGCGATTCCTATAAATATGGTTAAAGCTAGCATGGAGCAAATACTAGAACATGGCGAAGTGCGTCGTGGTAGGATTGGTGTAATGATTCAAGATATTACCCCTGAACTTAGTCAAGCTTTTGCCTTAAAAAATGGTCAACAAGGTGTGTTAGTTACTGATATTGTACCCAATTCTGCGGCTGCCAAAGCGGGCTTAAAACCAGGCGATGTGATTATAAAAACCGACCAACAAAATACTACTTCAACCGGTCAATTACGTACTCAAATTGCAATTAAATCCATTGGCGATAGTGTAGAAGTTGGTTTAATTCGTGATGGAAAATATGAAGAATTTACGGTTAAAGTTGCTAAAATTACCGCAGTTACTTTGAATAAACTACATAAAATGTTGGCTGGAGTAAAACTTGAAAATACTTCTAATGCTCAAGGAGTATTAATTACAAATTTAGAACGTAATTCGATCGCAGCACATAGTGGTTTGCGACCTGGTGATATTATTATTGGAGCTAATAAAAAACGGGCAAAAGATTTAACTGCATTAAACAAAGCCTTGAATGACAGTGCTAATAAAGTTTTGTTGCAAATTAATCGCAACGGACATATATTTTATTTAGTGATTCAATAATTTAATGAACAATTTTTTTAGAGTTTTAAAAGTATTTATGCGTGTAAATATAGGACAATTAGTTTTTCTTAGTTTCATAGTAACCTTAAGTGGTTGCCAAATGTTTAATAAGGAGGATATAAATTTAACAACTATTTTACCTTCCAAACAATTATTTGATCCAAACAGCCTAGAACAACACAATTTTCAGTTAACAAAACAACAAACTTTAGTGGGCAAATTAGCTACTATAACCACTAAAGAAAATGATACTTTACCTGATATTGCTAGACATTTTGGCTTAGGTTATAACGATATTGTCCATGCTAATCCAAATTTAGATCCATGGTTATTAAAAGCTGGCGAGCAAGTAGTATTGCCATTACATTTTACAGTGCCACATATAAAACGTGATGGCATAGTATTAAATCTGGCATCTATGCGCTTATTCCATTTTTCTAAAAATAAAATGACTACATACCCAATTGGGATTGGGCGTGAAGGTTGGAGTACTCCTACTGGTTTAACTAAAATTGTTTCCAAAACTAAAAATCCAGTTTGGCGAGTGCCTGCATCAATTTTACGTGAACATAAACTTAAAGGTGATCCATTGCCAAGAGTAGTTAAAGCTGGCAAAAACAATCCTTTGGGTCAATATGCAATGCGTTTATCTTTGCCTAGTTATTTAATTCATGGCACTAACAAACCTTATGGGGTAGGAATGCAAATCAGCCATGGATGCGTGCGTTTATACCCAGAAGATATTAAAACCTTATTTCCAAAAGTACGTATAAATACCAAAGTTCAAATTATTGAACAACCATATTTACTGGGATGGGAACAAAATAAACTCTATTTAGAAGCACATAAACCCTTGCAAAAACCTGCGCAATTTAAAAAAGCCCTATTAACACGAATTAAAAAATTATCCGCACGCTATGCTGTAAATATAGATTGGGCAAAAGTTGAGAAAATTTTGACGCGAAATGATGGTATTCCAACTCCAATTGCAATCAATAGTGCCGAGGTTCAACAATTAACCCAACAAGCAATTGCTTTAAGACATCCAAATATATTTTATGGTCAACCGACTTTACCAACATTTAAGCAACCATCATGGAGTTTAACATTGGAAGAAGAAGATAATTTATATGACGCGCAGAAATTAGCAGCAATGTTAATGCATCAAGGCCCTTCTATTCCAGCCCGTAGTGTGGAAAAAAACGGTGCTTCCCAAGTAATAATTGGCCCATTTAAAACTCAGAAAATGGCGAAAAAAATTCAAAAACGCATTTTACAAGATTTTAAAATGTATACGCAAATTAATAAACCGCAATTACTTTAAACCCTGTATCGCAAAAATAAACTCAGGATTATTCAATCTTTGCATAAGTAATTGATAATTCTGGGTAGCTTGCTTGCGGGAATTCTGAGGATGCCAAAGATGTAATACTGGAATTGCAAACCGAGCTTCTTTGCGTTTAATGCCAAAATGAATTAAACGCACTACTAAATCTGAGTCTTCATAGCCCCAACCTGCATATAATTGATCGAAGCCATTCACAGCAATAAAATCTGCTTTCCAAACTGCTAAATTACAACTCATAGCTTGTTGCCATTTCTTTGGTTGCAAGATTCTAAGTTTACCCAGTGGCAAATATATTAATGGAATTACCCGATTTATATGTCCCTGCAAACGCCATTGAACAAATTTCAACAAGGTTTGTGCTGGCAAAAATAAATTTCTGGTTAACACATTGTGGGTAAATTTTTGACTTAATAACACTCGATTACCAGCAACAAAATAATTTTTGCTAGCAAATTTCCGCTGCCGCTGAATAAAATGTGACATTACAATGCAATCACCGTCAATAAAAATTAAATACTCACCATTGCTATGCATTACCGCCTTATTGCGAATAGTCGCCGCACGAAAACCATTATCTGGATGCAAACAATGAATTAATTTTACTGGACTTTTCAGCTGTAATTGTTGAATTAATTCAGTTGTAGGGGCTTTAGAACCATCATCAGCAATAATAATTTCAAAGTCCAAATCAGTTTGAATAAATAAACTTTGAATGCATGCTGCTAAAGCAGTTTCCCAGTTGTAGGTGGTAATAATTACAGAAATTAATTTCATTTAGAGTCGTTTTGTTGCAAAGCTAATAATTTTAGATACTTGTAATAAGTACCTTCAGCATTGGAAATTGCTAACATTAATCCATGTTGACCATCTAAATAACCGGCTTTGAGTATATAAGTGCGAATAAAACTCCAACAAGCTTTGAAAATCGCTTGCTTTAAAGAAGTACGCAGCCCTTGAGCATACAATTTTTGCGCTCCCAAACTGGAATAATGATTGATCTTGCTTAATACTTCAGTTGCATCTACAAATGCTTCATGCAAAATTGGATTATTTAATTGCTGAATCTTGCCAGTAACCAACACTCGTTCATGGACTATATCAGCGGTAAAACTTCCATATTGACGTTGAAATAAGCGCAAAACATAATCTGGATGCCAACCAGAATGCAAAATTTGTTTACCACAATAACTGGATAGTCGTGGAATTTCAAAACCAAAAATTTTAGGTTGCAACATCGCAGCTTGAATTTCATTGCGTAATTCTGGAGTAATTTGTTCATCAGCATCTACGGATAACACCCAATTAGATTTAGCTTTATCCAAAGCCCGCTGTTTTTGCACCCCAAAACCTTGCCAATCAGTGCTAAAAACCTGCTGAGTATATTGCTTACATATTTCCAGAGTATTATCTGTACTCCCAGAATCTAAAATAATAATTTCATCTGCAAAAGCAACTGACTCCAAACACCTACTAATATGTTCGGCTTCATTTTTTACAATAATAATGACACTTAACGCCATAATTGATAAATATATTTCCGTTTTAACTTTTCCCAGCTAAAGAATAATCCTTGAACCCAAGCTCTAGGAGCAGCCTCTAAAGCACTGTTAAATAAACCATTTTTACTACCTTGTTCAACTATGGGATCTTCTAACCATAAAATTTGTATATTTAATTCACGATCAATAATTTCAAATTGATTATCAATAGGTTCACTAATTCTATGTGCTTGAATCCAATCCAAACGTTTCTTTGCAGTTTGCCAATCTAGGATGTAAGAATCAGCAAAACGTCCACGAGTACCTATATATAAAGCTTGTGCTGGTTTACGCTGACTTTTAGGAGTAAAAAAATTTCCGCCAGAGCCAATAAAAATAACTTTTGCACCTGAAAAATTTTCACTTTCTGTCAATGCTTGTTGAATTCCAAGTTTAAAATTGGCACTAAATACTGCATCATCTTCAAGAATTAAATTAAATTTTTGTTGTTTGGAAACTATTTTTTGTAAAGCCAGCACATGTTTCATTGCACATGATTGTTGCGCTAGAGATAATTTATTACCAATAAAATATTCTTGTAAAATTTCTGAGGTTAAATCAACACTATCTGCATCTAAAACAAACTCCGCAGTTAAATCATATTGATTTAATTGTTGCTGCATAAAAACTCGTCGTTCGACAAAAGTTTTTACATTAAGTACATAAATATTATTCAACATTGGGAGGTATAGCCTGTAAACGTTGGGCAATCACGGCAATAACTGTTGCTGGCATTAGCGCATCCAAACAAGCACTATAACTATTTTGATGCCGCTCGCAACCTTCTAAATAACACGGCACACATTCTGCTTGCGCTTGAATTAAGCTAACATTTGAAATATTTTGATTGCCTTTGGATTTAAATGGGGCTTTTTCAGAGTAATAATTTTTTGGCCATGGCGACCATTTTACTGGATCTGAGGGTCCAAATACAGCCAGAGTTATAGTACCTGTAGCTGCTGCCATATGCGTAATTCCAGTATCAACTCCAATAAATAATTGTGCCTGCCTAATTAGGTCAGCTAAGGTGGATAAGGTTAATTTACCTGCAAGATTGAGGGTATTATCTGGCATTTGTAATTGTAATTTTGTCAAATAATCTATTTCATGAACTGCTGGACTTCCAGAAAGAATAATTTGAAAGCCTTGTTCAGCCAAATAATTTGCTACCGTCACCCAACCAGACACAGTCCAGTACTTGTATTGCCATTGCGGAACTATATGTAATACCACATATTTTTGTTTTAATGGCAATTTAACTAAAATTTTCTGACTGTTAGCATTACTTGGAGCTGTTAGTTCATAACAGGCTGGAATAGTTAATAACTTACATAATTTTAATAACTCTAAAACTGTATGCGTAGATTCAAGTTCAAATTCTAACCAACGAGTATATAAATAACGTTTCAACCAACCAGTTTCACCTTTTTTAGGCACAAAACCAATACGATTTGTAGAACTTAAAACAGTGTACAAAGTGGCTCTATCACTAGCTTGAGTATTAATAGACAAACTATATTTTAGGAAAATCTGGCGCAATAATTGTTGATAATCAACACGGCTAGGTTTTTGAACAGTAGTAATTATATTCGAGATAGCTGGATTACCCGATAATATCGCCTTATTACTTGCGTAAGTTAATACATCTAATTGCGCATCTGGATAAGCTTTGCGCACAGAATTCAATAATGCAGTGGTTAATAAAGTATCACCTAAAAAACGTAAGGTAATTACTAAAATACTTGTGGGTGCAGAATTCAGCATTAGCTTCCAAAATTATTTCTTCACTACTGTATTCCACGCAATCAACCATGCTTGAGCTTGATAATGATCTGCTTCTTGTTTTAAATCACCCATTAAGACCATCTTCAAAGTATGATTAATTACCCCAAAAAAATAAGTATATGCCAATAAAGCATCTGTTGAACGTAACTCACCTTCGTTGATTCCAATTTGAAAAATCTTTTTAATTTTCAGAAATGCTGGAGTGCTAAGCAAAGGTTTTTCATCAGGCAAAAAATCACTTACCTTAACCGTCAATAAAAACTGCATTACTTCAGGGGCATCATCAGTTAATTTAAATAATAAGTCTACAATTTCACGTAATTGTTCAGAAGATTTACGATTTCTACGCCGAATATCATCAATAGAAATACTTAAACTATCTAAAATATTGCCGTATAACGAACTAGCAATCGCTTGTTTATTTTTAAAATGGTGATAAATTCCACTGGGAGTTTTAATTCCAACTGCATCAGTAATATCAGTTAAAGAAGTATTAAAATAACCTTTGTCAGCAAATAATTTTAAGGCTGCCTGTAATATTTCATCTTGGGTAATTACTTTTTTTGGAATTTGTTTTTCCGGTTCCATATTATTGTTTTAATAGATAATTGTTCTTATAATTATATTCACACTGCTCAAATGCTATCCAAACTTTATTATTCTTTAAATGTTGCCATAGCAGCAGTTAAATAATGCACCATAGACCATAAAGTTAATACTGCGGCAATATATAGCAACCAATAACCAAAAGTTTTTATGGGAAATCCGGCTAAATTATCCCCATATAAAAATAGAGTAATAGCAAGCATTTGTGCAGTAGTTTTCCATTTTCCAAGTTGAGAAACTTTTACTTTGGCTTTTTGCCCTATTTCTGCCATCCATTCACGTAATGAAGCAATAGTAATTTCACGACCAATAATAATGGCTGCTGGCAAAGTGAAATATAGGCTGCGTTCAGCTTCAACTAATAAAACTAAAATAAAAGCTACCATTAATTTATCTGCTACTGGATCAAGAAAAGCTCCGAAAGGAGTTTCTTGGGACATTTTACGGGCTAAATATCCATCTAACCAATCAGTAATCCCAGCAATTATAAACAACACCGCACAAGCAGTATTAGCATATTGCCACGGCAAATAAAAAATTATGGCTAACAACGGAATAAATGCAATCCGCAATAAGGTTAAATATGTTGGTAGATTAAATTCAAGTGTCATCTTGATGATGAAAAATATTGTGCTAAAGATCAGTAAATGCAATGTATATATAACATCTACATTTGCGAGTGATTTTCATCGTTTAAAACTATGTATTTAATGCTAACTCCAAGCATTTACTTGTTGCTAGTTATTTAATTATAGTCAAATCCAAAACGCGCTATTTTATCATGATGCTTCATAAGAATGCGAATAACATCAAAGTTTGTTAAATTATTCAGCGATTTATTCTTCTGCTACGGACAATAAATTCCAAACTGCTGGTATATCTGTAGGTAAAGGTGCCAGTCTACCCAACTCTATCCATTTATTATTTGGATCATGAAAATCTGAACCTACAGACGCAGCCAAAGCAAATTTTTTGGCATATTCGTAACTAGTATGAATTTCATGCGCATTATTATTCCCAGTAACAACTTCTATACCTAAACCACCAGCTTGTTTAAATGCAGTTAATAATTTACGCATCCAACTGGCAGTTAATTTATAACGCAATGGATGAGCTAACACTGGAATTCCACCAGCTTGTTGAATCCAATTAATTGCAGTCGCCATTTCCACCCATTCAGTCGCTACAAACGCAGATTTTCCTTGAGCTAAATAATTATCAAAAGCTTTTTGAAAACTTGGAACATGTCCTGCATCTAATAGAAAATTGGCAAAATGACATCTAGTTATCATGCTTGAACCTGCATTTTTCACTACCTGTTCATAAGCTCCAGTAATTTTCTGTTTAGCTAATTTTAAGGCTATTTTTCGCGCTCTTTCATGTCTAAGACTTTGTAACCCCGCTATACCTTCAACTAATGCTGGTGCTTGCGGATTAATTCCTAAACCAAGAATATGTAAACATTTCTTCTCCCAAGTTGTAGAAATTTCAATGCCATTAATACACTGCATATTTAAAGATTTAGCTATAGTTTGCGCCTCTAATAAACCCGCAGTAGTATCATGATCGGTTAAAGCTAATGCCGTTACTTGTTGATTTTTTGCGCGTTGAAATAACTGTGTTGGAGTTAATTTACCATCTGAAAAATTGGAGTGACTATGTAAGTCATATTTTAATATCATTGATACTCTCCATATAATTTGCTGTATAGACCATTTTGTTGAATTAAAGTTGCATGATTACCTTGTTCACATATTTTTCCAGCTTCAAATACATACACATGATTAGCCTGCTTCACCGCACTTAAACGATGTGCAATTATAATCGTTGTCCGCTGCTGTAAAAAACTCCGCATCGCCTGATGTAATTTATATTCTGTAGCTGCATCTAAAGCCGAAGTTGCTTCATCTAAAATTACTACTTTAGGATCAGAAACAATCATTCTTGCAATTGCTAAACGCTGCCGTTGCCCACCAGATAGTTTCATGCCTTGCCTACCAACCATAGTATCCAAACCTTGTGGTAAAGAATTTATTGTGGTTTCAAGTTGAGAAATATTTAACGCCTGCAACAATTTATTGTCACTTATTATACGTCCTAAAGTTAAATTAGCGCGAATCGTATCATTAAACAAGATTGGATGTTGCAATACTGTTGCCACATGTTCCCGTACTACCTCCAAGCCAATTTCAGTAAGTGGAATCTCATTAAAATAAATCATACCTGAATTAATTGGATACAAACCAATTAAAGTTTGGGCTAAAGTAGATTTTCCACCACCACTAGCACCCACTAATGCCACTTGCTCAGCTGCATTAATCTTTAAATTAATTCCAGTTAGAATTTCTTGTTCACCATAACTAAAATGTAAATTCTCAATTCTAATTCCGACAGTTGTTGCCTCTAAAAATGGGTTATGTAAATGTGGGTATACTGGTTCTTGTTCTAATTTATTGAGTTTATTAATCCTAATTAACGCAGCTTTAGCCGCATATAATGCATATTGAATATTTAATATTTCTTGTACTGGAGTCATCATGTACCATAAATATCCAGATACAGCTAACATTTCACCTAAACTCAAATCTGAATAAATCACCATTAACATAGCTATTGCACGGAATAAATCAAACCCAAATAAAAAAATTAAAAAACTCAACCTACTCGCGGCTTCACTTTTCCATGCAAAAGTAATTGCATGATTTTTTACATTTTCAGCTGAATTAATTAATTTACTACAATAATATTGTTCTCGATTACTTGCACGAATTTGATGAATAGCTTCTAAAGTTTCCGCTAATGCATTTTGAAACATGCTATAAGCAGTATTTTCCTGAAGTTTTAAATTTTTGACTTGTGAACCTACAGCCCGCGTAAAATAAATCACTATAGGATTAAAACATACAATAAACAGTCCTAATTGCCAATGCATCCATAACAAAATTATCGCGGTACCAGTAACAGTTAAGACTGAAACTAAGAGTTTACTTACAGTTGAACCAATGAATTGATCTAAAGTATCTAAATCTGTGACTAAATTGGTGATAATTGCGCCAGTACCTAAATTTTCATATTCAGACATGGAAATAAATTGTAACCGCCGAATTAAATTTTTCCGAATTTTGAAACTAATTTCCTTGGCAATATGCGAAAAATGATGTGATTGCCAAGTATTTAGTCCCATAGCTAATAAACGCAATAAAAAACTTACTCCCAAAATACAACTTATATAACCAATAGGTAGTTGCCAATGAACGGGTATAATTTGGTTGAGGGTTTGAATAATATGACTTGGATGCTGCAATAATACTTCATCAACTAAAAGCGGCATTAACAAAGGTATGGGAACGCTCATTAAAGCTGCCAAAATTGCAATTAAATGCGCTTTAATTAATTGTTTTTTATGCTTTAAAGCAATTTGAAAAATAAATTTCCAAGAATATTCAGTGAGATTGGTTTTACCTTGATTAGATGTTAGCACTAGAAATGAGTTGTCAAATTTGTCTATAACATGGAAAATTGGCTACATTATAGTGATTTTAAGATCAAAGCAAGAATGAAATCTATTTTTATACAAGGTTAAACATGAAAAAAATTCAAACACATGTACTTTTAATAACTTGTTGGTTAGGGTTTATTAGCCTAAGTCATGCAACTTCTGTTATTGAACACCGAGGAAAGTTTTTAAAAGCTGAAAAATGGTTACAACAAAATAAAGATTTTGAGTTTTTAAACGCTATAGATGATTTAAAAGCTTATCCTTTATATCCACTGTTGCAATCTAAATGGCTAAGAAAAAATTTACATGAAGATGCAGCTATTATTAAATTTTTAAATACTTACAAGTTAGAAAAATCTGCTGCTGTATTACGTCGACACTGGTTAAAAAAAATTATTGAGCAACAACAATGGCAAAAATTTTTGACTCATTATAATGTCAAAGATACCAAAACCAATTTGCAATGCTACCATCAATTAGCGCAATACCATGTTGGCAACCGAGAAGCAGCATTAAAAGCCACCAGTAAATTATGGTTAACTCCTAAATCTTTACCAACTGAATGTAATGATTTGTTTAATTTATTTAAAACTACTACTTATTATAGCCCTGAATTAATCTGGCAACGCTTTCAAATGGCTTTGGAAAAAGGCAAAAAAGGCAACATTAGCTTAGCTAATTATTT
>DAOUSJ010000081.1 GCA_030627285.1 Methylococcaceae bacterium | reverse complement strand
CACACAAGCCGAATTATCTAAAGAACCCTTACGAAACGACTCCCCCACCAAAAATGCAACCGTCACCGCCGATTTTAACGGTGATGGAAAACTCGACTACGCCTACTTACTCGCAAGCATCAACACCAGCCGAGGCGCGTTAGCCGTTAAACTCTCCACAAATAATAACGACTACCATTGGAAAATCGTAGATAACGACCTAGATTGGAACGGCTAACCAATGGGAAATAGATGTCGCTAAACATGATAATTACGAAACCGCCTGCGGTAAAGCCAACTTGTGCTGTTCAAAAGTATCACTGATAAACTTAAAAAAATAAGACTCAAAACAATATGCTTATATTCAGATGATTCAACACTACCGCGCAACTTATTTGCTGTATCCCAGAGTGTTTCTTCAAGACTGGTTACTTTTTTCTTTGCTGCTTTTTTAGCCATTTAGGATGTATTTTTATTGATTGTAATGTTCCTGCATAGAAATATATTGCTAATACAAAACCAACAGAACTAGAGTAAAAATATGAGTTTTTATTATGCAAATATAGTTATTTACATAAATTATTATAACTTATTTTATTTTGACATAAGTCTAAGATACTTCATTACCAATATTTATTTTAGCTTAACATGTTAAATTTGTGGCTAAATACGCAATTTTTATAAAATCTCATAACTAAAAGTAATATTTATTTTATACTTGCTCCATGTCATATTTAATAATAAATACGGCATATTAAGTTTGATTAAATTAGTATTTTTTTGGAATATTCAATAGGTTAAATCTTATGAAAATTATAAATGTAAACAAAACCCCTTCTAACGCTCCAAGTAAAACAGGTAATCCTTCTGGTGGTGGTAGAGGTAATAATCCATCAAAAAATGGTGCAGGTAATAATTCCCCAAGAAAAAGTCGATAATATTTAAATTTAAGTAAGGTATATGCATTTTGTATGTACTTTACTTTTTACCATTTCATAAACGGTGGTGGACTGAAAGGATGTTGTAAAAACCAAGTTCCAGCACTTCTAAGTAAAAATTTATGAAAGCCAGCATTAGGAATTTTAGTTTTAACTTGCTGAATAAAGCTATTTGCTAGACCAAATTTAAACATTCCTAAGGAAAAATCAATTAAATCTGCTTGGCGAAATACTTCAACTAGTGGATATTTATCATTAGAATAAGTGCGAATTTTATGGTGATTTTCGAGGATTAATTCAATTTCTTCTGACCAAGTATTTAAAGCATGTGCAGATAAATATTGTTTTAGTCTAATAATTGATGGTGGTATGTAGTCAATACTGTTATCTGACCACAAACCAAGATCATGAAAGCACACTGCAATGGCTAACTTGTGTTGTTCCTCTACATTGCAGATATGTAATGCTAAACAAAAATTATATACTCGATAAACATGTCCACGATAGCCAGCAAAATTCTGCCCAATTTCAGTTTGCCATTCAGATAAAATGGTTTCGATTAGTGGAACATGGGTGGTTATAGACATATTGTTGCTAAAAGTTACAAAAACAAACCATCTATAGGTGAAGATGCTGAAGCAAACCGTTTTCTAGCCATTCGACCAGCTAAGAAAGCTTCCCGTCCTGCTTGAATGCCCTTATTCATTGCGCTTGCCATTAATACTGGATTGTTTGCAGCTGCAATTGCGGTATTCATTAAGACTCCATCACAACCTAATTCCATTGCAATGGCAGCATCTGAAGCTGTGCCTACGCCTGCATCTACTAAAATAGGTACGTTAGCATTTTCTACGATAGTCAAAATATTATATGGATTCCGAATTCCTAAACCAGAACCAATTGGAGCAGCTAATGGCATTACGGCTACGCAACCTATATCTTCTAAACGTTTAGCAGCTATTGGATCATCGTTAGTGTATACCATTACATCAAAACCATCTTTAACCAATAATTCAGCAGCACCAAAAGTTTCTGCTACATCTGGAAACAAGGTTTTTTGATCGGCTAATACTTCTAATTTTACTAAATTATGTCCACCTAATAATTCCCGTCCTAAACGACAGGTGCGCACTGCATCTGCGGCGTTAAAGCAACCAGCAGTATTAGGTAATATAGTATATTTATCTGGTGAAATTACATCCAATAAATTAGCTTCATTTGGGTTTTGTCCAATATTAGTTCTGCGAATTGCAACTGTAACAATTTCCGCACCACTAGCTTCAATTGCAACTCTGGTTTCTTCCAAGTCTTTATATTTACCAGTTCCAACTAACAAACGTGAATTAAATACTCGACCGCCAATGGTAAAAGCATCAGTTTGTCCACCACCAATTGCTTGGACAATTTCTAATTTATCATGTGCTTGCACTAGTTGTTGAGTGTGCAAATTAAACGGTAAAATTTCTTTATTTAATTCCACTGCAATCCGTTTGCCCTGTAAACCTAAATCAGTGATAACATCTGCAACTACTGTGTTTTCGTTATATTCTCTAGTGTCACCATTAACATAAATCTTCATGCAATTTTTTCCTCTTGTAATTTGTTTTTACGTGTATTGACGGCAGTTGCCAGTTGGGTTAATAAGTTATGTGTATCTGACCAATTTAAACAAGCATCAGTAATACTTTGTCCGTAGACTAATTCTTGTCCAGAAATTTGATCTTGCCGACCAGCTTTTAAATGACTTTCAATCATGACCCCCATAATATTTTGATCTCCAGCGGCAATTTGCGCGCAAACATCCGTACCAACAATTAATTGGCGTTGACATTGTTTCAAACTATTTGCATGACTAAAATCAATCATAATATTGGTTGGTAATTGCGCTGCTTTGAGTGCTTTAGTAACCTTATTAACATGTATTGCATCGTAATTTGGTTGCTCATTACCGCCGCGCAAAATTATATGTAAGTCCTCATTACCAGTGGTAGCAAAAATAGCTGAACGTCCTTCCTTGGTTACGGATAAAAAATTATGCGGACTCATGGCTGAATTAATTGCATCAATCGCAATTTTGGTAGAACCATCAGTAGCATTTTTAAAGCCTATCGGTGAAGAAATTCCAGAAGCTAATTCCCTATGAACTTGACTTTCAGTAGTTCGCGCGCCAATTGCGCCCCAAGAAATTAAATCTGCTACATATTGTGGAGTGATTAAATCTAAATATTCAGTGGCTGCTGGCACTCCAATATTGTTGATGTCTTGTAATAATTGGCGGGCAATATGCAAACCTTTATTAATATTAAAACTACCATTTAATTCAGGGTCATTGATTAAACCTTTCCAACCAACTGTGGTGCGTGGTTTTTCAAAATATACCCGCATTACTAACACTAAATCTTGTTCAAATTCAACGATTGCTTGTTGTAATAATTTGGCATATTCATGCGCGGAAATAGTATCATGAATTGAACATGGGCCTACAATTACTAATAAACGCTGGTCTTGTTTCCGCAAAATTTTATGAATAGTTTTACGGGTATTTAATACGGTGTGAGCAGCAGTATCAGTTAGTGGAATATCGTTATGCACTTTTATGGGTGCAATAACATCCTTAACATTCTTAATTCTTAAATCTTCGGTATTTTCCATGATGGTCTTGAATTGTTATAAAGTGGTGTTTAAAACCATGATTGCATCCATTTCAACTCCAACATCTTTTGGTAATGATGCAACTCCAACCGCCGCCCGTGCAGGATAAGGAGTATTAAAATATTCTCCCATTACTTTATTAACTAGCGCGAAATTAGTTAAATCAGTTAAAAATATATTTAATTTTACTATATCCGCTAAAGTTCCGCCTGCCGCAACTGCAACCGCGCTTAAATTATCAAACACCTGTTTTATATGCGCTTCTATATCACCTTCAACTAAGTTCATAGTGTTTGGATCTAAAGGAATTTGTCCAGATAAATACACCGTATCATTAACTTTAACCGCTTGCGAATAGGTTCCAATAGCTTGTGGAGCTGCTGAAGTTTGGATAATAGTTTTATTCATAAGTTATGCCTTAATGCGAGTAATTTTTAATACAATGGGTAATTTTTTGATCTTCCGCATGATGTTAGCTAAATGCAATCTATCTTTTACTGAAAGAGTGATTAAATCAATCGAAGTTTTTTGATCTTGCTCAATTATTTGTACATTTTCAATACTGGATTTCATTTTGGAAATGATTGATGCAATTGTAGCTAAAGTACCACGTTGATTTAAAATTTCTAAGCGAATGCCAGCATAAAAATCTCCGTTAGCTTTAGGACACCATTCAATTTCTAACCAAGTGTTATGGTTGTTTTTACCTTCACGGTTTTGATGATTCCGACATTCATGTCTATGTACTACGATACCTTTACCAGGATTAAAATAACCAATAATTATATCTCCAGGAATAGGGCGGCAACATTTAGCTAAAATTATCACCATCCCCTCGGTACCTTTAATGGTTAGGGGAGTTTTTTTATAATCTGTATAGGTGTCATCTAGTTTTAAACCTGCTTCTAAATTGTTTTGCTGAATCCTTTTAGCACACAAAAATGGCATTTTATTGCCTAAACCAATATCTTCTAACAGTTCATCTAAATTATTAAATTCCATTAAAGTTAATAATTTTTCCAATCTTGCTGTAGGTACAGTGTCTAATGACAACTTCATATCTAGTAACGCTTTTTCTAGTAAACGTCTACCTAAATGAATTGCTTCTTGTTGTTGGAAATTTTTTAAATAATTTCTTACTGCCGTTCTGGCTTTAATTGTAACTACAAAATTTAACCAAGTAACATTTGGACGCGCCCATTCAGTAGTAATAACTTCTATGGTCATGCCGTTCTGGAGTTTGCTTTGTAATGGCACTAAATGTTTATCTATGCGTGCTGAATTGCAATGCGTGCCTATATCTGTATGAATTGCATAGGCAAAATCTACTATTGTAGATCCAGAAGGTAGTTTAATAACCTTGCCTTGTGGAGTAAATACAAAAATTTCATGGGGAAATAAATCAATTTTCAGATTTTCTATAAACTCTAATGAATTGCCAGATAAACTTTGCATATCCAATAAATCATGCAACCATTCATTAGCATATGTTTGTAATTTAGCACTACTATCACAAGTTTTATCTTTGTATAACCAATGCGCAGCAATGCCAGATTCTGACATTTGATACATGTGATGAGTTTTAATTTGAATCTCTATGGGTACGCCATAAGGACCACTTAAAATAGTGTGTAATGCTTGATAACCATTGATTTTTGGTAGTGCAATATAGTCTTTAAATTTTTCTGGAATCGGTTTGTATAAATTATGTACTACACCTAAAATTCTATAACAATTATCTAAATTATCTGCAAAAATTCTAAATGCATATACATCATAGACAGCTGAAAAAGAGATTTTTTTTCGCAGCATTTTTTGGTAAATACTAGGAATATGTTTTTCACGTCCCATTACTTTGCAATTTAAATCAATTTCTTGCAGTCTATGTTGAATTGAATTTTCAATTTTATTAATTATTTCACCACGATGACCACGAGCTTTTTTAACTGCATGTTTTAAAACTTGGTAACGCTTTGGATACATTGCTTGAAAACTCAGCAATTCCAATTGGTGCCGAATCTCATTCATACCTAATCTATTTGCAATTGGTATATAAATATCCATAGTTTCTTTGGAGATGCGACGTTTTTTGCTATTTGGCATCACTCCCAAAGTTTGCATATTATGTAAGCGGTCAGCTAATTTAACAATAATTACTCTTAAATCAACTGCCATTGCTAAGAACATTTTACGTACATTTTCAGCTTGAGTTTCTGCTCGAGACTGGCTATCAATTTTGGTTAGTTTGGTAACTCCATCAACTAATTCAGCTACTTGCGACCCAAATTCAGTTGTTAGATCATCTTTAGTGACGGCTGTATCTTCAATAACATCATGCAATAAAGCTGCCATGATTCCATGCGAATCCATTTTCATTTCAGCTAAAATAACTGCTACCGAAAGTGGGTGACAAATATAAGCTTCACCACTTTTACGCAATTGACCTGTATGCGCAGCCGCACTATATTCATATACTTGCGTAATTTCAGTAATTTGTGCAGTTGCAAGATAAGAGTTTAATAAGTCATATAGCTTATTTAATAATTCATCTTGCAAAAATGCAAAATTGTTTGTATTTGCAGGGTCTAGCATAAAATTATTTAAAAATTAATTTCGTGATTGCCAACTTGATGTAATAAATCAACATTTGATTCCAATACTTTTCCAGCAGCAATTTCACGTAAAGCTACCACAGTATCTTTATTATTACCACGATTTACAAATTCATCTGCACCTTTGCTTAATTGACGGGCTCTTTTACTGGCTAATAATACCAATTTAAAGCGGTTTTCTACATTGTCTAAACAATCTTCTATAGTAACTCTGGCCATTTTGGGATTCTCTTATAATTAAAAGGTGAATAAATACTTATACCAAAGTTTATATTGGCATGAAACTAAAATATATTCTAGTGATTACTTGTCTTCAGGAGTTAATGAACAACGCCAAAACTGTTTTTCTTTTTCAAATAAACGTCGACAGTCTTCAGGACCCCATGAACCTGCTGGATAAGTAGGAATAAAATCTCGTTCTACTGCCCATGTTTGTAAAATCGGTTCTACAATTTTCCACGCATATTCGACTTCATCAAAGCGTAAAAATAATGATCTATCGCCTTCAATTACATCTAATAACAAGTCTTCATAAGCGTCTGTAGGATTTTCATGTGCGTGTCTAAAGCTAGCATCTAAACTACTTACACGAGTGCGCATTTCTAAACCTGGTTCTTTTACAGTCATTTCCATGCGTAAACATTCTTCAGGTTGAATGCCTAATAAAATCCAATTAGGTTGCATAGATTGAACTTGGGTGTCACGGAAAAATTGCAAGGGTGGATGTCGAAAACAAATTGAAATACTGGATTGTGCTTCTGCCATGCGTTTGCCAGTACGTAAATAAATTGGGACTCCGCGCCAGCGCCAATTATCAATATATAATTTCATCGCGGCATAGGTTTCGGTGACACTATCTGCTGGCACATTTTCTTCTTGTAAATAGCCATTGACATTTTTACCGTTAATTTTGCCTTTAGCATATTGAGCGCGAAATGCATGTGCATGCACTGCTTGTTTGGGAATATTTCGAATAGATTTTAAGACTTTTACTTTTTCATCGCGCAAAGATTCAGCTTCCATAGACACAGGTGGTTCCATAGCTACCAAAGTAAGTAATTGCAATAAATGACTTTGCACCATATCGCGCAATGCCCCCGCGTTATCATAATAATTTGCCCGAGAACCAATCCCTAAAGCTTCGGAATGGGTAATTTGAATATGGTCAATATAATTACGATTCCATAGTGGTTCTAGCATTACATTAGCAAAGCGAAATACCAATAAATTTTGTACCGTGCCTTTACCTAAATAATGGTCAATGCGATAAATTTGACTTTCTTTTAAATAGCTAGATAGTCTATGTTGTAAGGCTTGCGCACTTTCTAGATCATAGCCAAAGGGTTTTTCAATGACCAATCTTCGCCAGCCATGAGTTTCAGTTAATAATTCAACTTCACTTAAATATTGGGTAACATTGGCGAAATCATTCGGACTAATAGCCAAGTAAAAGGCTATGTTACTTGGAAAATCATTACTATCAGCTAATTTTGTAGCTAATTCCACATAGTTTTGTTTGTCATGCAAATCGCCTTTATGATAAGACAAACGTGCCATAAAACGTTGCAATACTGTCTCATCTAAACCACCTCTAGCTTTTTCAGTTAGCATGATTTTAACTTCATCTAGCCATTTTTGTTGACTCCAATCACGTCTACCTAAAGCTAAAATTTTACTACCTTCTGGTAATCTATTTTCTACTTCCAAATGATATAATGCAGGCATTAATTTAACGCGGGATAAATTTCCAGTCGCGCCAAAAATAACATAAGTACACGCTTCATTAGCCATAATTTTGTTCCTTGTTTAAGACATAAAAAAACCTATCAGAGGCAAACTCTAATAGGTTTCATAAATGGTGCCGATGGCCGGACTTGAACCGGCACGACTTACGCCACTACCCCCTCAAGATAGCGTGTCTACCAATTCCACCACATCGGCATTATGTTTGGTATTGTGCATTTATTCACCTACTACAACATCCTTGTCAGGAATAATATTTGTAGTTGCAGCTGGATTTTCAGTTGGAGTAGTT
>DAOUSJ010000022.1 GCA_030627285.1 Methylococcaceae bacterium | reverse complement strand
GTGGCCGTATTTTCAGAGAAAATTGCGATAACTGACAATAGTTTGTGGTGTTTATTGTCGATAACAAAATATAACTTATTGATTTATAATAAAGTATAGTACCTTTTCTTATCCCGAACTCAGGTTAGAGGGGTCGGTGTTAATTATATTTTCTCTTTCTCCATCCAACATGTCGCCCTCTGTTTACACTAACCAAATTATGACCTGTTAACACCTTAATCTGTGCAATAAAATCCTCATTACCAATCGCCATGCCCTTATTCGTGATTTTGCGAATGTCATCACTGTTTTTAAAAAAAATTATTCATCAAAACACGCCATTAATTTGAAAAACCCTTGCAAAAAACTCTATATTTTCTACAAGGTTTGAATTTATGCTACTGGAATCACCTTAGGTTTACGTAATTTAATCCCCAACTCACGCAATTGCATGTCAGTAACCTCTGCCGGCGCATCAATTAATGGACAAGCCGCAGTTTGAGTTTTTGGAAACGCAATTACTTCCCGAATTGAAGGCGAATCAGTCATTAACATTACCAATCTATCCAAACCAAAAGCTACACCGCCATGTGGAGGACAACCGTATTTTAAAGCCTCTAATAAAAAGCCAAATTTTTGCTGGGCTTCTTCAGCTTCAATGCCTAATAATTTAAACACTCGTGATTGCATTTCAGTAGTATGAATCCGAATTGAACCACCACCAACTTCAGTACCATTTAAAACTAAATCATACGCCCTTGACAACGCTTCACCAGGGTTTTCTTCTAATGCTTCCACGCTACAACTAGGTGCAGTAAACGGATGATGAATTGCATTCCAACGTTTATTTTTAGCATCCCAATCAAACATCGGAAAATCTATAACCCACACAGGTTTCCATTTACCTTCTACAAAGCCATGTTCTAAGCCTAATTTAACCCGCAAAGCTCCCATTGCTTCATTAACTACTGAAGCTTTATCCGCACCAAAGAAAATTAAATCTCCAGTTTCTGCCTTAGTTTTAGTTAATACTTGCTCCCAAACTTCAGCTGGCGCAAATTTTACAATTGGTGATTGTAGACCATCTAAACCAGCATCACGATCATTAACCTTAATATAAGCTAAACCTTTTGCACCATAAATTCCGACAAATTTAGTTAAAATATCAATCTCTTTGCGGCTTAATTTACTCCCATTTGGCAAGCGTAAAGCTGCTACCCGTCCCTGTGGATCATTTGCTGGCGCAGAAAAAACTTTGAAATCTACCGCTTGCATTACATCCGCAATATCAACTAATTCCAACGGGATTCTTAAATCTGGTCTATCAGAACCAAATCTACGCATAGATTCATGATAAGTAATCTGTGGAAATTCCGCTGGCAACTCAACCTTTAAAGTTTGCGTAAACACATCACGCACCATATCTTCCATTACCGCCATAATTTTATCTTCATTCATAAATGAAGTTTCAATATCTAACTGGGTAAATTCAGGCTGTCTATCTGCACGTAAATCCTCATCTCGAAAACACCGCACAATTTGATAATAACGATCCATACCAGCAATCATTAATAACTGTTTATACAGCTGTGGAGATTGTGGCAAAGCAAAAAATGCATTTTCATGCGTACGACTAGGAACTAAATAATCCCGTGCGCCTTCAGGAGTTGCTTTAGTTAAATACGGCGTTTCAACCTCAAAAAAATCTTTCGCATCTAAAAAATTCCGTAAACAACGGGTTACATCACGTCGAAAGCGCATTTTTTGCTGCATTTCAGTCCGACGTAAATCAATATAACGATATTTTAAGCGCGTATCTTCATTTACCTCAATATCACTTTCCACTGGAAATGGCGGAGTTTCAGACTTATTCAACACTTCAAGCTGTTGAATTAATACCTCAATTTCTCCAGTAGCCATATTGGAATTCACCGTACCTGCAGGTCTTGCACGTACTTTACCCTGCATTTTTAACACATATTCACTACGCACACTTTCAGCTACCGCAAATATATCGGCTAAATCAGGATCAAACACAACTTGTACCAAACCAGCTCTATCTCTGAGATCAATAAAAATTACCCCACCATGATCTCTACGTCTATGCACCCATCCACATAAATCCACTACCTCACCTAAATGAGCTACATTTAATTCCCCACATTTGTGGCTACGCATAATTATTCTCTATCCAAAATTAACATAAAAGTAATCTATTCAAACTTAACTGGCTTACTTGCTCTTATCAGTAGGCGTAGATTTTGTATTACTACCCGCTACAAGATTTTTTTTGTTACCACTTTTAAAATCAGTCTCATACCAACCACTGCCCTTTAATCTAAAGCCAGCTGCAGAAATTTGTTTCTTTAATTCTGGAGCTGAACAAGCAGGACAATTAATTAATGGTGCGGCACTAATTTTTTGCAAAGCTTCATGCTCATTCCCGCAAGATTGACATTGATACTCATAAATTGGCATAACAAACTCCAAAACTGAAAAATAATCCTATAAATATGGGCGATTCTTCGGTTTTTCAAGTCTATTAAGATAAGATAAGACTTTAGATCGAATCCAAATAACAACATGCAAACCTTAACCATTACCCAAGCAGATGACTGGCATTTACACCTTAGAAACGGCAATATGTTACAAAACGTAATTGCTCACAGTGCCAAACAATTTCAACGCGCAATGATTATGCCGAATCTACAACCGCCAATAACTTCAGTAGAATTAGCATTAGAATACCACGCGCAAATTTTACAATCTTTGCCCAGCAACAGCAGCTTTGAACCCCTAATGAGCCTATACTTAACTGCTGAAACTCCAATCACAGAAGTAGCTAAAGTTGCCGCTTGTAATGCTACTCAAGCATTTAAATTATACCCAGCTGGAGCAACTACCAATTCAGCTGCTGGAGTTAAAAATTTAACCAGTATTTACCCACTCTTAGCCGCAATGCAACAACAACAAGTGCCGTTATTAATTCATGGTGAAGTTACCGACCCTAAAACCGATATTTTTGATCGTGAACGCCTATTCATCGAACAAGATTTAATTCCAATAGTAGCAGAATTCCCAGAATTAAAAATCGTGCTGGAACATATAACCACCACTGAAGCCGTCCAATTCGTAGAATCCATGCCCGACAACATCGGTGCTACCATTACCCCACAACATTTACACTTCAATCGAAATGCCTTGTTCGTCGGTGGTATCCAGCCACATAATTATTGTTTACCAATTTTAAAACGTGAATCGCATCGTCAAAGCTTAATTAAAGCTGCTATTTCTGGAAATCCTAAGTTTTTTCTTGGCACTGATAGCGCACCGCATTTACAAACTAATAAAGAAAATGCCTGTGGTTGTGCTGGTTGTTATTCTGCACCAGTAGCAATTGAACTTTACGCTGAAATTTTTTCCCAAGAACACGCCTTAGATAAACTTGAAGGCTTTGCCAGCTGGTATGGAGCAGATTTTTATAACTTACCTAGAAATAAAACTAGCATGACTTTACAACAACAAACTTGGACAATTCCAGAATCTTATCCAGTTTCATCCCAAGGCAATTTAATCCCGTTAAAAGCTGGTGCTAGTTTAAATTGGAAACTTATAGAGCCTGTAAAATAAACTCCACAGATTCAGCTAAAAGTATTGATTGAGTTTCAGTATCAGTACGCGCGCGATATTCAACCATACCACTATCTAAGCCACGATCACCTAACACTAACCGATGTGGAATTCCAATTAGTTCCATATCGGAAAACATAAAGCCAGCCCTAACCTTCCTATCATCTAATAAAACTTCCACACCTGCTGCCAACAAATCTTGATACAACTCTTCCACCGCAGCCCGCAAACGCGCAGATTTATGCATATTCATTGGGCAAATTACCACTTGAAATGGCGCTAAAGCCGCCGACCAAATAATACCTTTGTCATCATGACTTTGCTCAATCGCAGCCGCAACCAGCCGCGAAATTCCAATCCCATAACAACCCATGGTTAAAATTTGATTTTTTCCAGTCTCATTAATTACTGAAGCCTTCATTGCAGAACTATATTTATCCCCCAATTGAAAAATATGCCCAACCTCAATACCACGTGCCATCACTAATTCACCCTCACCATCAGGGCTAGCATCGCCAGCAACTACTTGGCGTAAATCTTCCACTCGCGTTGGCACAGCTACATCACGTTCCCAATTAACATTTTTATAATGATAACCAGTTTTATTAGCTCCACAAACAAAATCCGCCATTAACATCACACTGCGATCAGCAATTATTGGAATTTCTAAGCCTAAAATTCCAATTGAACCAGTATTACAACCGCACACTTCTAATACTTCGGCTTCAGAAGCAAACTCCAGCGGTGCTAAAATGCCAGCCAATTTTTCAGTTTTTAAAGCATTTAATTCATGATCTCCACGTAATACTAAAGCTACAAACCCAGTTTCAGCTTTCACAATTAACGTTTTTAGACATTGAGTAGCGGCAAGCTTAAAAAATTCACTCACTTCAGCAATTGTATGTTGCGCTGGTGTAGCTACTAACTCCATCTTTGCCCCAGCTTCAGAACGCACACCTACAGGAGCAAGTGCTTCAGCAGCTTCTACATTAGCCGCATAAGCACTAGTATTTGAAAATGTAATCGCGTCTTCACCTGAAGCTGCTAATACATGAAATTCATGCGAAATTGCGCCGCCAATTGCACCCGAATCAGCTACAACTGCACGAAATTGTAAACCCAAACTGGTAAAAATATTGCTATAAGCTTGATACATAGCATCATATGTAGCTTGCAAAGATTCCTGTGATAAATGAAATGAATACGCATCTTTCATTAAAAATTCCCGTGAACGCATAATTCCAAAGCGTGGGCGAATTTCATCTCTAAATTTAGTTTGAATTTGATAATAAGTAATCGGTAATTGCTTATAACTTCTTAATTCCTGCCGTGCAAAATCAGTAATAATTTCTTCATGTGTAGGCCCTAAACAAAAATCCCGCTGATGACGATCTTGTAAGCGTGCTAATTCAGGTCCATATTGCTCCCAACGTCCAGTTTCTTGCCATAATTCTGCTGGTTGTAACGCAGGCATTAATAATTCCAAAGCTCCAGTGGCTTCCATTTCCAACCGAGTAATAGCTTCAATTTTACGCAATACCCGCAAACCCAATGGCAACCAAGTGTATAATCCTGAAGCAAGTTTCCGCACTAAACCAGCCCGAATCATTAATTTATGACTGGCTATTTCTGCATCAGCAGGAGTTTCTTTTACAGTGCTAAGGGGAAATTGTGAAGTGCGCATAATGGTTTTAACTTACAATAAAAAATCTTTATTCTACGGCTTCAAAGCATAAACTCAAAGCTTGATTGCAAAACAATGCCAGCACCATATTGACTAGATTTAGTTGCATCATTTCAAGCTTGACATAAATGCGTTACTATACATTGTTTTATACACATATTTAGGGGTTAAAAATGCTTCAATCAATAACTTTTACAGTCACTGGAATGAAATGTAGTGGTTGTGAAATAAACGCAAAAACACGTTTAGAAGCTCTTGATGGTATTGTTACTGCGACTCCAGATCATAAAAGCCAACAGATTTCAGTTGACTTTGAATCCACCAAACTTGATAGTAATTCTATTCGGGCTTTTATTAAACAAGCAGGTTATCAAGTAGCTTAAAAACCAAATTGTATTGGTTCTGCAAACATTGCTGGTGTCAACATGAACAAATCCCAAACCTCAAAATCATCCAATCCAGAAATTAGACTGTCTATTTTAGGCATGAGTTGTGCCGGTTGTGTGAATGCAGTAGAAAACGTATTATTGCAAGTTAAAGGTGTAGAAACAGCAAGAGTAAATTTTGCTGACCACTCGGCACAAGTCCAAGGTAAGGTAGATCCAGAAACTTTAACCCAAGCAATTATAGATGCAGGTTATGAAGCTGCGGTAATGATTGGCTTTGAAGATCCACAAGCACAGGCACAACAAGAATTATTACATTATAGAAGTTTGATAAAAAAATCCATTGTGGCTGCGACTTTGGGAATTCCATTAATGATAGCTGGACATTTTGATTGGTTGCCAGCAATGGATTCAAATAATGGACATTTTGTTTGGGTGCTGATTGCTTTATTGAGTTTAGGAGTTTTATATTATTCTGGTGGACATTTTTATCGGGGCGCATATAAAGCCCTAATTTCTAAACAAGCAAATATGGACACCTTAATTGCTTTAGGTACTGGATCTGCTTGGATATACTCTTGCATAGTGTTAGATTATTTCAAAGTTTTGCCACCTATATCTAACCAAGCTTATTTTGAAGCTTCAGTAATTATTTTAGCTTTTATTAATCTGGGTTCAAGTTTAGAAACTCTAGCACGGGGCAAAACTTCCGCAGCGATTAGAAATTTAATTGGTTTGCAACCACGTACAGCCAGAGTAATCCAAAATGGCTCAGAATTAGATATTCCAATTGAAGATGTGGGTTTAGGCGCAACTATTCGGGTGCGTCCTGGAGAAAAAATTCCCGTTGATGGCATTATCATTGAAGGTTATTCTAGCGTTGATGAATCCATGCTCACTGGTGAGGCCTTGCCAATAGAAAAAACTCAAAACTCCACAGTTAGCGCGGGAACTATGAACCAACAAGGCAGCTTTATTTTTACTGCCACTAAAATTGGTTTGGATACTGCCTTAGCGCAAATCATTGCTAGTGTCCGCCAAGCACAAAGCAGTAAACCTGAAATTGCTAAATTAGCTGATAAAATTTCCAGTATTTTTGTACCAATAGTAGTCTTGATTGCTGCTTTCACTTTTATAATTTGGCTATATTTTGGCAATCTTGGTTATGCAGTAGTGACATCTATGACAGTTTTAGTAATTGCTTGCCCATGCGCATTAGGACTTGCAACCCCAATGTCTATCATGGTTGCAGTTGGTAAAGCCGCGCAATTAGGTATTTTAATTCGTCAAGGTGATGCATTACAAACTGTGGGCAAATTAAGTTGTGTGGTCTTGGATAAAACTGGCACTATTACCGCTGGAACTCCAACTGTAAGCAATATAGAAACTTATGCAGAATATACTAGCTCCCAAGTTTTACAATTAGCCGCTAGCTTAGAAGCAGCTTCTGAACATCCATTAGCCGCCAGCATTTTAGCCAAAGCAGAATCAGAAGAATTAAGTTTAACCCCAATTACAGATTTTCAAGCAATCGCTGGTCAAGGCATTATTGGCGATATAAATCAACAAGTTGTAGCATTTGGCAACCAAGCTTTAATGAGCAGTTACCAAATTGAACATACAAAATTTCAAACACGCATAGATGAATTATCTGCATTAGCTCAAACGCCAATGTTACTTGCAGTTAATCAACAAATTGTGGCAATTATTAGTGTTGCTGATCCAATTAAACCTGAATCTGCCGAAGCAATCCAACAATTAACCGCCTTAGGCATCCACTTAATCATGGTAACAGGCGATAATTTACTTACCGCGCAAGCAATCGCACAACAAGTAGGCATTCATGACGTACGCGCGCAAGTTTTACCCACAGAAAAAGCCGATTTAATCAAAAACTTACAACACACTGGTGAACAAGTAGGCATGGTTGGCGATGGTATCAATGACGCACCAGCACTAAGCCAAGCTAACGTGGGTATCGCTATTGGTACTGGCACTGACATAGCTATTTCCAGTGCGGATATTGTATTATTGCAAGGTTCATTATTAAAAATTCCCGCTGCAATTGCGCTTTCAAGAGCCACAACCACTAATATTAAACAAAATTTATTCGGCGCATTCTTTTACAATAGCATTAGCATTCCAATAGCAGCAGGCTTGTTATATCCTTTCTTTGGAATTTTATTAAACCCAATGATTGCAGGGGCTGCCATGGCGTTATCTTCATTAACAGTAATTGCCAATGCCAGCAGATTACGCCAATTTAAATTATAAAATTTAGGTTATTTTAACTAGTAAAAACATCGGTTGTTTGGTAGAATTCAAATATGGATTTATACCAGCAAAATTTTTCATTCAAAACTTTGGTATAAAGCCATGATTTATAATGACTTTTTTGAAATTCATACAACAAAACGCTGTTTAACAATTTGGTCGAAAATGCTTAAAAAAGTTGGTAGATTTTTAAGTGCCGAATTTCCTTTTTAAAACAAAGAGTTATAATAAGGCGTTCCCCACGCTTGTGGGGCTGAACCGTAGAGCGTGGCGAACGTAGGATTGACATATTTGAGGTTAGGGCGATTTGTACCGCCCTAGGTGTTGATATGATTGAATTTTGGCAAGAATTAGAAAGTAGAATCTAATTTTTTAGCAATAACTTTATCAGTATCTGGGAGCAATGAGATCACACTACAATCTAATGCTAATGCCAATACTCTCAAATTATGCAGTGTTGTATTATCGTTCAATCCAGATTCCAAGCAACTGATCGTTTTCTGATTTAACCCAGTCTTTCCAGCCAGCTGTCTTTGAGTTAGATAAACCTTTTTCCTGCGTGCTTTTACTATTTCTCCGATTTTCATTTTTTATTTACCTCGATGTATTAATTGTTTTTTTAGGCGTTGAACCACAGAAGTTCCAACGCAATGAAGTTTGGCAGTTTTTAAAATTCCAGTGCCAGTATTTAGGGTCGCTATTATTTCGGCTTCTTTGTTGTCATTGGTTAAAGGTCTGCCAAGAATTTTGCCATTTGCCTTAGCTCTATTAAGTCCTGCTTTTACACGGTCTTGAATCATTGAGCGTTCAAATTCTGCGAAAACTCCAAGCATTTGAAACATAGCTTTACCTGCTGGGGTTGTTGTATCTATGCCTTGCTGGTGCAAATATAAATCTATTCCATAACCGTGAATGTCAGATAAAAAGCTAACAAGGTTTTGCAAGCTTCTGCCCAATCGGTCAACACTTTGTTCCCCACGCTTGTAGGGCTGAACTGTAATTCCAACAACTTGAGCTGGTTTATATAGTTTTTGAAATCAAACTTGCTTGATTTAATTGTGAAGTTTGCAAATTAAAAAATATCTTTAAAAATCATTCTGTTTCATAATCGCACTTATTAGTTGAATTTACCAACCAAGGTAACAAGCATGTTTATTTATTCCTTGCCATTAATTTTTACCTATACTGATTTGGGTAGCCCATTAGAGCTGTTAATTATTATGCTTACGTTAGGCATAGTTTTATACATAAGCGCGCCAATTCCAAATTCTGATGTAGAAGATAAGAGCTTTAATTATCCATTATATCAATATTTCATTTATGCTTGGACAGCACAACTACCATTGTGGAGAATTTTCTGGCCATATTTTATTAGTTTTAATTTAGGAATTTATGCAGCAGATGCAGCCGTAAGAGCTGGTATTTTAAGTGTTAGCAGTTGGGATAGTGCGCATTTTGTATTTGTAGTTCCAGGTTGGTTTTGGCTAGTTTCAGTATGGCGAAACTCAGAAAATGCTACTAAAAAAATATATTCTACGAGCGCGCGATTAATGACTATAGCGGTAATTTTTGAATACATATTAAAATTGTATTTGCGAATTGAATCCCCACGAATATTATTCAATTGTGAAGATAGAATTTTAGATTATTTAATCTGTTTTTAAGCATTCAATTAGGAGCAAAAATATTATGAACACGCCCTTTTTAAGTAAAATTTTTCTTTATCCAATCAAGTCTTTAGCTGGATTTGCAGTAGATAATTGGCCGGTTACCAATACAGGCTTGTTATATGATAGAAAATGGATGTTAGTAGATCCAGACGGGAATTTTTTATCCCAACGCCGCTTGCCTAAAATGGCTTTAATCACTACTGCAATTAAAAATCAACAGTTAATTTTATCTGCACCCAAGCAAGAAGACTTAATTTTAGATTTAAATCCAGCTAATTCTGAATTTATGCAGACTAAAATTTGGGCGGATAATTGTATTGGAAATAGAGTCTCTACATTTGCAGATGTATGGTTAAGTGAATTTCTCAACACTGCTTGTCACTTAGTTTATCAAGCTGATACAACTATTAGACCAGTAGATTCACGCTATGCAAATTCCACAGATGCAGTTGGTTTTGCAGATGGTTTTCCATTTTTATTGCTTGCAGAAGCTTCATTAACCCAATTAAATAAAATGTCAGATTTACAGTTGTCAATTTTAAGATTTAGACCTAACTTAGTGATTGACAATTGCAAGCCTCACGCAGAAGATTATTGGCGTGAAATAAATATAGGCGCAATTAATTTTCGCTTACCTAAACCATGTTCACGTTGTAATGTACCTAATATTGATCCCAAAACTGCGCAAACTAACAAAGAACCATTGCGAACTTTAAGTAAATATAGGCAATGGCAACATAAAATTTATTTTGGACAAAATGCTATCCATAATAAAACCGGCAGCTTAAATTCTGGTGATAAGGTAATGATTCTGCAAAGCTCTACAGCACAACCGCCATTATGAATTTAACCACTGTTGTTGCAGTTTAGTTTTATTTAATGCTAACCATTGGGCAGCAATGATCGGGATTGCAGATTTAATTTGTTGTTGTGCTAATAAATCAAATAATTTTTCGGAAGAGACTGTAGTTACTAAAATATCTTCATCTTCAGATTGCAAGCCATGAATGCCGCCAATATTAGTGCTATCAACTTTAGCGCAGTATAATTTTAAACGTTCAGAAGCCCCACCTGGAGAAGTATAAAAATCATGGATTAAGATTAATTCTTCAATTTTGCAGCCAGCTTCTTCTTCAGATTCTCTATAAGCTACTGCTTCTGGGGTTTCACCGATTTCTATACCACCAGCAACTATTTCTAATAGCCAAGCACTTTCAGAATCATTTAAAGCACCTACCCTAAATTGCTCTAATAACACCACTTCATCACGTTTAGGGTCATAAAGTAAGACCCCTACACAGTTATTACGGCGAAATAATTCTCGTTGAGAATTACATTACTCCAGCCGCCAGCAAACAAAGTATGTTTTAAGGTATAAGTTTCTAATTTAAAAAAACCATCATAACTTTGTTCGTGCTTAACAATTTCAAATTTTTTCTGCATAGGTTTAGATTTTATTGGCGGCTTAAAAATTAAATTGTATATTGAGTTTCAAAGCGTTGAATGAAATTAGACAAATTTTCTTTGGGTAAATGATTAATTCCAGCAGCTCCTTTACGTCCGCCACCAGTAGAAAAAGATCCACATAATTCATCTGCACCAGTTTTATTGTTAGCTGGCGCACGGACACTAATTAAATATCCGCCTTGCATATTGTGAGTTAAAATAGCATGTGCGCGGTGTGGATATTCATTGCTAAGATTATTGCTATATACTCCACTAATACGTCGTGACCAAGCAGCATCCGGCAAAATATATACGGCAACCTTTTCAGTTACATATTCAGCATTAGTTTGTGCAGCAGCTAGCATATCTTCAGCATAGCCTGTCTGTAATTGATTAAATACTTGGGTATTATCTTGCATAAAATCAAATGGTGATTCATAACGAACTAATTCTGTATACAATTTATCTGGCGCAAAATATAAATCTTCAACACTAGCACCGTAACCATTGTAATTAATATAAATTCCAAGATTTTTAAGCTGCTCCAATTGACTAGAGTTTAAATTTAAATTCTTGGCTGCTTGCATTGCACTGGCATCCATATTGTCACCAAAAGCAGCGGTTACCGCCCAAGCAGCATAGGCTCCATTTAAGTATTTATTTACCAACAAACTAGTGCAAATATTAGCGTCAGTATTAATATGCGCGGTTAAATTCTTGTTTAATGGAATTTCTCCAGCTTGATGATGATCTATATACAAAACCTGCGCACCTTGAATTAAAATACGCTGCAAATCCAGTTTGTTTTTTGCCAAAGAAATGTCTAATACAGTAACAATATCATTTGCTTGCACATTGACTTGCTTCAATAATTGAATCTCGCGTTTAATACCAGTGATTAGAGTTGATTGAACTGGATTTGCTAGGCGTAATTGGACTAAAGCACAAATACCATCGGCATCGCCATTGAATACGTCAATATACATGATTCTAGTTATTTTAAATAATTAAAGGAAATTGAAATTATGCTTCTAAGACTACGGCAGTTTTGAGTTTTTTTAAAGCATTTTTTTCCAGTTGGCGAATTCTTTCCGCAGAGATATTATAGCGAGCAGCGAGTTCATGCAAGGTGGATTTTTTATCTGTTAACCAACGGCTACGTAAAATATCTAAACTGCGATCATCTAAGTCAGTTAAAGCCTCGGTTAACAACTGTTTTTTATATCCAGACCAATCAGAATTTTCTAACATAAGTGCAGGGTCTGAATTAGCTTGATTTAAATAATTTGCCGGCGCATTATAACTACTGTCTTCATTGTCATCATTGGGCATGTCAAAGGCCATATCATGCCCATCCATACGAATTTCCATTTCATAAACAGTTTTTAAGTCTACACCTAAATTTTCTGCCATAGCTTCGGCTTCTTGTTTAGATAACCAACCTAGATTTTTTTTGGATTTGCGTAAATTAAAAAACAATTTGCGTTGAGATTTAGTAGTAGCAACTTTAACAATCCGCCAATTTTTGATGACATATTCATGAATTTCAGCTTTAATCCAGTGAACTGCAAAAGAAACTAAGCGCACACCCATATCAGGATTAAAGCGTTTTACTGCCTTCATTAAACCTATGTTGCCTTCTTGAATAATATCTGGTAATGGTAAACCATAGCCACTATAGCCTCTAGCTACATGGGCAACAAAACGTAAATTTGATAACACCAATTGTCTAGCAGCTTCTACATCGTCTAAATCTCGATAACGCACTGCTAAGTCGTGTTCTTGTTCTGGAGTTAATTTAGTAGTTTTTGCAATGGCATTTAGATAACTGTCGAAATTTCCAACGGATAAGTCAATTGGCAAAGCAAGTACAGTACTCATAATTTAAGATACCTCTGTTTGAATTTAACTTTAAGTCTAGCACTATAGAGTAAAGTGTGCTAATGATTTTTTAATTCTTTTACAGTAAGCCTTGTTCTGCAAATGAATATGGCGTTCCTGAACCAATAATAAAGTGATCTAGTAGCTTAATTTCAAATAAATCTAACGCTTGTTGTAAAATTTTAGTGATTTGTTTATCTGCAACACTGGGTTGGTTATTGCCTGAAGGATGATTATGGGCAAAAATTACCGCGCTTGCTTGGTGAAATAAAACTCGTTTGATGATTTCGCGTGGATAAATATGGCTTTTATTGAGTGAACCTCGAAATAATTCTTCAAAAGCTAAAACTTGATGTTGGGAATTTAAAAATAAACAAGCAAAAACTTCATAATCATAGCCACGCAATTGCATGCTTAAATAAGTGCTAGTGGTTTCAGGGTTATCTAAAATTTCGCCATGATTTATTTCTTCAACAAAATAACGGCGTGCCATTTCTAAAACAGCTTGTAATTGTGCGTATTTAGCAGTTCCCAAACCTTTACCCTGACAAAATTGGGTTTCATCGGCATTTAATAAAGCATGTAAAGAACCAAAATTTGAGAGTAAATCCCGTGCTAAATCTACTGCGGTTTTGCCTTTAATGCCAACGCGTAAAAAAATAGCTAATAATTCGGCATCACTTAAGGAATTTGCACCGCGTAATAATAATTTTTCTCGTGGACGTTCAGATAATGCCCAGTCGGTAATTGCCATAATTTGGGGTTGAAATTTAGTTAAGCATAGGAAAATTAATTTATCCTTGTAATAATAACTTGGTTTTTCATAAAATGATATAGGACAATGAAGCAAAAAAAACATATTTTAGTTGCAATTTGTGGTGGCATAGCTGCGTATAAAACTGCTGAATTAGTTAGGTTGCTAGTTAAAAATGGATGTTTAGTGAGGGTTATTATGACCGTAGCAGCAACTAAATTTGTAGGTGCATTAACTTTTCAAGCTTTATCTGGTACGCCAGTGCAAACAGAAATATTAGATGTTGAAGCAGAAAATGCTATGGGTCATATTGAGTTAGCTAGATGGGCGGAGCAAGTTATTATTGCGCCTGCAACTGCGAACATCTTGGCAAAATTAGCGCATGGGTTGGCAGATGATTTGTTATCTACGGTAATTTTAGCAACTCAAGCACCAGTGTTTATTGCACCAGCTATGAATAGCGTTATGTGGCATCAGCCTGTAACCCAAGATAATGTAGGTAAATTACAGGCTTATGGCTTTAAAATTATTGCTCCTGAAGCAGGTGAACAAGCTTGTGGTGAATTTGGCGTAGGTAGAATGGCAGAGGCAGAAACTATTTTGCAACAGTTGTTAAATACGAGTTCTGTTGTGGCGTTACCTTTGACTGGTTTGAAAATATTGATTAGTGCTGGAGCTACACGTGAGCCTTTGGATCCAGTACGTTATTTAACTAATCGAAGTTCTGGTAAAATGGGCTATGCGTTAGCACAGGCTGCGGTGGAACAAGGGGCGCAGGTAGTATTAGTATCTGGTGTAGTTAATTTAGTTGCTGCTGCTGGAATTCAAGTAGTGCAAGTGGAAACTGCGGCACAAATGTATCAAGCAGTAATGGCTTGTGCTGAAACGCAAGATATTTATATTGGCGCGGCGGCAGTAGCAGATTACACGCCTGCCAATATTAATTCGCAAAAGATAAAAAAACATGCGGATGATATGTCGTTACAATTGGTCAAAACTCAGGATATTTTGGCTGCTGTTGCTAACTTAAAATCTTGTCCATTTGTAGTTGGTTTTGCTGCTGAAACTGATGCTTTAGAAGCTTATGCAATTGATAAATTAGTACGTAAAAAATTGGATATGATTGCAGCTAATTTAGTTGGTCAAAAGCAAGGTGGATTTGATAGTGATGAAAATGCTTTGAAAGTTTTTTGGCAAGATGGACAACAAGAATTTGTTATGCAAGATAAGCAAATGTTAGCTAAACTGTTATTAAATTTAATTATTGAGAGATTGAATGCAAAAAATACAACTTAAATTATTGGATATGCGTTTGGGACAGCAGATTCCTATGCCTGAATATGCAACCTCTGGTTCAGCAGGTTTGGATTTGCGAGCTTGTATTGATGCAGATATAGTATTAAATTCTGGGGCAACAATTTTAGTTCCTACAGGTTTAGCGATTCACATTGATGATCCTAAATTAGCTGCCGTATTGCTACCACGGTCTGGATTAGGACATAAACATGGGATTGTTTTAGGAAACTTAGTGGGTTTAATTGATTCTGATTATCAAGGACAAGTTTTTGTTTCAGTGTGGAATCGCAGTGCAACCGATTTTACTATTTCTGTAGGTGAAAGAATTGCCCAAATGGTGTTTGTGCCTATAGTGCAGGTGCAGTTTGAGCAAGTGCAAGCATTTGAGTTTAGCGATAGAGGCGAGGGTGGTTTTGGACATACAGGTCGGGAATAAATTTTTTTTATTAACAAGGTGCCAATAGCAATGATTCGTATTTTTAGCCTATTATCTATTTTTGCAATTAGTATGGTTTTTTTAGGTGGTGGCGGCATTGTTTTATTAACCTACTCTAAACTTGAAGTGGCAAAATATAATGCGGCAACTGCATTGGCTGAAGATATAGCCATTGAAATTGGCGCACAATTACAACAACAACAACAAAATTTGGATGATTTAGCAAAGAATCCTGCTTTAATTACAGCACTAAGAAATAAGGATAAAGCTCAGCTGTATTATTTAGCTACTAAATTTAAGCAGGATTTACCAGGATATTTAAAATTACGGTTTTTATTTCCTAATGTGAGTGAAATTGATGAAACTGATACGCCGCACATGGGTTATGCTGATTTGCAAATGGTTCAACAAACTCTAAAACATAAAATGTTACCTACTGTTCAAGGGCAAACTGAACATAGACATTTAGCTATGACGGCATTAGTTAAATCAGGAAATAATAATTTAGGGGTGATTTTAGCTAGTTTAAATTTTGAGCTGGTTGATGCTATTTTAGAGCAAGCCCATATAAAAGAAAATTTCTTTGAAATTCAGCAATCTGAAGTAATGTTAGCCACTAGTGGAAATATTTTACTTAAGTCTACAGATATTAATACAATAGAAATTATTGGTAGTACTTGGAAATTAGCTTATTGGTCTGCAAATGTATATAGCATTGCAGAGATGTTTGCAATGTTAGGTATTTTTGTCGGAGCCAGTATATTTTTGTGTATTGCATTGTTTTATGCTTATTTCCAAGTTAATCAATTATTAAGCAAAGATCAGGCGCATGTTTTACAGGCAGTTAAAGATTTAATGACTGGTAAAGAGTTAGCTACTTATCCAGTTAATTTGGCTGAAATGAAAGTGATAATTTCTACATTGATAAAATTTAAGCGAATTTTAGATAATAAACAAGTATTGAATATTACTCATGAAGATTTGGTTGTGCAACAAAATTCGCAAGTAGAAATTGATGATAGTGAAATGTTTAATTCGGAAATTGTAGTTAAGAAAAAGAAGTCTAAAGATAAAAAAAAAAATATGGTTGCCCCGAAAAAAAAATCACTCCCAGCGCAGGAATTACCTGTTATTGTTGATGTGCAACCTAAACTTAATGTAAGTCAAAAAATGGCTGATAGATTATCTACGCACACTATTATTACGGAGGTAAAAAAATCTACTACTGAAAACATTTTTAGAGTTGAGGATATTCGTGGTTTAGCTGGTGAGAGTTTTTCTAAAGAAGTTGCTTATGATATTGGTTTGGCTGTAGGTACGGAAGTACAGAAAAAAGGTGGTAAAACCATAGTGGTAGCAAGGGATGCTCGCTTATCTAGTTTAGAGCTAATGGATGGTTTGAAAAAAGGTATCGTCTCTACTGGATGTCATGTTTTAGATCTAGGTTTGGGAACTATTCCGTTATTGTTTTTTGTAGCTTATCATATGCCTGGACGTTCTGGAGTTATGTTGACTGGTAGTCATAGCCCAGCTAAATATAATGGAGTTAAAATTCTTATTCAGGGTAAAAGTTTAGTTGGAGATAGGTTACAAAAACTTAAAAAACGTATTGAAGATGAAGATTATATTACTCAGTCAATGGGTAGAATAGAAGAAAATACCGAGTATATTGAAGAATATATTGGCACTTTAGTTGATGAAATAAAAATCAGCAAAGCATTTAAAATTGTAGTTGATTGTGGAAATGGTGCGGCAAGTATTTTAGCACCACAATTGTTTAAAGCTTTAGGTTGTGAAGTAATAGAGTTATTTTGTGAGGTAGATGGAAATTATCCAAATCATTATCCTGATCCCAGTAAATTAGAAAATTTACAAGATTTAAGTAAGTCAGTAGTTAAAAATAGCGCAGATTTAGGCGTAGCATTTGATGATAATGCTGACAGAATAGGGGTCGTTGATGCAAATGGTAAAATAATTTTAGCAGATAGAATTATGATGTTATTTGTTAAGAGTCTATTGTCTAAAAAGCCTGGTGCAGAAATTATTTATGATGTGAAATGTTCTAGTAATCTTGCTGTGGAAATTAAAAAACATGGTGGTAGACCTGTGATGTGGAAAAGTGGTCATGCACGTATGAAATCAAAATTGAAAAAAAATGGAGCTGTATTTGCTGGTGAAATGACTGGGCATTTAATCTTTAATGATTGTTGGTTTAATTTTGATGATGCACTTTATACTGGCGCGAGATTGATTGAAACCTTGTCAAAGGATGGTCGCAATAGTAGTGAAATATTTGCAGATTTTCCTGTGGGCATAGTTACACCTGAAATGTATATTAATATGCAGGGTAATGATGTATTAGATTTTATTTTGCAACTTAAACAATCAAAGTATTTTTCTGAAGTAGAAATAATTGATATTGAGGGTTTACGCATTGAATTTAAAGAAGGGTGGTGTTTAATTAGGGCCTCTAAAGCAATTCCTTCATTATCTATTTTGTTTGAAGCCAACACTAAAGAAGCTTTAAAGCGAATTCAAAAGAAGATTAAAAGTGCAATTTTAGAAATTAATGTGGATATAAAGGTTCCGTTTTAATTATAATGGCTACTTCCATAGCATAACTTTTTTCTAAAATCTATTAATACTATGACAATAATTAAAAAAGCGCAAGATAGTGTAAGTAAATTGGCTCTTGAACAATTTTTAAAATTGTGTCATGTGAAAACTTATCCTGCTAGAGCAACATTGATTCGTGCAGGAGATATTAATGAAACCTTATATTTCATAATTGAAGGCTCAGTATTAGTTGATGCTGAAGATGAAGATGACGGCAAAGAATTAATTTTAGCGTATTTAAATAAAGGTGATTTTTTTGGTGAATTAGGAGTTTTTAATGGTACTGACCCTAGAATTGTAAATGTAAAAACTCGTTGTGAATGTAAGGTTGCAGAAATTTCACATAATCGGATTCGTAGTATATTAAAAAAAGAATTGCCTGATTATGCTGCAGATATTTTATTTATGATTGGTGAACAAATGGGGCAACGTTTGTTTATGACCAGCCGAAATTTTCGCGATTTAGCCTTTATGGATACTAGAGGAAGAATTGCGCGGACTTTGTTGGATTTATGTAAAGAACCTGATGCAATTACGCACCCAGATGGCATGCAATTGCACATTAGTCGTCAAGAAATTAGTCGCATAGTGGGTTGTTCGCGTGAAATTGTCGGGCGAGTTTTAAAAGAACTAGAAGAGCAAAGTTTGTTAACTGCACACGGTAAAACAATTGTGGTGTTTGGAACTCGCTAAGTTATTTAGCAGAATTATTTTTTTAAACAACCACGAAGCATAGTGCCACGGATTCTATGTGGATTGCGCACCATAATTAAAGATAAATAATTTACTTTTTCGCCGTATAAACTATCTATATTGGAGATTATTCTTTCTTCTGGTGCGCCAGCTTTTTCAATAAAACAACTAGATTCTAATAAATTTTTATCTCGCAACAATATAATAATATCATCCAATATTGGTTTGACTTTTAGCAACATTAAAGTGTCAAAATCATCCAATAATGTGCTTATCATGTCGATTCCATAACCAGCTGGAATAATTGCTACAGTGTCATCTGTATCAGCCAATGGCATAGTTGCACAAGCTGCCGCCGCTTGCAAAGAACTTACTCCAGCTATAGTTTCAATTTGCAAAGTGGCCTCTAAAACGCGCACAGTTTTAGCTAAATGTTGAAACGTAGAAAAAGTTGAAGCATCACCTTCCACTAGAAAAATCACGTCTTGTCCTTGATGTAAGATTTCTATAACCATATGTGCAGCTTGAAGCCAATATTTAGCTAAAATAGCTTTATCGTGAGTCATTGGAAAAATCAATTCTAATGCATCCGCAGGCATAGTTAAATCTGCTCTAATAGCAATATTCAAAGCGTAACTAACACCATTTTTCTTTTTGACTGGATATGCCCAACGCGCTGAAGTATGCAATAATGCCCAAGCTTTGCGGGTAATTAAATCTGGATCTCCAGGCCCTAAAGACACCCCGTATAATTTCCCAATCATGTTGATTCCTGTTGTGCTGCCACAATCCAAACTGGATTTTCTGCTTGTAAGCGATGCATATGTAAAATAGGCTGACTACGTGAAGCTTGAATTTGGGTAACATCCCAAGTTGCATTAATGGTTTTTAAGGTATTAACTGCGGTGGTTAAATTTTCCAAAGTCACAAAATTCATCACTAACCAACCATTTGTGCGTAAATTTTGTAAACATAATTTAATTAAACTATCTAATTCACCACCAGTACCGCCAATAAAAATAGCATCAGCAACTGGCCAAGCATCCATTTGTGACGGAGCTTTAGCATGAATTAATTGATAATTATGCACGTCTAATTGCTGTGCGTTTTGGCTAGCAATTGCTACATCTGCAGGGTTTTTTTCAATTGCATACACATAACCTTGAGAACATAAACGTGCAGCTTCTAAACCGACAGCGCCAGAACCAGCACCAATATCCCAAACAATACTGTGGCTAGTTAATTGCATTTTTGCCAATGACACTGCGCGGACTTCACGCTTAGTAATTAAACCTTTATCAGGTTTGCGTTGCATAAATGTTTCATCTGCTAAACCAAATAATACTGGTGCAGTTACAGGAATTATGCGTTGTAAAATAACAATATTATTGCCATTAAATTCTGATTCAGCTAAAGTTTTTACTGGATTATTAAGCCAAATTTTTTCATTTACACCTAGTAAATCTTGCATTACTGACATCTGAAATTTAGCCGCTAAACCTTCAATGCTTAACATTCTAGCTATCCGATCTGGGCTATTTTCTGGACTAGTTAAAATGGCTATTTTGTCTTGGTATCTAAATGCAGGTAACAATTTAGCTAAGCCATGTTCTATGCCTGCACCTACAGACCATTCACCAGTATCTTGTTGATGAATAGATAAAATGCTCGCATCTTGCCAACTCAGTTTCAGTTTAGCAAAAGCTAATTGCAGGCTAGATACATTTGGTAGTACAGCAAATTTATCGCTAGAGATTTTTTTGCCTAAAAAATTCGCAATCCCATAACACAATGGGTCACCTGTAGCTAAAACCACCACTTTTTTCTGAGAATCTAAAGCGTCATTAATCCATGTTGGTACTTGAGTTAATTGAGCAGTTAAATCCATGCAAGTGCTAGATTCTGCAATTTGTTCAGAAAATAACTTTAAACACCGTGTAGCCGCAATCACAACTTCTGCTTGTTGTAACTTAAGTAACGCAGTTGCGCTTAAACTGTCAATACCATTATCTAAAACTCCAATAAGGTAGCAAACATTATTCATTTAATAATTCCTGATAGTGAGCTAATTGTTGACCCTCAAAATCACACACTAAAATGCTAAAACTAAAGCGTTGTGGGTAACGCGTGCTTAAAGTTGTGACTACTTTACGGGCTAATGCTTGATAAAATTCATTATTCAGACCCAATTCTTGCATCCGTTCACCTGCATAGCGTGCAGTTTCAGCTTGAGAAATTTCTGCACAAATATTTTCTGCAACGCCAATACTGCGGGCAATTTCAGCTAATAAATCCGTATTTACTACGTTGCGGCGCGCATGGGTAATGGTTTCACCTTGAGCAATTTTGGTTAATTTACCGACCATGCCACCGATTATAATATGTTTGATGCTGGTTTTATTGGCACTATCTAATGCGGGGCCTAAAAAATCTCCCATTTGCACAAAACTTGCACTATCTAAATCTGGCAAGGTTTTAATGGTGAATTTTTCCGTGCGTCCACCAGTGGTTAATACTATGGTATCTAAACCCCTATTTGCTGCTACTTCTACTCCTTGAACTACGCTGGCTCTAAAGGCGGCGGTGGAATATGGATGTACAATTCCAGTGGTGCCTAAAATTGAAATTCCGCCCACAATTCCTAAACGTGAATTTAGGGTTTTTAAAGCCATTTTTTCGCCATCTGGTACTGAAATTGTTACTGCTAAACTATGTTTTTGTAATAATTCCGTGGCTATTGCGTGAATATTTGCCAAAATATTGTTTCTAGGTACAGGATTAATTGCTGCGCTGCCAACTTCTAAACCCAATCCGCGCATGGTAATTGTGCCTACGCCATCTCCACCGAATAATTGAATTTTAGGTTCTGTTGCTACTGGTAATAGTTGTACGTCTGCGGTTAAATGAGCTTTGTGAGTACAATCTGGATCATCACCAGCATCCTTGATTACTACTGCATGTGCATGTTTAGCATCACAATTAGCCTCTGTAACTGCAAATAAAACTTGAGTACCATTTGGCAACAATGTTTCAACTTGAGCTGGTACTTCGCCAGTGATTAAACCTAGAACCGCTGCTTTAGTGGCCGCGGCCGCACACGCTCCAGTAGTATAACCTTTGCGCGTGCCTTTAGGTTTTTTTGCTTGCATAGGCATTATTGTTGCGCTTCAGCCAAAGCTAATAAAGCATGAATCGCTGCAACTACTAAGGTAGAACCGCCTTTGCGACCATCTGTAATTATCCAAGGAGTTTCGGCTAATAATTCTGTAGCGGCTTTTGATTCTGCGGCAGATACAAATCCCACCGGCATACCAACAATTAAAGCTGGGCGTAAATTTTCGATATTAATTAACCTAATAACTTCTAATAATGCCGTGGGCGCATTGCCAACTGCAATAATACTGCCATTTAATAAGCCTAAATTATGAGCTTTGCGCATTGCTTGTACAGCACGGGTAGTGTGTTCTTGTTTGGCTTTTTGAATGACATCGGTATCAGCAATAAAATGGTGGGTTTTAACTCCAAAATGTCCTAATCTAGGTTTGGATAGTCCTACGCAAATCATTTCTACATCGGCTACAATTGACGCACCAGTTAAAATTGCTTGAATGCCAGCATTTACAGCTTGGGGATGAAATTTAGTTAAACCATTAAATTCAAAATCAGCAGTGGCATGAATCATGCGCCTAACAATTGCCCATGCATCCAAAGCATAAGTATGCGCGCCTACTTCATTGTCTACAATTGCAAAGGAATCATGTTCAATTTGTTGTCCAACTGCGGTTAGTTGTTCAGTAATAATATTAGTTTTAGACATGTCAGTAGTTAATGTTGATGACCGTGACCATGTGCTTGGGCAATAGCTCGATATTCACAGCCATCACACTCTAACATGGTATTATTTGTATTTGGATTGGTTAAAGCTGCCACTTGTGAATTTAATAGCGCGTAAATTTCAGTTTCAAAACCTATATAAGTGCCTAAACTAAACCGTATTTGCGGGTATTGTACTTGTAATAATTGCTGTTGAATTTTAATGCGATTTATCAAAGTACCAGTAAATAAATAATATGGCAAAATTGCAATTTGCATCATGCCAAGTTTGATTTGCCGTTGCACTACAGTTTCTAAACGCGGATAAGTAATACCAGTAAAAGCGATATTAACCAATTCGTGTGCATTATCTTCTTCTAGCCAACGAGCTAATTTAGCTACTTCAGCATTGGCGGTTTTGTCTGAAGATCCACGTCCTAAAATTATGACACCAGTATTTTTTGGATCTGGCATAGCTAAAGTTTGCATGACGTTTTTTAAACTGTTTTGCATAATGGTCAACATTTCCATGCTGACTCCAAAATGCTTACCATACCTAAATTCAACTTGTGGATGGCGTTTTCTGGCAGTAGCTAAATGACTAGGAATGTCCATTTTAACATGCCCAGCTGCATTTAAAATCAAGGGAATTACTAATACAGTAGCAGAATTGTTAGCGGCTATATCAAAACCAGCATCTAAAGTAATCTCGGCAAATTCTATAAAACAAACTTCAATCCGCCAAGTTGGATGTTGTTTCCGCCATTGCTGCGCAAATTGTTCAATTTCAGTGTTACCTTGTGGATCACGTGAGCCATGCCCAACTAATAATATGGTTTCTTTCAAGATTGTCCTCGTTATGTAGAATGTGCTTGGCGAAATTTGTGACTAAAATTAGCGTCGTATAATTTGGATTTGGTTAATTCTGACCATGCGCGCGCGCCTAAAGCTGGGCTAGCTATAATCATGGCTTGGCTGTAAATATTTGCTTGTTGGCATTTTGCTCTAATAGTGGTTACAGTACCGCGAATAATTTGTTCTTCGTGTTCCCAACTGGCTTTATACACTACTATTACTGGTGCATCCGCAGCCCAGCCAGCATTTAATAATGCTGTTTGAATTTTGTTAAGTAAGGTAATAGATAAATATAAACATAAGGTGCAATGATGTGCTGCTAAAGCCTCTAAAGATTCACCGGTAGGCATTGGCGTACGCCCTTCTACTCGTGAAAAAATTACTGTTTGGGTAACTTCCGGTAGAGTTAAAGTTTCTACTGCTGCTGCCGCAGATGCCATTGCAGAAGTGATTCCTGGAACTACTGCTACAGAAATATTTTCTGCATCTAAAGCTTGAGTCATTTCAATTAAAGCCCCGTACAAGCTTGGATCTCCAGTTTGTAACCGCACTACAGTTGCATACTTTTGTGCTTTGCTAATTAACCAAGCATTAATTTCTGCTAAAGTCATGCCTTTTGAATCTTGAATTTCACAAGTAGGCTTTGCCCATTGCATAGTAGCAGTGGAAACTAAAGAGCCGGCATATAAAATAGCTTGGGCTTGACTAATTAAACGTTGACCTTTCAAAGTTAATAATTCTGGATCTCCAGGCCCTGCACCTACAAACCAAACTTGTGACATTATTTTAAATCCTGCTAAATGGTGATAACTGACTATTATACGCGGTTATTTTTTAGTGATAAGAAAAATTTTATGCTTGCAGAATGTTTAAATTTATGCACTTTGCAGGAAATTTTAAAGAGTCTATTTCCTACCTTTATACTGGGTTATAATTGCAAATTTTATTTTAAGGGTTTAATTCATGTCGATAGATTCCCCAAAAATTGTGCTAGTTGCGATTACCAAACATGGTGCGATGCAGCTTAAATCATTAGCTGATAAATTACCAGCAGCTGAAGTAATGCTAGCGGAAAAATTTAGTCCTTTAGTTCAAGGTATCCAGAATAATATTACTGTGTATACTGGCGCATTTAAAGCCCAAATTCCTGCATTGTTTAACAATTACGATCAAATTATTTTCTTTGTATCCTTGGGAGCAGTAGTGCGCTTGATTGCGCCGCATTTAAAATCCAAAGAAGTTGATCCAGGCGTGATAGTTATTGATGATGCTGGTGAGTTTGTGATTCCAGTATTATCTGGACATGTTGGTGGTGCAAATGCGATGGCAATTACTTGTGCGGAATTATTGGCAGCAACGCCAGTATTAACTACGGCTTCAGATGTTGGTAAAACTATTCCAGTAGATATTTTAGGGCGTGAACTTGGTTGGATAGTAGAAGCACCGAAAATTAATCTTACTCGGGTGGCTGCGCATGTGGTTAATGAAGAATTAATCGCCTTTGTGCAAGAGTCTGGAGCTAAAAATTGGTGGACTCGCAGCACGCCATTACCAAAAAATATTCATTTGTTTGATAATTTTTCGGCGGTGGATTTAAATAAATACAAGGCAGTATTATTGGTTACTAATCGTGAACTTGAAGCTTCAATTTGGCAAGAATTATCTGAGCGATTGGTGGTATATCGTCCAGTTGTTAAGCCATGAAGCAAGTTGTGTTAGGTTTGGGCTGTGATCGTGGTACTTCTTTACAGACATTAGAATTGGCGATTGCTAAGGCATTAGAATTAGTAAATTTAAACATGGAATCTGTGCAGCAATTGGCGACTATTGATAAGAAAAATGATGAGCTAGGTTTATTGGCTTTGGCAACTAAATATCAATTACCGTTACGGTTTTTCTCTGCGTTGGAATTATCTCAAGTTAAAGTTCCAACTCCATCAGCTGTAGTGATGAAATATATGGGTACGCCTTCGGTTGCAGAAGCAGCAGCATTATTAGCTGCGCAAACAAATTTGACTGATTTGGTGCTAGAAAAATTTAAATATCGTGGCGATGATGGCAAAAATGCTACGGTTTCAGTAGTGATGACAAATATTGAAGTGAAAAAATGAACGGAAAAATATATTTAGTAGGTTTTGGCCCTGGTGCAGAAGAGCATATGAGTTTTCGGGCTAAAGCGGCGATTGTAGAAGCTGATGTGGTGATTGGTTATAGTACTTATATCAAGTTGGTTAAGGATTTATTAGACGGCAAAGAAGTGGTCAGAAAGGGTATGACCGAAGAAATTGATCGCTGTATTGAGGCTTACGAGCAAGCAAAATTAGGTAAAAAAGTGGCGTTAATTTCTTCAGGAGATATTGGCGTATATGGGATGGCAGGGCCAACTTATGAGGTTTTGTTGCAAGCTGGTTGGACTCCAGCAAGTGAAATTACTGTGGAGGTAATTCCAGGTAGTACGGCGTTATCTGCTTGCGCTTCATTAGTTGGTGCGCCGTTAACTCATGATTTTGGTTCAATTTCCTTGTCAGATTTACTTACACCTTGGCCAGTAATTGCACGGCGTTTAGAGGCGGCGGCGGCGGCTGATTTCGTGTTGGCATTATATAATCCTAAAAGTGGCAGACGTACGCAACAAATTGTGGAAGCGCAAAGAATTTTTTTGCAATATCGTGCGCCTGAAACTCCAGTGGCAATTGTTAAATCGGCTTATAGAAGACGACAAGATATTCAAATTGTGCGTTTAGATGCCATGTCTGATTGTGATATTGGGATGTTGACTACAGTTTTAATTGGCAATTCATCTACATATGTGCAAGCTGGTTTGATGATTACTCCACGTGGTTATGCGAATAAATATGAAAGTTTAACTGGCGCAACTAAAGCTGGTGAAGAGGCTGGACGTTCTTTAAGCATGGGTTTAATGGGTTGGGAAACTTGTTTAAGACATTATTTAGCTGCTAATGCTGGGATTAATTTAGATAAAGCTGCGGAATATTTTGGTATGTCTTTAGGTGCAGTATTGGCAGCGGTGGCAGCTGGTGATGATGCTGGAGAATATAAAGTGGCGCAATTGGCAGACAATGCATTGAATGCGGTTTTAGATGCAAGTGTAAATTGGGGTAAATTACGTGGAATTTTACGTGCTGAAGCTGGTGCAGTCACAGAATTATTTTTGCAAGCACAGGATTTTAAATTGCGTGGTGATTGGTTAAATATAGAAACTGAGGCATTTCATTTGCATGTAAATTGGAGCAAGGTTGCAACTGCATATTTTGTGAAACGTGAACAACGCAATTATGGGGTGCAGTTTGTGGATTTACGTGGCAGATTATTATTTAGATTGTCGTTAATGAAAACCGATGGCGAATTTAATCCTGATGAATTGACATCTTATCACCAAACTTGGAATGATCTATCGTTGGAGCAGCAACATGACTGAAGTATTTAAACCCACAATGATGGATTATCATCGCCACTTATTGGTATGTGTGGGAGCGCGCTGTACTGAAACTGGTACTGGTGGGCAGGAATTATATGATGAAATAAAAATTAAGTTTAAGCAATTTGGTTTGAATGCTGGTGCTTTACGGGTAAAGCGTTCACGGGTTACTTGTTTTGGAACTTGTAAGGCGGGCCCTTTATTGGCAGTACAGCCTGATGGAGTTTGGTATTACGATGTTACTAGCGATAAATTAGATCGGATTATTCAAGAACATTTAATCTCTGGAAATCCAGTAACAGAATTTATTTATCACCAGGTTGGTGCGAATAATTAGAAATCTATAGCTCCGCACAATTACAAAATTATTATGCGGAGTTTCTAAAATTTATTTAATACATCATTACGAGTACTTTCTGCTATATCCATAACTTGATAAATTAATTCATCTTTTACATTAAGTTCTTCTAAAGTAGCTTGTAAATGTCCTGCAACTAAGTTGAAGTGTGAATCATTCAAACCTTTTTCAATTAAATGAGCATGACCTTTACGCATGTTAGCACCAGAATATTTATTTGGACCACCAAATGCCATAGTTAGAAATGCTTTTTGTTTGGCAATTTGTCGTTGCATGTTCGTATTTGTAAAAAAGTGATTAATTTGATTATCTTGCATAACTCGGTTATAGAAAATATCTACAGCTTTTCACCTAATTTATCCGTTTCATTAAGCAGTAATATTTTGTAGATATTATTGGCATTAAACATTATTAATGTGTGTATATGTATGTCAGATTTAGAAAAGCAGTTAGCGCAAATAATAGCAACTAAACAATTAGTATCGCTATTTCAACCAATAATTTCTCTAGCTTCGC
>DAOUSJ010000080.1 GCA_030627285.1 Methylococcaceae bacterium | reverse complement strand
TGGTAAAAGCAAAATGTCAGCCTTAGGAGCTGCTATGCGAAAGCTGGTACAAATTTGTTTTGGTGTTTTAAAACACCAAATACCCTATCAACCACAAGTGGCTTAATTTAGTCCTTGCGATTGATTTGGAGAGATGGTATCTACTTAGCTAAAAAGTGCGAGGTTTATTTTAAAATTATATGTTTAAGGATATCTAATGGAAAAAGCTTTATCAAATTTGCAAAGTACAATATTCATACCAATGGCGTGTATAGTAGCTACAGCTGCTTTCTGCTATCTCTTGGTTTTACCCATTTTAAATGAGTTAGGTGTAAATAAACATTTAAGCGTACGTATTGCAGGTATTACATTTATATTAATCATTGGCGTTATTTTTTCAAATTTCGTAAGTTGAATTACATGCATTTCATAACCCAACATTTCATTAAGGTTTAATCAGCACTGGAGTTCCAACTGCAATCACATTAAACAATTCTCGCATATGTTGATCCTTTAAAGCTACGCAACCTCGAGTCCAATCTCTGCTATTTCCACGCCCATGAATATAAATTAAGCCGCCTAATTTAGTGTTTTGTGGTGGAGTGCGACGATTATGATTTGCAGTAATAATACGCGCATATTCAGTTTTATTGATTAAACCAGTATTCAAACCTTTCTTAGCGGTAGGGATATTCGGATAGCTGATTCCAAGTGACAAATAATAAGCACTCTTGGGATTTTTAGTGAAAATATAAAATTCACCTTCTGGAGTTGCGCCATCGCCTTCTCGATATTTATTACCTTTAGGATTAAATCCCAGTGCAATTTTATATTGGCGCAATAATTGAACTCCAGAATATAGTTGTAATTGGCGTTGAGATTTTAATACCACAATTTTAGGCTCAGTAATAATTGCCGGTAATGGAGCTTGTAGTGGATTTACTATAATTGCTTTAGGTTTAGGAATAATATCAGGAATTTTTTTGGGTTCTGGAGTTGGAAGCTTTTGAGTTTCTACTGGGATTTGATTTGTTTTCGCTGGAGGCACTTGTTCATTAGCATCACGTTGAAAGAAAATCCAAGCTAAAATTACTATGCAGAGAATTAATAGCAAAATTTTCATGTGCCAATATTATCCCAATGATTTAAGAGGGTTTGTAATTCAGCTTTATTTAAGACTTGATTATCAACTTTTAAATAGGCTTCAGTTTCTGCAAAATGTAGTCTTATTTCTGCAATTCCATTAATAGCTAATACTTGTTGGCTAAATTGCTCTGCTTGTTCTGGTTGAATATTGTGCAAAGAAATCATTAAGTTGGCTAAATGTTTTGGAGTTTGCATAAAACCAGCAATTATGAACCAAGTGCTTGCGAGGATTGCAGAGGCAATAAAAACACTTCCAGCACCATAGAGTCCATATAAACCTCCTCCGATTAAACCACCAAAAAACGCGCCTAAAAATTGAGAGCTTGAATAGGCTCCCATGGCAGTACCTTTTAAATCACTGGGTGCAGTTTTGGAAATTAACGATGGCAAAGTGGCTTCGAGTAAATTAAATCCACAGAAAAATATTCCTAGCATTAGAATCAAATAGAATAATTGTTGGTGTAAAAACGCTAACCCTAATGTAGCTATGATTAAGGTGCTAATTGCGCCTAGAAACACCGCTTTCATTTTGCGTTTTTTTTCTGCCAGAATTATAAATGGAATTATAATTGCCATGGATAAAATTAATACTGGTAAATAAATTTGCCAATGGTCGGTAGCTGCTAAACCAGCATCACGAATTAATATGGGTAATACTACAAAACTGGCGGTGAGGATAAAATGTAATACAAAAATTCCGTAATCTAGTCTTAATAAATCTGGATTTGTTAATGCTTGGCTAATTTGTGCTGGCACCAATTCTGCGTCGCGGTGAATTTTGCAATGTTGTGGTTGCGGTACAATCCATAATACTACTCCTATTGCTAGAGTGGCTAAGATTGCAGTTAGCCAAAAAATTCCGTGAATGCCAATATAAGTTACTAAAATAGGCCCAATAGTAATTGCAATGCCAAAGGAAATGCCAATACTTGCGCCTATGGTTGCCATAGCTTTAGTGCGATGTACTTCTTGAGTTAAATCTGCTACTAAGGCCATAATTGCGGCTGCAATTGCACCAGCACCCTGTAAAGCACGACCGATTAATATTCCATAAATATCAGTTGCTAATGCTGCTACTACACTGCCAGCAATAAATAATATCAGTCCTATAATAATGATTTTTTTGCGTCCAAAACGATCGGACAATAAGCCAAATGGGATTTGCAATAACGCTTGGCTGAGTCCATAGATGCTAATAGCTAAACCCATCAATAATGGCGTACTACCTGAAATTTGTTCGGCAAACAAAGACAGTACTGGCAACAGCATAAATAAGCCTAACATGCGTAATGCATAAATGCTGGCTAGGGATAAAGTTGCACGTCTTTCTAAGCTGGTCATCGGACTGGTAATGTCCTGCATTTGGGTCAAAATAAATCCCTCTTATCGGCTGATGAATGAAAATAAAGTTGTATTTTACAGGCTTTAAACAAAATAACTACTTTCTATAGCGGTGACTTAAAGCAATAAAATAGCTACAATGCAGACTCTTAATTTTAGTAACTTGTGAGCGTATGATGGGAATGAAGGATTGGGAAACTGAAGCAGTAACTGCGGTAATTTTAGCTGGTGGTAGTGGTTCACGTTTATGGCCATTGTCGCGGCAAAAAATCCCTAAACAATTTTTGTGTTTAGAGGGTGAAGATAATATGTTAGCAGCGACTGTAAAGCGCATGAATAAATTTTGTGCGCCCGCAGATGTGGTAGTGGTTTCTAGCTCAGAACATGCAAAAGGCGAAGCATATCATACATTAGAGCCGTATCAATTAATTTGTGAGCCTATTGGTAGAAATACTGCACCCGCAATTGCTTTAGCAGCATTATATTTGCAACATCAAGCGGGTGATGATGCAATCATGGTGGTATTGCCAGCAGATCATGTAATTCAAAATGTACCTGCATTTCATACAGTTTTGCAACAAGCAATTGCAGCGGCGGCGGAAGATCATTTAGTTGCATTTGGAATTCAGCCTACGCATCCAGAAACTGGTTTTGGCTATATTCAAGCAGCTTCAGGGGTAAATAATAATGTGCCAGAAAATTCTTTTGCAGTAGCTGGATTTACTGAAAAACCTGATTTAGCTACAGCAGAAACTTATTTATCTGCGGGCAATTATTATTGGAATTCAGGTATGTTTGTTTGGAAAGCTGGAGTTATTTTAGCTGCCATTCAAAAATATCTACCAGCAGTTGCTAGTGTATTAACGCAGATTCAAGTTGCTACTGATGCTGGACAAGATTTTCAAGCAGCAGTGGAAGAATATTTTGCGCAAATGCCAAGTATTTCAATTGATTATGGAGTTTTGGAAAAAATTACTGCTGAAGCCAATAAATTAGTGGTAATTCCATGTGATATGGCTTGGAATGATGTTGGCAGCTGGGATGCATTGCATGATATTTCTGCTAAAGATGCAGCCAATAATGTTATTTCAGGAAATGTATTAGCTTTAGATTGTAAAAACAGTTTGTTCCGTAGCGAAGGTAGATTAGTAGCAGCTGTAGGCATGGAAGATATATGTTTAATTGAAACTCCAGATGCAATTTTATTAACCAAACGTGGAGATACGCAGCGGGTTAAAGAGATTGTGGAGGAATTGCAGCAGCGTGATGCTCCAGAAAGATTGTTGAATTTAACTGTGCAACGTCCATGGGGTAGTTACACTATTATTGAGCAACAAGCTGGATTTAAAATTAAACGGATTGAGGTGTTTCCTGGGGCTGCATTATCTTTACAAAGTCATCAGCATCGTTCTGAACATTGGGTGGTAGTATCTGGAACTGCTACCGTTACTTGTGCGGATAAAACTATTTTGGTAACTAAAAATCAATCTACTTATATTCCGATTGGTGAGCGGCATAGATTGCAAAATTGCGGCAAAATTCCAGTGCAATTGGTCGAAGTGCAAGTAGGTGATTATTTAGAAGAGGATGATATTGAACGTTTTGATGATGTTTATGGGCGTTAGACCGCGAAACTTTCGCCACAACCGCACATAGCGGTAACATTGGGGTTATTGAATTTGAAGGCTGCATTTAGTCCTTCATAGCGATAATCTAATTCAATTCCTGCTAACAAAGGTAAATCATCTGCGGTCACAATAACTTGCACGCCTAATTGTTCAAATGTAGTTTCATTGCTGGTAAGGTTTTCGGCATATGCAAGTGTGTAAGCATAACCAGAACAGCCTGATTTTTTTACTCCAAGTTTTAAACCAATACCACTACCGCGCTTAATAAGTTGTTGCTTAATTTGTTTAGCGGCGGCGGCGGTTAAAGTGATAGACATAATTAATTCCTTACAACAGGGTTTTTAAAATAGTAATAAATTGGTGAATATCCGCACTAGTATTTTGTTGACCTAGACTAATCCGAATTGCACTTTTGGCTAATTGGGTTGAAATTCCCATTGCGGTTAAGACATGACTAGGAGTTCCGCCACCAGAAGCGCAAGCCGAAGCACTAGAAACTGCAATATTATGTTGATCTAATTGCATTAATAGCATTTCACCATCATAATTTGGAATTCCAAATTGAACTGTATTAGGTAAGCGTTTAGATTCTACTGCAAATATCACTAAATTGAAAATGGTTAATAAAGCTTGCTCTAATTCAGTGCGTAGTTTTAATAAATGTTTAATTTTAGCATCTAATTCTAGTTGTGCTAATTCCGCAGCTTTGCCAAAACCAACTATTGCTGCTACATTTTCTGTGCCTGAACGTTGATCTTGCTCTTGTCCGCCACCAACTATTAATGCTTGCATGTTGCTCACATCATCGACAATTAATGCGCCACAACCTTTAGGTCCATTAATTTTATGGCTGGAGATAGACATGCGATTAACATGTAAGTTTGGAAATGATACGGGTATTTTTCCTAGAGCTTGCACCGCATCAGTATGAAAAATAATATTATTCTGATTGCTTAGTTGTTTGCCAAGTTCAGCGATTGGTTGAATTACCCCAGTTTCATTATTTGCCAACATAATTGATATTAAAGTTGGTGTTTGTGTGGGAATATTTACATTATCTATAGAGATTAAACCTTGGGAATTTACTGGAATAATAGCTACATTAGGATGCAAATTCCGCGCATTCTCGCTTAAAGATGGGTGTTCTATAGCAGAAATTAAATATTGAGTTTTTGTGGTTATAGTTTGTAAACCCAAGGCATTAGCTTCAGTGCCGCCACTGGTAAAAATAACTTGTTTGGCTTTTGCTCCAATTAAATTTGCTACTTGCTCTCTAGCATTATCAATCGCGCTCCGAGTTAGTCGCCCCATTTTATATAAACTAGATGGATTGCCATAAAAATTTTGCAAGAATGGCAACATGGCTTCCAAAACTCTGGCATCAATTGGCGTGGTTGCATTATTGTCTAGGTAAATCATTTGACCTACATAAATCCTGATTGAATATTAATTAGTTGAACTTCATCGTGATGCAAGTTTTTTATCATTATGTCCATAGGTGCTTTTGCTAGCACTTCTGCTAAGCTAATATTTTCCAAATATATTTTAATCTGATTGCTTAATCCTACCCATAAATCATGAGTTAAACAGGGCTGATTATCTTTGTTGCAATTAGCTTTGCCACCACATTTAGTTGAATCAATTGGTTCATCTACAGCTAAAATAATTTCAGCTATATTAATATCTTTAGGTAGTCGACTAAGTTGGTAGCCGCCACCTGGTCCGCGTACTCCAGTAATAATTCCTGCTTTACGTAAACGCGCAAATAATTGTTCTAAATAAGACAAAGAAATAGTTTGTCTAGCTGCAATTTCAGTTAAAGTTACTGGTACAGCTTTACTATGGTATGCAAGGTCTATCATTGCTGTAACTGCATAACGTCCTTTAGTTGTTAAGCGCATAATAATATCCTTAATAATTAAATAGTTGAAACTCGCACTATAGATAAACCCAGCAAAATAGTCAATTATTATCAATTGTCTCGTTGTTATCAATTTCACAATCTTGAAGTTCAGGAATTTTAGTTTGATTACAATTAATTCCAGCATTCTGTTGCGATGTTATTAAAGCGTTAATTTTTTTGTCTTGCTCGTGTATATGTTTTATCATTTTTTCAATAGTACGAGCTATAGGATCAGGAGTATCTTCAGTTATTCCATAGGCATTGAAACATATTTTATTATTTGTTACAGTTGGTTTGGGTTTTGAGCCAATTATATGCGCAGGAATTCCGACGGCGGTTGCTTGTGCAGGAATGGATTTTAACACTACTGAATTTGAGCCTATTTTAGCTCCAGTGCCAATTTCAATTGGACCCAATACTTTTGCGCCTGCACCTACGATTACATTATCATGCAAAGTTGGATGCCGTTTGCCTTTTTTCCAACTAGTGCCGCCTAAAGTTACCCCATGATATAAAGTACAATCGTCACCAATAATTGCAGTTTCCCCAATTACTACGCCCATTCCATGATCTATAAAAAATCGTTTGCCAATAGATGCACCTGGATGAATTTCTATACCAGTGAACCAACGTCCTAAATTTGATAAAAACCGACTAAACAATTTGAAACCTTTATACCAACAATAATTACTAACTCGGTGAATTATTAATGCATGAAAACCTGGGTAACAAGTGATTACTTCAAATACTGATTGTGCTGCGGGGTCACGTTCAAATACACATGCAATTTCAGCTTTTAAATTAGTTAACATCAAGTTATTTAGAGTTATGCTGTTGAGAAAAACGCAATATGCCGCGTAAAATATCTAATTCTTTGCGTTCTAATTGCACCCGATTAAAAATTCGTCTTAACCTACGCATCATAGAAATTGTTTTTGGTGCTTGTAAAAATCCAATTTCGGTAATAGTTGTTTGTAAATGCTCATAAAACAATTCCATTTGCGCATTAGTGGCTAAGGTTTCTGCAGAATTTTTGCTGCTATTATTAATATTCGCATCAGTATTGGCTAGAAATAATTCATAACAAACCACTTGAACTGCGGCGGCTAAATTTAGGGAACTATAAGCTTGATTACACGGAATATGTAATAAATATTGGCATAAATCTAATTCATGATTTTTTAAACCTGAATTTTCACGTCCAAAAATCAGCGCAATTTGAGTCTCTGGAGTAGTATTAGCACACAATTCAGCACATGCACGCGGAGTTAATTCTGGCCAGCTTAAACTTCTAAGTCTAGCACTAGCACCAATAACTACAGAACATTCAGCTATTGCATCAGCCAAATTTGGATAAATTTCAGCTGTAGCTAAAATATCATCTGCACCTGATGCTCGTGCAGTTGCATCTGCATGTGGGAAATGTTTAGGCTTTACTAAGCACAAACGACTAAGGGACATATTTTTCATTGCTCGTGCTACGCCGCCAATGTTGCCAGGATGTGAGGTTTCAACCAAGACAATTTTAATCTTAGATAACAAGGTAAGATACTCTAATATAAAAAGGTCACAGTTTAGCAAAATATTTGTTATGCTAGTGAAATTTTTGTCAAACCTTTATTATAGGTATCCTATGCATCCAATGCTTAATATTGCTATTCGCGCAGCTAGAAATGCAGGCGATTCCATTCGTCGTGCTGAAGAAAACATTAACCAAATGTCGCTTAATCAAACTAATAGACTTGAATTTGTACATGAAATTAATCAAGTTGCTGAACAGGAAATTATTAAGGTGCTTACTGAAGCATTTCCTAATCATGCGATTGTAATCCCAATCAATAGTAATACGCAGATTAATGATGATTATCAGTGGCTTGTACAAGCATTATCTGGTAAAAATAACATAGCACATGGGTTTAATTTTTACGCAGTTTCGATAGCATTAAAACACAAAGGTAAGCTAATTGTATCAGTGATTTACGATGCGCAGCGGGATGAATTATTTACTGCGGAGCGTGGTAGTGGCGCAATGTTAAATAATCGTAAGATTCGGGTGTCGCAACAATTAAATTTAAAACAGGCCTTAATTGCTACTGGCGCACCATTTAAAACTCAACAATATTTAGCTCCTTATGCTGCGATGTTTCAAGGTTTGTTTACTCAAGAAGCGGATATTCGGCGTACAGGTTCAACTGCTTTAGATTTAGCTTATTTAGCTTCTGGTCGTGTAGATGGATTTTGGGAAATAGCTTTACCAACAGTAGATATTGCTGCTGGAATTTTATTATTGCAAGAAGCAGGTGGAGCAGTTACGGATTTTTCTTTTAAGGAAACTTATTTAACTTCAGGTAATTTAATTGCCGGCAATATGAAAATTCACCAAGCTATGTATAAAGTTATTGCGCCGCATGTTACGGATTTATTAGTCTAAAAATTATTTAACCTTTAGGAAAAATTTATGAAAATATGGGTGGATGCCGATGCTTGCCCTGT
>DAOUSJ010000001.1 GCA_030627285.1 Methylococcaceae bacterium | reverse complement strand
GAACGTGAAGTGCCTGGAATTAAGGCAATGGCTTGAAATAAGCCCACTATTATTGCATCTAGTAAAGTTACTGTGTCTCTTTGTTCACGGGCTTTGGATGCAGTTAGCCATAATAATAGCGCGAATATCAAGGTCGAGGCGGCAATTACTAGAGGAGATCTAAGGGCAATTTCCAGTTTTTCTGGTAAAGAAATGCCCACTAAGCCCACAGGTATAGTGCCTAAAAGTACATACCAGCCCAATTTAGCCTCAGAATTAGGCGTAGTTCCAGAAATTGATGCAAACCAAGCTTTAGAAATAATAACTAAATCGCGTCTATAAAAAGCTACTACTGCGGTCAAAGTACCTACATGTACAGCCACATCAAAAGCTAAACCTTGATCTTCCCAACCCAATAATATGGGCAATAAAATTAAATGTGCCGAACTTGAAATAGGTAAAAATTCAGTTAAGCCTTGTAAAATTGCGAGGGTTATTGCTTGAATAATGTCCATATTTTTTAAGATATAGTTGGAATAATTTCCCGCACTAAAGCAGTAGCGTAACTGCCAGCAGGCAAGAAAAAATTCAGTTGTAATTGTTGTTGCTCTGGTAAAAATTGCCAGTGCAAATCTTTAGCTAATACTCGTAAAGAGCGTCGATCCATTTCCAGCTCAAACTTAATTAAACCCGCCGCTAATTCTGGGTATTGTTGCAGAATTTCAGTTTCAAGTTTCCAAGTTGCAGCAGTTACTGGTAATTCACCTTGACCATATAAACATCCAGTTGGATGTAGTTCAGCATTGGCAATACGAGACAATAATTCTGCATCTAAAGTTTCAGCTTTAAAATAACTATTGGAATCTGAGTGCATGCATGCATCGCCATCTAAGCCTTGATTCCATTGCCGTTGTTGTACTCTTTGGGACAAAATTTGATTGAACAAATAAGCACGAGCTGCGGATAAATAAATACCCCTTTGGCTGCGTTTGAGTTTTTTAGTGCCAGCAAATAATTCTAAGGCAGTTTGAATATTTTGCCCTTGTCGCCCAAATCTTTGACTTCCAAAATAATTTGGAAAACCTTGAGTTTTTATAGTGTTTAATTGCTGTTCACAAGTGGTTAGATTGCCGCTAAAATCGCGTACTAAAATTTGAAATTGATTGCCTAACAAAACTCCGCGTTTAAGTTTACGTTGATGGCGCGTACTTTGTAATACCTGAATGTTTTCGGTTTCTAGATCGTCCCAACTTGGAGTTTCTTTGCCAGGCAACCAAATACTAAACCATTGGCTGGTTATTGCATGTCGATCTTTTAAACCTGCAAAGCCAATATCGCGTGATCTAACTTTGGCATGTCGAGCTAATAAACGCGCTACATATTCGGTGTTTTCCGAGGTTTTTTTAATCTGCACAAATACATGCTCACCAGTACCTGTGGCTTGAAATGGCAATATTTCAGTGACTATAAAATCTTGTGGGTACACTTTGATTTTGCCAGTAAAACCTGTATCAGGATAAGCATAATTCCATACTGGGATGGAATATTTTTCCGTAATTGGCATTATTAATAAGCTTTCCGACCTAAATAATTTCCTGCTGGATCATAATTACACACTACTAAAATTTCATTGCCACACATGGTTTTCGCACATCCCAACTTAGTAGTATTGCGCCATACCATTTGGGTGTAATGCCCAGCTCGTTGGACATTGTTCTGATTTAAAGGCTCACGCAAATAATATTTTTTTTCTTTTTCCCAAGATTTAGCGGCATCTACAACTTTATATTTTTTATTAGCCTTAAAAAGATTTTCGCCATATTCAGAATGACTATGACTTAAAGAGCAGTTTTGATTTTTTATAGTTCTAGCCCATTTTTGTGCATATTTTGCGAGCTTAGGCGACCAAGTCAATGCTGGTACTTTGACATTTTTGCGTACTTTATTGTGGTATCTTAAAATATTTTTTTGTTCTTTATTAGTTAAGTTACTGCCGACCAATACATCTGAACTTAAAGGGTTATTTTTATAAACTGATGTGTTATTTCCTGATTGCTGACCAGTGTTTTTATATACTGGTGAATTAGTTTGTTGGGGATTTGAAACACAGGATACCGCGCCTAATCCAAGTAAAATAATTGTGCTAATACGGTTTAATTGAGCTACATGATTCATAAAATCTCATTCCAAAAATAAATAATCAAACAGTATAATATTAGGTTTTTAAAATTAAAACTACTGCTTGCACTGCAATCCCTTCTTTACGACCTTCGAAACCTAGTTTTTCAGTAGTGGTGGCTTTGACATTTATATTTTCGATTGGAGTTTCTAAATCAGTAGCAATATTTTCACACATGGCTAGAATGTAAGGTGACATTTTTGGAGCTTGCGCAATAATAGTTATATCTGCATTACCTAGTTGATAACCTTGGGCGGTAACCAAATCATAGACCTGCCGTAATAATACTCGACTATCTGCGCCTTTAAATTTCGCATCAGTATCAGGAAAATGTTTCCCAATATCACCCAAAGCCATTGCACCTAATAAAGCATCACACAAGGCATGTAGCACCACATCACCATCTGAATGTGCGGCTAAACCTTGTGTATAAGGAATTGTAACTCCGCCTAAAATAACTTTTCCAGTAGCTTGAAAAGCATGCACATCATAGCCTTGACCAATTCTAATCATGTTGTTGCTCCAAATAAAATTCTGCTAATGCTAAATCTTCAGGTCGAGTGATTTTAATGTTTTCACTTGCACCTGCAACTATTTTAACTAACCCACCAATTAATTCTACTGCGCTAGCTTCATCCGTGACCGCAGGATTACCTGTAGTTTGCTCTAAAGCTTGTTTTAAGACTCCATAACGAAACATTTGCGGGGTTAAAGCGCGCCAAATTGTAGTTCTATCAATGGTTGAGCTAATAATATCATGCTTAACTTGTTTCAAAGTGTCATGTGAAGCTAAGGCTAAAATTCCACCATAATCTTCATGCTTTAATCTAGCAATTAAAGTGTGTATTTCTTTAGTGCTGACACATGGACGCGCAGCATCATGAACTAAGACCCAATCATCAGCTTGTGCTTGGGTTTGTAAAGATTTTAAGGCTGATAAGACTGAGTCTGCACGTTCTTTACCACCATCAGCGCGAATAATATTTGGATGTTTGGCAATAGCTAGAGTTTCCCAATATGGGTCTTCTACTGAAATAGCGACTGCAAGTTTAGTAAATATTTTGGCATTTAATAGTTGTGATAAAGTTTGTTCGATTACTGTTTTACCTCTTAAAGGTAAGTATTGTTTGGGTTTATTTGCTTGCATGCGTTTACCAACTCCAGCGGCTGGGATTACAGCAAAATAATTTGTGGCTTGCATATTTGAACTTTTGGCGGCGCAGAATTGTATTAGTTATTATAGGTTAATAATAGTTGAAATTCAGAATTTAAAATGGATCTTAGCGAGATATAGATTGGCAAATATGTATAATTAATCAAACTATGATTGCAGGTTGGGGTGTATATTATTTAGAATAAATAAACATCATTTAATTAAAGTCTGGTCTCAAAGTCTAGATAAGTTTGTTGGAGTGCAAAGATTATGTTAAAAAAATTAAGTTTAGTTACAAGTGTATGTTTGGTATTAACTAGTTGTAGCCCTTATCAGAGTAAGGTTGCACCAGTTCCATTGCCAGTAATGCATAACGAGCATGTAAATGTGGAAGGGGTGTTATTATTGGCGCGGGCTTATGTCGATCCTGAGATTGCGAAAACTACTTTTGGCTATGATATTCGTGGTGCAGGTATTTTGCCTGTAAGAGTGGTGATTGATAATCAAAGTTCACATCGAGTCAGGTTATTAGGCGAACAAACTTTTTTAGTCGATTTACAGGCGCAAGCGTGGCCATTGTTGAGTATTGAGCAAGTGAACACACGAATTCAGGATGAAGTTAAAGTCACTGAAACTATTGCGGGTACAGCACAACCAGCATTATTAATGGGAGCTGCGGGTGCTTTAGCTGGTTTGGCTATTGGAATTTTAACTGGCGATAATATTGGTACTGCTGCCGCTAAAGGTGCAGTTTTGGGTGGAGCAGCTGGAGCTATTTATGGTGGCGTAACTGAAAACTCAGCTGTAGAAACTAGCATAACTACAGACAATGAGCATCATTCGTTGCGAAATGAAAGCATTAATAAAGGTGCTTTAGCTTATGGGTATTTATTTTTTCCAGGTATGGATGAAGCAAAATCTGCGCAAACTTTACGCTTGGCTATTAAAATTAATGGTAAACGGCATAATGTTAGCTTACCGTTATTGATTGCACATTAAATTCTGAAGTTAATACCAGTGCAATCATTGTTGAAAAATTTGTTGATATTATTGGAATTATCATGAAAATTGTTTCCTTATTTTCTGGTGCTGGTGGGCTTGATTTAGGTTTTGAAAGAGCATTCTTTTACTATTCAGGCTGGCGGACGACATGCACCGATTCATCCACAAGCTCCTAAAATGCAGTTTATAGAAACAAATAAGCGAATTTTTGTACCAGCAAAACAACATTTGTATAGAAGGTTAAGCGTAAGAGAATGTGCTAGAATTCAAACTTTTCCAGATACACACATCTTTTATTATAAATCAGTCTTGGCAGGCTATAAAATGGTTGGTAATGCGGTTCCAGCTAATTTGGCATATTTTTTAGCAAAAAAAATTCGTAGTGATTTTGAGTTTATATAGAACCACATTTACAGCCATGAAATTTATTCAAGTGATTCTTTATTACTTAAAAACATGGCATCACCATAACTAAAAAATCGGTATTTAGCTTGAATTGCATGTTGATAAGCGGCGCGGATGTTTTCATAGCCGGCAAAAGCTGATATTAACATTAATAAGGTGGATTCTGGCAAATGAAAATTGGTTAATAAAGCATCAACAGTTTTGAATTGATAACCATTGGGTCGAATAAATAAATCTGTATTACCCATGCTAGGTTTTAAACGCCCAGTTTTAGAAGCTGATTCTAAAGCCCTAAGTGCAGTAGTGCCAATGGCTATAATTCTGCCACCATTAGCTTGAGTTGCTTGAACTTGCTGAACCACTGCATCTGAAACTGCAAAATATTCTGTGTGCATGAGGTGTTCATCTAAATTTTCCACTCGTACTGGCTGAAAAGTACCACTACCAACGTGCAAAGTTACAAAACTAGTAGCAATATTTTTTTGTTGAATTTTTTGCATTAATTCAGCATCAAAATGTAATCCAGCGGTGGGAGCTGCTACTGCCCCTTGTTGTTTGGCAAATACAGTTTGGTAGCGGTCAAAGTCGGTTTCATTGTCTGCACGGGTAATATATGGTGGTAATGGAATGTGACCAATGGCATTTAAAATTTCTAAGATAGATTCATGGCTATTAAATTCCAATTTGAATAAATCATTTTCACGTCCTAAAATTTGGCATTGATAATCCGGAGTTAATTCAATTATAGTCTTGGCTTTAGGAGCTTTACTAGCTTTAATATGTGCTAATGCCTGCTTAGTATTTAAAATACGCTCAATTAAAATTTCAACTTTGCCACCAGTAGATTTTTTCCCAAATAAGCGTGCAGGAATTACTTGGGTGTCGTTAAAAACTAATAAGTCTTGTGGTTGTAAAAAATTAATAAAGTCTTGAAATACATGGTCTTGATATGCACCAGTGTGTTTGTTGATGCTTAATAAACGGCTATCAGTACGTTTTGTTAACGGTTGTTGCGCAATAAGTTCAGGTGGTAATTGATACTTAAAATCACTTTTTTGCATAGAATTTCGGCGTTATTTAGGGATAATGGTTAGAAAATAGTAGTTATATTAACAATATTTATTTATAATGTTGAGTTCGTGCCGGGGTGGTGAAACTGGTAGACGCGCTGGATTCAAAATCCAGTTCCTTCGGGAGTGTCGGTTCGATTCCGACCCTCGGTACCACGAATTTTATAAATAGACTGCTTAGATGTTTCTAAGTGGTCTTTTTTTGCCTATAGATAATTAATAAATATGCCTATAAAAATGCTGAGTGCAAAGTAATGGCTATTTAAAAATGCTTGAAAACAATTAGCTTTATGTTGTTGCAAAATTAAGCTTTGTTGGTGAATAAATAAGCCTGCGCCAATGATAATACTGACATAATAAAATCCGCCTAAATCTTGCAAAACTCCAATACTAGTTAGCAAGCCTAAGATAATTATTTGTAAGCTGGCAATTATTTCACGTACTTTAGTGCCAAATAAAATTGCCGTGGATTTTACCCCAATTTTTAAATCATCTTCTTTATCCACCATTGCATAAATAGTGTCATATACAATTGCCCATAATGCAGTGGCTAGGTACATTAACCATGCAACTGTAGGAATATTATTGGTTTGCGCTGCAAATGCCATTGGGATTGCCCAGCCAAAGGCGATGCCTAAATATGCTTGGGGTAAATGGGTGTAACGTTTCATAAACGGGTAGCTAATTATTAAAGCTGCGCCAATCAATGATAGCAAAATTGTGAGGGTGTTTAATAATAGGACTGACAATAAGGTAATGGAAATAACCACGCCAAATAATTTTAAAGCTTCGGTTGGAGTTACTTTACCAGCTGCAATTGGGCGTTGTTTGGTGCGCTCTACATGTGGATCAAAATTTCTATCGGCGTAATCATTGATTATACAACCAGCAGCACGGGTTAATACTACTCCAGAGGTTATTACTAATAATACTAACATATCAGGGTTGCCGGCACTAGCTATCCATAATGCCCATAAAGTTGGCCAGAGTAAAATTAAGATTCCAATTGGCTTGTCAAAACGTGCTAAGAGCCAATATTGGTGCGCGCGTTCTAAGTATTCGGTTTTAGTCATTGACAGTACCTTGAATGGTTTGAATTATGTTAGTGGTTGAATGTCCATCTACAAAGTTTAAGATTTCCACTTTACCGCCATTAGCTAATACTTCCTTATGACCGACAATAGTAGAAATATCTTTATAATCACCACCTTTTACTAGAATATCTGGTAATAATTTTGCAATCATGTTTTGTGGGGTATCTGCTTCAAATGACATTACCCAATCTACACATTCTAAGGCAGCTAACATTGCCATTCTATGTTCTAAATCATTAATTGGGCGGGTTTCGCCTTTGAGACGTTGTACCGAAGCATTACTATTCACCAATACGACTAAACGATTGCCTAAAGCTTTAGCTTGTTTTAAATAAGTAATATGTCCTAAATGCAACAAATCAAAACAGCCATTAGTTAAAACAATTTTTTCACCATCATCTTGTGCCTGACGGATTGCGGTTAAAATTTCTGCAAGAGTTCCAATTCCACGATAATGGGCTTTAGATCCATGAATAGCATAATTTAATTCTTCTGCTGTTACTGTCGCCGTTCCCATTTTTCCTACTACAGAACCAGCAGCTAAATTAGCTAACTTAGTGGATTCTGCTAAAGTTTTATGTGCGGCTAAACTGGCTGCAAGAGTTGAAATAACTGTGTCTCCAGCACCAGTAACATCAAAAACTTCAAGGGCGTGAGTTGGTAAATGTAACGCAGGACTATCTTTAGTTAATAAAGTCATGCCTTGTTTACTACGAGTGATTAACAATGCTTCTAATTGCAATTCATCTAATAAATTCAATCCCTTGGAAACAATTTCTTCTTCAGTTTCACAAGTACCAACAACAGCCTCAAATTCAGTTAAATTTGGAGTAATTAAAGATGCGTTACGATAGCGTTGAAAATTTGTACCTTTAGGATCAATTAACACTGGTTTGTGCATTTTGATAGCTAAAGTGATAAATTTTTGGATATTATTTAAAGTTCCCTTACCATAATCAGACAATATCACTATTTGAGTTTGTTCTAGTTCAGTTTTAAAATGTGCTAATAAACTGCTCTCATCAATATCATGAAACCTCTCTTCAAAATCCAACCGAATCAGTTGTTGATTGCGACTCATAATTCGCAGTTTAGTAATTGTCGGTTGATTAATTAATTCCTCAAATTTACATGTAATTCCTGCGGTTTCCATTAATTTGCGTAATTGTATTGCAGCTTCATCTTGACCTACAAAACCTATGGTAGTAACTTTAGCCCCTAAAGCCGCGAGGTTTAAAGCTACATTCCCAGCACCACCAGCCCGTTGTTCATTATTTTTGACATGCACTATAGGAACAGGAGCTTCAGCAGAAATGCGGGAGGTATTACCGTGCCAATAGCGATCTAACATTAAATCGCCAACCACCAAGACACGAGCGGAAGAATAATCAGGTAATTTCATAGCTTTCAAGGCAGTTAAGAAGACAAAATGCTATTATAACGGTTTCTTGTCCTTATGAGTGTTTCACATGAGCGTAACTATTTGGCATAATCCTAGATGCAGTAAATCTAGACAAACCTTACAATTATTACAAGATAAAGGGTTTGAGCCTATAATAATTGAATATTTGCAAAATCCTCCAAATCAAGCTGAATTAGAATTGGTTTTGCAAAAACTAGGTAAATCAGCTCGTGAATTATTGCGTAAAACTGAAACTATATATAAAGAATTAGGCTTAAAAGATTTATCTCTATCAGATGCAGTTTTATTGCAAGCGATGCTGGATAATCCTAAATTAATTGAACGTCCGATTGTATTTGCAAATAATAAAGCCGCCCTTGGTAGACCTCCAGAAGCAGTTTTAGCAATTTTATAAGAACAAAAAAATGATAAAAATCAGTGCAACTTCTTGGCATTATTTAGCAATTAGCGCGTATTTAAGCTTATTTGTATTGCTAATGTTATGGAATATAGTCTTAGCACCATCGAAATATTTCCCTACAGGATTAGTCTTGTTATTCATGATTACGCCGCTATTATTGCCTTTGAAAGGTTTACTTCAAGGTTCAAAAAAAGCCTGTGCTTGGTCTGCGTATGTCAGCTTATTATATTTTGTGCATGGAACTCAAGAAGCTGTAGTTAATGCAGATGAACGCTGGCTAGCAAGTTTAGAAATAATTTTGAGTTTATTGGCTTTTTTTGGAGCTAGTTTTTATGTACGGATGATTGGAAAAGAAAATTCATGAATTCTATTCAGTTTCCATTGCAGTTTGAATTTCAAGCCAATAAAGGTTTTGAAACTTTTTATTCAGGTTGTAATAAGCCTATTGTAACAGCATTAAAAAATTTAGTTGTAGGTTCTGGAGATGCACATATTTTTTTATATGGCGGCATTGGTTACGGAAAAAGTCATTTATTACAATCATGTTGCCAATTAGCATCTCAGCACGAAATTAATTCATTCTATTATTCATTTAAACCGAATACACTACCTACTTTGGGAATGTTTGAAGGTCTAGAACAAGTTAAATTAGTTTGTTTTGATAATATAGATGCAATTGCAGGACATTTAGATTTAGAACAAGAATTTTTGAATTTTTTAAACCAGCATTTGGCAAATAATTATCGTTGGGTATTATCTGCACGTCAAAATCCAGAAAATATAGCCATTAAACTACCTGATTTAAAACAGTATTTGAATCTAGGAACTTTATTAAAATTAGCTGATTTTGCAAATGATGATAGTGTTGCAGCATTAATTTATAAAGCCAGTTATATGGGAATTACCATTACTCCAAAGGTAGGTAATTTTTTAATAAATCATTATGCAAGTGATTTAGCCTCATTATGGGTTTTATTAGGTCAATTAGATAAAGCAACTTTATCGGCGCAACGTAAATTAACTATACCATTTTTAAAGCAAATCTTAGAAGAATAATTAATTCACTAATAAATAATTCTCTATTGCTACCAAAAATTGTTTTAATTCATAATCTAATTGGTTCACATTAGCTTGTATTTCACTTTCATTGCCAGTACCTTTTAAATCCAATTCTAATTTACTAGCAGTTTTGGATAAACTATTTGCACCTAAGTTCGCAGCTACACCTTTTAATATATGTGTTTCAGAAATTGCATTTTCCAGATCACTATTTGTTAAATAACTTTCAATAATAGTTACACTTTTTGAATGTTTATTTACAAACATATTTAATAATTTTAAATACAAAGTTTTATTATTGGATAAATGATGCATGCCATTGAAAAAATTAATATCAACTTCTGCAATAGGGTTGCTGTTTGGTTCTACTTTGATTTGAGCTTTATTTTTCGGTAAATATTTATCTAAAATTTGCATTAAATGATGTGGATTTACTGGCTTAATAATATAATCATTTATACCAGCTGCAAAACGCTTTTCTCGATCCTTTTTCATTGTATGTACAGTCATAGCAATAATCGGTAATTCCTTAGCAGGATTCTTTTCACGAATTAACATACTAGTTTGAATTCCATCCATAATTGGGATTTCAATATCCATTAAGATTAAATCAAAATTTTGAGTTTTAATTAATTCCACCGCTTGTTTTCCATTTTCAACCACACTAACATATTGTACGTAATTTTTAAGTATGTCACATACAACCTGTTGATTAATATAATTATCTTCCACTAGTAATACATGGCTATCATTAATAATTTGATTTAAATTTGATTTAACTATTGGTAGATTTTGATGGTCAGTAATATTTTGGATTGAAGTAATTAATTTTGGTAAGCTAAAAGGTTTAGTTAAAATATTATTTTTTGGAATATTGTAAAGTTGTTGAGTTTGTTCGTAGTTAATAGATGTTACTAACCATAAAATATTTAAGTTACTAAAACTATTCCAAATTTTTAAATCAGGATTTATTGTTTCTACGTTACAATCAATTATAATTAAGGCATAATTTTGAGTTTGGAGGTTGGCTTTACATGCTTCTGTATGAGATATGTATTGGCTGGGAAAATGTAAATCACTTAATAGTTTTTGGATATATATAGGAATTTTATTAGATTCTACAATTACTAAGGTTTTTAACGGATTTAAATTTATCTGGGGTATATTTTGTTGAGTATCTATAGGAAATTTTAAGGTAAAGAAAAATTTACTGTTGGGTTTGTCGGAATTTTGAATTTCTAGATTACCACCCATAGAATTAATTATATTTTGACTTATTTTAACACCTAAAAGTTCGCCATTATTATGTGTATAATTTACAGGCAATTCAGGATTTATAAATGCTAAATCATGTATTTCTTGAATGTTACTGTTTTGAATCGAAAATAACAAAGTAACTGCAGATTTTGATTGTTTACGTAACTCAATGTTTAAGCAGATTTGACCACTATTAGTTAGACTTACAAGGTTGCTAATTATATTATTAATGGCTTGTTTAAGACGATTATCATCTCCGATTAATATTTTAGGAATTTGTCGGTTCCTATGTAAAAATAATTCTAAACCTTTTTTATGTGCTTTAACTGCAATGGTATTGGCAATATTATCTAATAAATTATCTATATTCCATGGGGTATTATTTAATTCTAGTTGCTTAGTTTCAATTTTAGAAAAATATAATAAATTATTAATAATATCTAACAGAATATTAATTTCAATATCAGTTTTAGTTAAATAATTTTGTTGTTGTTGGGATAAATTAGTTTTTGTTAATAAAGTATGTAAGTTTGTAATAGCATGTATAGGGATGCGTATTTCATGGTCTATTTTGGCTAAAAATTCTTGTTTAGAATTATTGGATTCCTTGGTGGTTTTTTTTAAATGTTCTAATTCTTGTTGGTTTTGGGTGTTTATTTTTAATAAATATGCAGTATTGGAGTTTATTTCAGAGAAAATTGTATTTAAAACTGTATTTAATTTACCAATAGCATCATGATTTAAATTATTAAATTTAATATGATAATTGTTATTTTTAGAAGAATTTTCAATTGTTTTAGATATTGAAAAAATTTCGGTGCTAATTAGTTTTATTATCCAGTGTGATAGTATTATTATTAATATAAAGCAACACAGCATAGAAAATAATATTAAGCCAATGTTGGTATATATTTGTTTATATAAAGTATGCAAACTTATTTTAATGACTATGCGGCTATTATTGGATATAGGTTTTTTAAGTAGATAAGTTTTTGGGATAAATTTAGGTGTAAAACTCCAAGTTTCTATTGGTGAAATTAAATGTCGTTGATAAATTGCATAAGATGGATTATCTGCGGTGGCAATACTAGCAGATAATATTACTGGATTTAATTTTAAGGTTTCTAAGATTGCCGTGGCTGTTGTGGGATTGTTTGGAGAAATAATTTCTGGAGTAATCTTAACGGCTACAATATTGGCTTGGTTTTGGATGCTATCTTTTAAGGTTTTCCAATTATTATAACTTTCTATATAGATTAAAATAATTGCCAAAATTAAGAAGGCAGCTCCTATGGGCATGAGAAGCAAGATGTTGACTTTATTTTTAAGTGATAAATTGGCAATAAATGACATGGGAGCTTCTTGATTTGTGAGTATTAATTGGCATATACAATATTGTATCATTACATATTTATACATTATTAATAGTGTGTAATTTCAAATAATTAATAAATGACTAACTTAAAAAATATTTCTTCACATACACCAATGATGCAGCAATACTTGGGTATTAAAGCTGATTATCCTAATATTTTAGTATTTTATCGTATGGGTGATTTTTATGAGCTGTTTTTTGATGATGCTAAAAAAGCTGCTAAATTATTAGATATTACCTTAACTAAGCGCGGTAAATTTGCAGGGTTGCCAATTCCAATGGCTGGAGTGCCACATCATGCGGTAGAAAATTATTTAGCGCGTTTATTAAAACAGGGTGAATCAGTAGCTTTATGTGAACAAATTGGTCTTGCTGGCTTAAGTAAAGCACCAGTGGAACGTAAAGTTGTGCGGGTAGTGACTCCAGCAACTGTAACTGATGAAGCTTTGTTAGATGCAGGCAAGGATAATTTACTGGTGGCAGTAGCAATATTTAAGCAAAATTATGGAATTGCTACTTTAGAACTTGGAAGTGGGCGATTTTTAGTTCAAGAACTATCTAGTTTTGAGGTTTTAAAACAAGAATTAAATCGTTTAAATCCAACTGAATTATTGTTGAATGCTGATGTTAAAATTCCAACAGAATTACGACATTATCAAGGTTTAAAAACTTGTCCAGCGGCTGATTTTGATTTTAAAAATGCTAGGAGTTTATTATTACAGCAATTTCAAGTTTTGGATTTAAAAGGCTTTGGTTGTGATACTTTTACGTATGCAATTTCGGCTGCTGGAGCTTTATTAAGCTATTTGCAAATTACTCAGCAAACTGAGATTACACATGTGCAAGCGATGGCGGTGGAAAATCCGGCTGAATATATTGTGTTAGATAGTGCTAGTAGGCGACATTTGGAATTAGATTCTCATCCTAGCGGAGACTTGCAATATACTCTTTTTGGGGTGTTAAATAGTACCAAAACTGTTATGGGTAGCAGGTATTTGCGGCGTTGGTTGCATAGACCAATTCGTAATCAGAGTATATTAAATCAACGTTATGCTAGTGTGGATTTTTTATTAGCAAAGCAAGCATATGTATTCGTGCGCGAATGTTTAGCCCAAACTGGAGATATTGAACGTGTTAGCACTAGAATTGCATTAAATTCAGCTAGACCGCGAGATTTAGTAGTTTTACGCCAAACTTTAACAATATTGCCGCAATTACAGCTTTTAATTGTTCATGATGCACCTAAATATTTAATTGCTTTGCGGCAAAAATTATTCCCTCAAGCTACAATTTTGACTTTGTTGGAGCAAGCAATTGTGGAGCAACCAGCTGGATTAATTCGTGATGGCGGCGTAATTGCTACGGGTTATAATGCTGAATTAGATGGGTTACGGAATCTTAGTGCTAATGCAGAACAGTTTTTATCTAACATGGAACAGCGTGAGCAACAAGCTACTGGAATTCAAACTTTAAAAGTTAAATATAATCGGGTGCAAGGTTATTTTATTGAAATTTCACGCACGCAAACCGCAAAAGTTCCCAGTCATTATCAGCGCAAACAAACTTTAAAATCTGTGGAGCGGTATTTGATTCCAGAATTACAAGAATTTGAGGTTAAAATTTTAGGTGCGCGTGAACAAGCTTTACAATTTGAAAAGCAATTGTATGTGCAATTATTGTTGACGATTACCCAGAGTTTAACTGCATTACAACAAGCAGCTACAGCTCTAGCGGAGTTAGATGTATTGAGTTGTTTTGCAGAACGGGCAGATAAATTAAATTTAAATCCAGCAACTTTAAATCAAGATAAAGGTCTTCAGATTGTTGCTGGCAGACATTTAGTAGTTGAGCAAACTAGTAAAATTCCGTTTGTAGCTAATGATTTACAGTTGGATATGCAACACAGATTATGGATGATTACTGGGCCTAATATGGGCGGAAAAAGTGTGTTTATGCGCCAAACAGCTTTGATGGTGATTTTAGCGCATATAGGTTGTTATGTGCCTGCAAAATCAATGACATGTGGAATTATAGATAAAATTTTTACACGCATTGGTGCTGGGGATGATTTAGCTAATGCACAATCAACATTTATGTTAGAAATGGCGGAAACTGCAAATATTTTGCATAATGCTACTGCAAATAGTTTAGTCTTAATGGATGAAATTGGGCGTGGAACTAGCACTTTTGATGGTTTGTCATTGGCTTGGGCAGAGTAGCTGAACATTTGGTGCAAAGCACGCAGGCATGGACTTTATTTGCGACTCATTATGTGGAATTAACTACCTTGGTTAGTAATTATCCTCAAATTCAAAATGTGTATTTAGATGTGGTGGAACATGGGCAACAAATCGTGTTTATGCATCAGGTAAAAGCTGGAATTGCGCAGCAAAGTTATGGTTTGCAAGTTGCGGCATTAGCAGGTATACCAACTGTGGTTTTGAATCAGGCTCAGAAAAAATTGGCTGAATTAGAACAACAGGCGCATTTACAAACTATTTCCGAGGATACAAGCACGATAGAATCAGTGTTGTTAAGCACTTTAACAGCTAAACAACCTGATGATATGACTCCCAAACAAGCCTTAGAATTAGTGTATTTGCTGCATAGTTTGTTGTGATTTCCAATTTTTGATGGCAGTAATTCGTTGGCGGCGTAATTCTAAACTAATGTTTTTACCAGTAAAACCTAAAGCAAGAATTGCTTGAACTTCAATTGTTTGTGCAATTTGAGCGGCGGTGTTTAAATAATCAGCTTGCGGATAAGCCGTGTTTACATAACCTAAACGGCCTTGAGCATCGGCAGTGCAAGCAACTATAAAATTGTCCAAATGATTGTGATGTTGACTGAACACGCCTAATTTTTCTAATAAATTCACCAAAGTTTGCGGGCGTAATTGCATAATAGTATGACAGTGGGTGTGATATTGCATGACTAGTTTGGCTAATTTGGTAAATTCAGTTGGAATTCGTAGACGTTGGCAAAATTTAGCTAAAATAGGTAATCCAGCTTGTTCATGCCCATGATGTTTGGGTAATTTTGTTACTGGTGTAACTGCTTTACCTAAGTCATGTAATAGAGTTGCTAAGCGGACTTCTGCTTTCGCAGATAATTTGCTAGCCTGTTGTAAACACATAAAACTATGGATGCCCGTGTCAATTTCAGGGTGATGTTTGGCAGGTTGAGGTACTCCAAATAATTGTTGAATCTCTGGAAAAATTACTGCTAAAGCGTTGCAGGCTTGTAAACTTTCAAAAAATGCTACTGGAGTTAGGCACAATAAGGCTTTATGTAATTCTGCCCAGACTCTTTCAGCAACTAGGTGTGCAGTTTCGCCTGCTAATACCATAGAACGCATTAGTTCTAAGGTTTCTGGAGCAATTTTAAAGCCTAAATGTGCATATTTAGCGGCAAACCTAGCAACACGTAAAATTCTTACTGGGTCTTCGCTAAATGCTGGAGATACATGTCTAAATATGCGTTGTTTTAAATCTTGTTGACCGTTATATGGGTCAATAATCGCACCAGTTGCATCCATTGCCATGGCGTTAATAGTTAAATCACGACGAATTAAATCAGCTTCTAAAGTGACATTGGGATCACTATAAACTTTAAAGCCTGTGTAACCAACAGCGGTTTTTCTTTCAGTGCGAGCTAATGCGTATTCTTCCCGAGTTTTAGGGTGTAAAAATACTGGAAAATCTTTGCCAACTTGTTGAAAATCATTGCTTAACATGGATTCTGGAGTTTCACCAATTACTACCCAATCCTTTTCAGTTACCGGATAATTAAGTAATTGGTCGCGGACTGCGCCGCCGACTAAAAAAGTTTTCATGGTTAATTTCAAGCTGGAGAATTAATCGGCGTAGAATAGCATATTTAATTTCAATATTGATGGCAAGCAAAGAATGACAATATTTTTAGCTAGTGTTGTTTTGGGCATGGTAAGTGGTTTATTGTCAGGTATGTTGGGGATTGGAGGTGGTTTAGTAATTGTGCCAGTATTATTGTTTTTGTTCGCTAATTTTTCTATATTGCCCGAATCCATGTGGATGATAATGGCGATTGCAACTTCATTAGCGACTATAGTTTTTACTGCCATTGCTAGTATAATCACTCATCATTATCAGCATAATTTATTATGGAAGATTGTATTGCAACTCATGCCTAGTATTGTGGTGGGGGCAATTATTGGGACTTTAATCACTGATAGTTTACCAACAGATTATTTGCGGACTATATTCATTATATATTTGCTATATGTGGGTTGCCAAATGGCATTTCAATTTAAGCCCTATATTGAATTACAGCAAGTTAGTAAATGCGTAAATTATAGTGTTGGCTTAGTAATAGGTCTAATTTCTGCCGTGTTAGGGATTGGTGGTGGAACTCTAAATGTACCATTTTTATTAAGTTGTCAAATACCAATGAAAAATGCAGTGGCTATTTCTAGTGCTTGTGGATTACCGTTGTCTATAGCTGCAAGTATTGGATATATTATTTTAGGTTTGCAACAGCAACATTTGCCAGCAGGAAGTTTTGGCTATATTTATTTGCCGGCTTTTTTTGGCATTATTTGTGCTAGTATGATAACTGCACCTATAGGGGCTAAATTAGTTGGTAAACTTCCAGCCCAAATTTTAAAACGATATTTTTCTGGATTATTGTTTTTAATGGCAACTATGCTGATTATAATTTAAAACATTTAGAGTATGATTAGCAAACAATGATTTTTTTAAGTATCAATGCTAAAATTTACACATATATTTTCATAAATAATTTAATTCTCATGCCTATAGACACTCAGGACTTGTTAGTTACAGAATCTGTTTTAGAATTTAAAAGTCGTGCTATTAATGTGTCTACTTTAATTTTATTTAGTCCGCAATTAGATGATATTCAAGAAAAATTACAGCAAAAAATTGCTCAAGCACCAGATTTTTTCAGAAATTCCCCGCTGTTAATTAATTTAGCTTATTTATTGACACATAGTCAATCTATTGATATTACCAAACTAATACTTTTGTTGCGAGAATTGGAGTTTTTACCCATTGGTGTGCAAGGCGGTAGTAAATCACAGCATCAAATAGCTATTGCAGCTGGAGTTCCAGTACATACAATGCCGGTAAAAAAAATTACTCAACCAGATTCGGTGCAAAAACCAGTAATTAAAAAAATCGAAGTGAAATTAATTACTCAACCAGTGCGTTCGGGTCAGAGGATTTATGCTCAAGGAGATTTGATTATTTTAGCTCAAGTTAGTGCTGGTGCGGAAGTAATGGCTGAAGGCAATATTCATATTTACGCTTCCTTACGTGGTCGGGCTTTAGCAGGAGTGCAAGGCGATATTAGTCGGCGAATTTTTTGTGCGGATTTGCAAGCTGAATTAGTCTCTATTGCAGGGAATTATCGTTTAAATGATAGTTTGGATAATTCATTAAGCAAACAAAATGTGCAAGTTTTTTTACAAGATCAAGCTTTAATTATTGAAGCATTATAACGGGTTATCAGAGGAAAAATCATTGGCTAGAATTATTGTTGTGACATCTGGAAAAGGTGGCGTAGGCAAAACAACCACAAGTGCTGCAATTGCTATGGGATTGGCATTGAAAGGCTTTAAAACTGCGGTAATTGATTTTGATGTTGGTTTGCGCAATTTAGATTTAATCATGGGTTGTGAACGGCGTGTGGTGTATGATTTTATTAATGTTATTAATGGTGAGGCTACTCTAAATCAGGCTTTAATTAAAGATAAACGTTGTGATAAATTGTACATTTTGCCAGCTTCACAAACGCGTGATAAAGATGCTTTAACTAAGGATGGGGTTGAGAAGGTTTTAACAGAATTAAAGCGGGATTTTGAGTATATTTTGTGTGATTCTCCAGCTGGAATTGAACGTGGAGCTAATTTTGCCATGTATTTTGCTGATGATGCTTTTGTGGTGACTAATCCAGAAGTTGCTTCAGTGCGAGACTCAGATAGAATGTTGGGGATTTTAGCAAGTAAATCTCAGCGAGCTGAAACTGGTCAAGAGCCAATTAAAGAATTTTTGTTATTGTCACGTTATTCACCTTCACGGGTTAAAGATGGCGGCATGTTAAGTGTGGATGATGTAAAGGAAATTTTGTCTTTGCCTTTGTTAGGGGTAATTCCAGAATCCAAGTCAGTATTAGAAGCTTCTAATGCAGGAGTTCCAGTGATTTTAGATGAAAAAAGTAATGCTGGAGCTGCGTATAAAGATATTGTAGATCGATATTTAGGTGAAGAAGTTCCGCATCGTTTTATTAAAGTGAAACGTGGTTTATTTAGTGGCTTGTTTAGGAGTAAATAATGAGTTTGCTGGATTATTTTAGAGCTTCTAAGCCTACTTCAGCAGCTATTGCAAAAGAACGACTGCAAATTTTGGTAGCTCATGAGCGTTCTTCAAGGAGTCAACTTTCATATTTACCTAAGTTAAAGCAAGAGTTACTTGCAGTGATTCAGAAATATTTTAATGTGGATGAGAAATCTGTGTCAGTTAATCTTGAACAAGATGATGATCGTGAAACATTAGAGTTGAATATAGTTTTGCCAGATGATGAGTTAACTAAATAGGGGTAAATAATTGAGGTCAAAGGCAGAATGGAAATTTTAGCGTTGAAATAGCAATCCATTACTGCCAATGTTTTTTACTGAAAGTTAATTTTAGCAGTTAAATTAAAAATATTGTTGCTAAGCCTAAAAATGCCATAAAGCCAATTACATCAGTGACGGTAGTTAGAAGTACGCCACCAGCAAGTGCTGGATCAATACCAACTTTATCTAGTGCTAATGGAATTATTGTACCTGCTAGGGCTGCACATAAAAGATTTATAATCATGGCACTTCCAAGTAAAATGCCTAAACTTGCACTTTGGAACCAAAGACTAGCAATCAGTGCCACAACACTAGCCCATAAGACTCCATTTACCGCACCTACAGCTAACTCTTTAGTTAAAAGTCTGCTTGCATTCGACATATTTACTTGCTTTAATGCTAGACCTCTAATTACTAGGGTTAGGGTTTGGCTGCCAGCAATTCCACCCATGCTTGCAACTATTGGCATTAAAACTGCTAAAGCAACTATTTGATCTAAGGTTGCTTCAAATAAACCAATCACCCAAGAAGCTAAGAATGCTGTGAATAAATTAATTCCCAGCCATACGCCCCTTCTTTTTGAACTGGTTACTGCAGGGGCAAATAAATCTTGTTTTTCATCCAAGCCTACCCGTTGCATAACTGCATGTTCTTCTTCGCCACGAATTACACCAATAATATCATCTAAAGTTATTCTACCTAATAGTTTGCCTGTTTCGGTTAATACTGGTGTGGATAGCATACTGTGCTGTTCAAATAAATGCGCGACTTCCGAAGCCGGCATTTGATATGGAACTGCATCTACACTGCTTTGCATGACCGCAGAAACTTTTTTATTTAGATCTTCTGTCAATAAACAATCTATGGGTAAGATACCTTGCAAGTGATTTTTATTGTCAATTACATATAAGCCATCAGTTCCTGTTGGTATTTTACCGCGTTTGCGTAAATAACGACTGACTACATCTAAAGAAACATCAGGACTTATGGTTAACACATCTAGTGACATTAGTCCGCCGGCAGTGTCATCAGCAAATGATAATGCTGATTCTAAACGACGACGTTCGGTAACTCCAATAGATTCCAATACATTAGATAATGTTGGTTCTGGTAATGTATGTAATAAATCTACCATATCATCTGATTCAAGTTTTTCTATTGCTTGAATTAGATCATTTCTATCGGTAATTTGGATTAAACTAGCGGCAACTTCAGTGTTTAGTTTAACTAAAATTTCCCCCATTACATTGATTGGAATTACTGCCCATATTTGTTTACGCTCTTCAATATCTAAAGCACTGATAATATTTGCAGTTTCAGCAGGATAAATAGAGTGAATAAAATTCCTCATTTCATACGTAGAACCTTGTTTTAAGAGTTCTATGACACGCTCAAGTTGGTATTTATTATGATCTTGTTTCACTGTAATAGACATTAAATATGTAGGTTATGAATGAAAAATGGATGCAACGGGTGTAGTTGTAGATAAGTCTCACAAAAATATATGTATTCAGATGAATTTTTTAAATCGTGAGACGTATTTACTTAGTGTTTATTTATCCGCGATGATGACCAGTTTTTTCTTTATGTTTAATAATTTGGCGATCTAATTTATCTACCATATGATCTATAGCGGTATACATATCTGCTTGATGGTCTTCAGCGAATAACTTAGCACCACTAATTTGTACAGTTGCTTCAGCTTTTTGGTTTAATTTTTCTACAGTTAAAATAACATGAACATCAGTCACATTGTCAAAATGGCGTTTTAATTTACCGATTTTTTCTTCTACGTGGAATTTTAAGGAATCAGTTACGTCAACATGATGACCAGTAATACTTACTTGCATGGATAATCTCCTAATTAAAAATATTTATGTTGTGATTATGGATTATAACGTACTTATAAAAGCCGTTTACGCTGTCTAGATGAAGCAATAGACATAGTTTCACGATATTTTGCGATAGTGCGCCGTGCTATGTTAATGCCTTTTTCTTGTAATAATTTAGATATTTTATCATCGCTTAGAGGTTTATTTGGTAATTCATTTGCGATTAATTCTTTTATAAACGCTCTAATAGCAATTGCAGAACAATCTCCGCCTTCAGTTGTTGATACATGGCTGGAAAAAAAATATTTAAATTCAAAAATTCCATTAGGAGTGTGCATATATTTCTTAGTAGTAACTCGAGAAATAGTTGATTCATGTAATTCTAATTCTTCTGCAATATCACGTAAGACCATAGGTTTCATGGCTACATCGCCATATTGTAAAAAATTAACTTGTTTGGCAATAATTGACTTGGCAACTCTTAATAAGGTTTCATTTCTACCATAAAGACTTTTAATAAACCATTTGGCTTCTTGTAAATGAGTTTTCATGCTGAGATTATCTTGACTATTATCTGCACGTTTAATAAAGCTTGAATAAAATGGATTAATTCTTAATTTAGGTGCAATATCAGCATTTAAATTCACTTGCCAAATATCATTTTTTTTAGTTACAAACACATCAGGAACTACGTATTCAGTTTTTAATTGTTGTAATTTTTGACCTGGTTTTGGATCTAAACTTCTGATTAAACTAATTACTTGTTCCAATTTAATTTCAGAAACGCCTAATTTTTGCATTAATTTACTTTGTTGCTGGGTGGCGAGTAAATCAAGATATTTTTTGATGAGTGTAAGGGCAATATCAGTATTATTTGAAGTAGGTAAAGCTTTAAGTTGCAAGCTTAAACAATCAGCTAAATCAAGTGCGGCAATTCCAATAGGATCAAAATTTTGGATGCTATGTAAAACTGCTTGGACTTCATCAAATTCTAAATCTTCCATGTCATCTAATAAAGCTGTATAAACATCCTCCAAAGAAGTGCTTAAATAACCATCTTCATTTAATGAATCTATTATAGTGATGGCAATTGCTTGATCGCGTTCTGAAAGCAACGAAAGTTTTAATTGATTTAATAAATAATCTTTTAAAGATACTATTTTGCTATGTTGAGATTCAAAATCTGGAAATTCGGTTTTATGCAAAGCTTGAGTATAATTTAGGCTGCCTTCATACACATCTTCCCAGCTTGAATCTATTGGTAATTCTGTGGGTATTTCAGTTTGAGAACCTGCACTATTTATTTCTTCAGTTTCAGCTTTAGTTTCATTAGATGGATCAGAATTTGGCTTGCTAACTTCCTCATCTACTTCCAGCATAATGTTAGAATCTAATGCATTTTGAATTTCCTGTTGTAAATCTAAAGTTGATAATTGCAACAACTTAATCGCCTGTTGCAATTGCGGGGTCATGGTAAGTTGTTGCCCCATATGGAGCTGTAATGATTGCTTCATTATGTTGATTTGCTAACTAAGCTAGAGAACAAAATTCTCACCTAAATATACTGCTCGAACTTCATCATTGGCTACAATTTCCTTTGCCCCACCTTCAGTAATTACTTTGCCCTCATTTAAAATATAAGCTCGATCACAAATACGCAAAGTTTCACGCACATTATGCTCAGTAATTAAGATTCCAATGCCGCGATTTTTTAAATGACAAATGATTTTATTAATATCAATTACAGAAATTGGATCTACTCCAGCAAATGGTTCATCTAACAAAATGAACTTTGGATTAGTTGCTAAAGCCCGTGCTATTTCAACCCGTCTACGTTCTCCGCCTGAAAGTCCTAAAGCAGATTGATTAGCTAAATGTAAAATATGAAATTCTTCTAATAAGGTGTGAATTTTAGTTTCAATAGTGTGTTTATTTAAATCGGGGCGTAATTGTAAAACTGCGCGTAAATTTTCTGCTACGGTTAACTTACGAAATACTGATGGTTCTTGGGGTAAATAACCAATGCCTAATTGGGCGCGTTTATGCATAGGATAATTGGTGATATTGCGTTCATCTAAAAAAATTTCGCCAAATTCAGCTTTAATCAAACCCACCAATAAATAAAAACTAGTAGTCTTGCCGGCACCATTTGGACCCAATAAACCTACAATTTCACCAGTGTCAATATGTAACGATACTCCAGCAACAACTTGACGTTTATTGTAAGTTTTAATGATATTTTTTGCAGTTAAGCTCGCCATGATTTATTTTTTTGCTTTGGGTTGAAACACTGTATGTACTCGTTTTGAGCCTGAAGTTTTATCACCCGCTCTAATTACTGAATGCTTAGTATCATAAACAATTAAATCACTTTTTGATTGATTGCCGCCCTGCCAAATCACAGCTTTACCCATTAATTGTAGTTTAGCACTTGCGGGATAATATTCCCCAATTAATGCCTGCCCATTAATATCTTTGCGATTTTTTTTTGGAGTTTGTTTAAAGGTTGCTGGTTGTCCTTTCACTACTATTTTAGATATTTCACCTTGTTTAAGATGAAAAGTCATGCTGTCAGATTTAACTATTAATGAACCTTGGGTAAAAATAACATCGCCAGTATAAACACTTAATTCTTGTTGTTGATCGTAAGAGGCCGTATTGGAATCAATATAAATTGGTTGTTGATTATCATTTTCCAAAGCAAAGCTGACATTACCAATTGACATCATAAATATTGCGAATAAAAATCTGCGGCTGGTTTTATTTAGGCTCATAATAACTTTTAACTTTTGATAACAATTTTAATGAAATTGGTTGTTTAAACACCATTTGAATGCCGACACCTTGGATCCAATTATTGCCTGAATGCAATTGAGCCCATTTTTTTCCTTCAGCATAATTTTCATGTATTTTAACTGTTAAATCCGATGTTTGTAATTTTAATACTGGCAGATTTTCAGTTGCTGCCCTATCAATAGATACTGCGCCATTTAAGTGTAAAGTATTCCCATCAGCAGCTAAAATACCAGTAGTTGCTTGAATAATCCAAGGAGGAGTATTAGCATTATACAAAGTCATTATTGGTTGTTGCATTTCAGTTATCCCATCTTCTTTATAATGCGATAATTTTTGGGCTTGTAAAATGGATTTTAGTTTACCTTCAGTATCCAACTCTTTTTTCATATAGTCAGTACTAAAATAGTCTACACTGCGAATTTTATACTGTGAGCTTGTAGTTAAAATTAGTGGTTCTGGCTCAAAAGCTGCTACTAAAATCCAAGATAAAATAGCTAAACCAATGGCCAAAACATAGACCCGAATATTATGTGCAAAAAATTTATCTGGATGAAACACAGCCATTAGCTTGCGGATCCGTTTAAGTTAAATAAGTATGCAAAATCTTATCAAAACTTCCTTGTGCTTGCATAATAAAATCACAGACTTCACGCACTGCGCCTAATCCACCTTGAATATCAGTATAACAAGCAGCACGAATTTTTACAGTAAAATGCGCATCATTAACTGCAATTGCTAGACCTACACGTGACATAATTGGTAAATCTAAAACGTCATCACCTACATAAGCTACTTGTTCAGGGCTAAGTTTTAATAGACCAATAAGTCCTTCAAATGCGGCAATTTTATTTTCATGTCCTTGATAAACATGTTTAATTCCTAAGTTTTGCATTCTTAATTCTACAGATTTGGATTTGCGACCAGAAATAATTGCAACGATTACCCCAGTGGTTTGTAATAATTTTAAACCATGTCCATCACGTGCATGAAAGGCTTTATATTCTTGACCTTGGTGATCGAAAAATAGTTTGCCATCAGTTAAAACTCCGTCTACATCTAAGATTAATAATTTAATTTGTTTGGCAATTTCTAGGCAGGTTTGGGATTTTTGATTGAATTGCATAGTTAAACAATGCCTGCATGGATTAAATCGTGCATATTTAATGCCCCTAAAAGTTTTTGTTCAGTGTCCACTATTAATAAGGCGTTAATTTCTTTGCTTTCCATAATTTGCATCGCTTCTGCTGCTAATAAATTTGCTTTAATCATCGTGCATGGAGCAGTCATAACTTGCTCTACTGTTGTACTATGAACATCCAAATTTTTTGCTAACATACGCCTGAGATCGCCATCAGTAAATACACCCATAACCTGATGTGCATGATTAATTACTGCGGTCATGCCTAATTTTTTTGCAGTCATTTCTAACAAAACTTGGCTAATAAAATTTTCAGGATTTACTATTGGAATATCGGTGCCAGTGTGCATTAAATCATCAACTTGTAATAATAAACGCTTGCCTAAATTGCCACCTGGATGGGATAAAGCAAAGTCATTTTGGGTAAAACCATTACTGTCTAAAATAGCTAATGCCAATGCATCGCCCATGACTAAAGCTACAGTGCTGCTAGATGTTGGGGCTAATCCAAGTGGACAAGCTTCTTGGGTTACAGAAACATCTAAATGCACGCTAGCAAATTTAGCTAAGGTAGAATTTTTAGCTCCGGTCATAGCAATTAATGGAATATTCAACCTTTTTATTAATGGTAGTAAGGTTAATAATTCACTAGTTTCACCTGAATTAGATATTGCTAAAATTACGTCTTGCACACTCATCATGCCCAAATCACCGTGACTGGCTTCGGCAGCATGCACAAAAAATGCTGGGGTGCCAGTGCTGGCTAAAGTTGCAGCAATTTTGCCAGCAATATGTCCAGATTTTCCCATACCTATAACTATTACTTTGCCTTTGCATTGTTGCATTATGCTGCATGCAGCAACAAAATCATGGTTGATTTTTTTAGCTAAATTGGCCACTGCTTTGGCTTCTAAGTCAATGACAGTTAAAGCTAATTCACAAATTTTGTGAGTATTAATTGCTGGCACGACAAATATTCCGAATTTTTATTAGCATTTTATGAGCCAACTTTTTTAAAACCGTTCATTATGCCATGATTATATAGATTATGTCGCATCATAAAATATAATTGTTTGACTTAAGCTAGTTATCTCATGGAAAATGAGTATTTTATAATCGTTAGAGATTTATGTGAGCTTTGATAATAACTTAGTTTCGGTGCAACACCTGACGTTTTCGCGTGGCGATAGAATAATATTCGATGATATTTCACTAGGAATCCAGCGCGGTAAAATTACTGCGATTATGGGACCTAGTGGTACTGGAAAAACTACTTTATTAAAATTAATTGGTGGGCAAATTTTTCCAGATGCTGGAACTGTGGAGATTAATGGTCAGAATGTGCATACATTAGCCCGTAAAGATTTGTATAGTTTGCGTAGACGCATGGGGATGTTGTTTCAAAGTGGTGCTTTATTAACTGATATGAATGTGTATGATAATGTGGCGTTTCCGTTACGTGAGCATACAAAATTAACTGAATCAATGATTCGAACTTTGGTGTTAATGAAGTTACATGCAGTGGGTTTGCGTGGTGCTAGGAATTTAATGCCGAATGAATTATCTGGAGGTATGGCAAGGCGAGTGGCATTAGCGCGGGCAATTGCTTTAGATCCAATGATGATTATGTACGATGAGCCATTTACTGGACAAGATCCAATTTCAATGGCAACTTTGGTACAACTGATTAAATCGTTAAATACTATTTTGGGTTTAACTAGTATTATAGTTTCACATGATGTGCATGAAACTATTGCAATTGCAGATTATATTTATGTGTTGTCACATGGAAATATTGTGGGTCAGGGAACTCCAGAGGAAATTAATAATTCTGAATCTGAATGGGTACAGCAGTTTATGCAAGGTGCGCCTGAAGGACCAGTGCATTTTCATTATCCAGCTCCAGATTATATTGAAGATTTGCTGACGTTTGATAAGGATTAAACATGCTGAATATTTTGACGAAATTAGGCAAAAACACTCGCTGTAGTTTTAATAAACTTGGCAAAAGTGGATTTTTTTTAGGTCAGGTATTAATTGGAGTTGGAGATGTATTTTTACGTCCACGTTTATTGAGCAAACAATTATATTCTGTAGGGGTGTTATCGTTTTTGATTATCACTGTTTCAGGCTTGTTTATTGGCATGGTTTTAAGTTTACAGGGATATTATATTTTATCAAGCTTTGGAGCTGAAGAAGCTTTAGGGGTAATGGTTGCAGCTTCATTAGTGCGTGAATTAGGCCCAGTAGTGACAGCATTATTATTTGCGGGGCGCGCGGGTTCAGCTTTAACTGCTGAAATTGGTTTAATGAAAGCTACTGAACAATTGTCTGGCATGGAAATGATGGCAATTGACCCGATAAAACGTATTGTTGCGCCTAGATTTGTAGCTGGATTAATTTCCGTGCCATTATTAACTATGTTATTTAGTGCTATAGGAATTATAGGTGGGCATTTGGTTGGTGTGGGCATGTTAGGCGTAGATGAAGGCTCTTATTGGATGCAAATGCAATCAAGTTTGGATTTTTATGATGACATCTTAAATGGTGTGATTAAAAGTTTGGTTTTTGGTTTTGTCGTGACATGGATTGCTTTATATGAAGGTTATTCCGCAGTGCCAACTTCTGAGGGAGTTAGTGGTGCAACTACGCGAACTGTAGTGAATTCGGCTTTTGCTACATTAGGTTTGGATTTTATTCTAACTGCACTTATGTTTGGAGACATTTAATGCAAAATTCAGCAACACAAGATACTTTAGTAGGTATTTTTATTGCTACTGGCATTGGCGCATTGTTTTTTTTAGCCATGCAAGTGAGTAATTTAGGCGGTTTTAATGCTGTAGAAACTTATACCGTTACTGCGACATTTGAAAATTCTGGCGGTTTAAAAGTAAAATCTCCAGTATTAATTGGTGGAGTTAGGGTTGGTCGGGTTGAGAGTATTGAATTAGATCAAAAAATGTTTCAAGCCGTAGTCAGAATGCAAATTGAAGCTCAATATAATCAATTGCCTGAAGATACTACTGCAAGTATTTTTACTGCGGGTTTATTAGGCGAGCAATATGTGAGTTTAGAGCCAGGTGGAATGGACGAGGTTTTAAAAGATCAGAGTCAAATTGAAATTACTCAATCTGCAATTGTGTTGGAAGAAGTTATGGGGCAATTTTTATTTAAAGATCGTGGTAGTAGTGATTCAGCAGCGGAATAGTGATGCAAAATTTAGAAATAATAACCATGCAAACTGGATGTTTAAGTGTTAAAGGGGATTTAACTTTTGCCAGTATTAATGCCAAAACTGTGAAGTGTGTAGATTTTTCCAATTCATGTGCCAACAACACTTTAACCTTAGATTTAAAGTTAGTAACTAATTGCGATAGTGCAGGCTTGGCTTTAATGATTGAATGGATTAAATATAGTCAGCAACAACAAGTGAAATTAATCTTTCAGCATATTCCGCAGCAGTTATTATTGTTAGCTAAGTTAAGTGGTTTTGAAAAAAATGCATATTTTCAAAATGCAGCTGGTTAAGCTGGATATTCTAGGAGTTGTAGCAGTATGTTAGCATATATAATTCGCCGTTTTGTGTATGCTATACCATTATTAATGGGAGTAAATATATTAACTTTTACTTTGTTTTTTGTGGTTAATAGTCCTGATGACATGGCGCGGATGCAATTGGGTGAAAAACATGTAACCCAACAAGCAGTTGAAAATTGGAAGCAACAGCGCGGTTATGATTTGCCATTGTTTTGGAATTCTAAAGCCAGTAATCCAATTACAAAAACTATTTTTTATCAAAAATCTGTTGGTTTATTTAGCTTTAATTTTGGAATTTCAGATAGTGGGCGTAATATTTCTTATGATATTAAACAACGGATGTGGCCTAGTTTAGCTGTAGCATTACCATCGTTAATTGTGGGCTTGGGAGTAAATATTTCTATTGCCTTATTTATGGTGTTATTTAGGCAAACTTATATAGAAATAGGCGGTTTAGTTGGCTGTGTAATTTTAATGTCAATTTCATCGCTATTTTATATTATAGGTGGACAATTTTTAATCAGTAAGTTATTACATTTAGTACCAATTTCAGGTTATGAACCAGGTTTTAATGCATTAAAATTTCTAATTTTGCCAGTGTTAATTGCAGTGGTATCAGGAATTGGTTCTGGAGCTAGATGGTACCGAAGTTTATTTTTAGAAGAAGTTGAAAAAGATTATGTTCGTACCGCAAGAGCTAAGGGTTTAACTGAAACTCAAGTATTATTCAAACATGTATTAAGAAATGCTTTAATTCCTATTTTGACTGGAGTAGTAGTGATTTTGCCTGTTTTATTCATGGGCAGTTTAATTACCGAAGCATTCTTTAGTATTCCAGGTTTAGGTAGTTACACTATTGATGCAATTAACAGCCAAGATTTTGCGATTGTACGCTCAATGGTATTTTTAGGTTCAGCGTTATATATTTTGGGTTTAGTGTTAACTGACATTTCATATACCTTAGTAGATCCAAGGATTAGGTTGACATAATGGTAGTTTTGTGGACAGATGCATTGTTGTATTTTTTAATGTTTATATTAGTTTCTGGGAGTTATTATTTAACTACGCAAGTACAATTTAAACGTCCCCTAGAAAAAATTATTAGCAATAAAACTGGGATTTTATCCTTGGTAGTATTGATGTTTTTTATACTCATTGGCTTGTTAGATTCAATTCATTTTAAAGCTAGCAATAATGATACGCAGGCAATTATTAGTCTGTTAGATTATGTAGCTACACCATTAAGAACTCAAACTGAAAAAACTTATTCTGCTCCTTTCGCTACACATTTATTTAGCAAAGAAAATATTCAAGTATCCAGCCAAGAATCTATCTGGGGTTATCCTAGATTGAAATATGGTGGTGCGAATTTAAATAATCCTGAAACTGAAAAACTTGGTGATATTAGCCGCAAAACTGGTTTAGGATTTATTAAAGGTATGTTGGTTTTTGCGTTATTGTTGGCTTGTATGTACTACTTAAGTCAAACTGTAACTGCAAAAAATTTTCATATCTGGAGTTTACTGGGTTGCTTGATTGTTATTAGTGCAATTTTAATTGAATTGTCATGTTCATATCATATTTTAGGCACTGATAAAGTTGGTGAAGATGTATTTTATCAAGCCATTAAAAGCATTCGTACAGGCTTGGTTATTGGGGCTTTAACCACTTTTATTATGTTACCGTTGGCAATTGTGTTTGGAATTTTAGCCGGATTTTATTCAGGTTGGATTGATGATTTGATTCAATATGTTTACACGACTTTAAACTCAATTCCCAGCGTATTATTAATTGCAGCTTCTATTTTAATGGTGCAAGTTTATATTGCCAATCATCAAGCTGAATTCACTAGTTTATTAGTGCGGGCAGATATGCGTTTATTAGGCTTATGTTTTATTTTGGGGTTGACTAGTTGGACTGGACTTTGTCGGTTATTGCGTGCAGAAACTTTAAAACTCAAAGCTATGGATTATGTGCAAGCCGCGCAAGCTTTGGGTGTAACTAATAGCAAAATTTTATACCGACATATTTTACCTAATGTAATGCATATAATTTTTATTGCAGTAGTATTAGATTTTAGTGCCTTAGTTTTAGCTGAAGCCGTGCTGTCATATATTAATATCGGTGTAGATCCAACAACTTACAGCTGGGGCAACATGATTAATGGTGCGCGCTTAGAAATGGCACGTGAACCTGTAGTGTGGTGGTCTTTAAGCGCGGCATTCATTTTCATGTTTAGTTTTGTATTGGCAGCAAATTTATTTTCCGACTGCGTTAGAGATGCTTTTGATCCTAGACGGAATTAACTTTTAATATAACTAAATCGTTGTTCTTTAGGCGTACCTTCTAAAATATTATTAGATTCAGCAGCAGCATCCCACATAATCACAGCTTCAATTTTTTTTGCTAAAATAAAATCTTTTTCCGTAATTCCTTTTGCGGAATGAGTCATTAATTTAACAATTACAAACGCATATGAGACATTCATATCTGGATGATGCCAAGCTTTTTCGGCTAAATGTCCCACAGTAGTTACTACCATTAAGCTACCTTTCCAGCCACTGGTTTTAAATTTTCTTTGAATCCAGCCATTTTTATAAAACCATTCTGGTAATTCTGCTTTTAAACGCTGTTCAATAGTTTCAACGTCCAATATTTTTTTATCAGTTTGTTCAGACATAATTATTCCCTTGGTTATTTTTGACTATAAAATAAATATATGGAGATACATGATTATTTATGAATCAATTTATGGGTTTTTTTATTAACCCAATAAGTGTAATTTACACGATAAATCTTAACAAATACAGAATCTAAATTTAATTGTATGGGCATTCTTAAAAAGTATTTTTTAAATTGGGTATTAGGTTTAAAATGAGAAATTTGCTTTATTAACACGTAAAGCCCTTATAATATGGGATTAATATTTATTCTAAGTAGGCTAATATTGGTGATATGACGACTTTGACCACGCAACTTGCAGCGCATTTCCAAAAAATAACTGCCAATAATAAACAGGATTTATTATGTAATGGTTTGAAAGGTATAGAAAAAGAAAGCTTGCGAATTTCAGCCCAAGGTTTGATTGCGCAAACACCACACCCCAAGTTTTTAGGTTCAGCTTTAACTCATCCACATATTACTACTGATTATTCGGAATCTTTATTGGAGTTTATTACGCCACCGTTTGTTAATAGTGTTGAAACTTTAAAATTTCTGCATAATATTCATCGGCATGTCTATAAAAACTTAGATAATGAAATCTTGTTAGCTACTAGTATGCCTTGTGGAATTAAAAATGAAAATAGCATTAAGATTGCAGATTATGGAAAATCTAATATAGGGCAAATGAAACAAATTTATCGGCTTGGATTATCGCATCGGTATGGTCGTTCTATGCAGGCTATAGCGGGGGTTCATTTCAATTATTCAGTACCAATGCCATTATTTCAGGAATTATATGCACAAGATGAAAGTGGGATAAGTTTAGAAGAATTTATTTCAGCCGCATATTTTGCTTTAATTAGAAATTTTCAACGTCAAGGCTGGTTGTTGTTGTATTTATTTGGAGCTTCACCAGCAATTTGTAAACAATTTTTTCATAATCGTCCGCACAATTTAAGTAATTCTTTTCAAGAATTTGATCCTCATACATTGTATCAACCATATGCAACCTCATTAAGAATGAGTGATATAGGTTATAAAAATGATAAACAATCCCAGTTAAAAATTGATTTTAATACCCTAAATGGTTATGTAGAAAGTTTGAATATGGCTATGAATACTCCTGATGTTGATTATGAGGCTATTGGAATTAAGTCAAATGGAGCATATCAACAACTTAATTCCAATCAGTTGCAGATAGAAAATGAATATTATAGTACTGTAAGACCTAAACAAATTTCAGCTTCAGGTGAAAAACCAACTTTAGCTTTAAAATATCGTGGGGTACAATATATTGAAATTCGTTCGTTAGATGTTAATATTTTCGAGCCAATTGGAATTAATCAACATCAGGCTAATTTCATCGAAGCTTTTTTATTGCATTGCTTATTAAATGAGAGTCCTTTACAAAGCAGTCATGAGCAAAAAATAAATAATAACAATCAATTACTAGTTGCATATCAAGGTAGAAAGCCTAATTTGCAGCTGAATAAACATGGGAAAAATATTAGTTTACAGGCTTGGTCTAGTCAGATTTTAACGGATATGCAGGATATATGTGCGGTTTTAGATGCTGATAAAATTAATAAACCGTATACAAGCGCATTAAATTGGCAACAACAATGTGTAAATAATTCTGCTTTAACTCCATCTGCAAAAATATTAGCTGCCATGCAAAAACAGCAACAGTCTTATAGTGGTTTTAGTTTATCTACTTCAAAACAACATGCAAATTATTTTACTCAACAAGCACCTTTAAATTCTGCATTACAGCAACAATTTGACCAAATGATGTTAACATCACAGCAACAACAATTTGAACTTGAGACTAGTGATCTGTTAAGTTTAGATGAATTTTTAAACCAATATTTTATGCAACATTAAGTTTAATTATATGGAGTAACCAGTAAAAAATCATGACTACATTTGATATTCAAGCGCACCAAATTGAATTAGCAGGACAATCTCCAGGTAAAATACTCAGAGCTGCATTAGCTGCTTTTGACAATATTGCATTATCGTTTAGTGGTGCAGAAGATGTGGTGCTAATTGATATGGCATTACAAATACGTCCTGATATGCAAATTTTTTCTTTAGATACAGGTAGATTACATCCTGAAACTTACCGTTTCATTGAAAAAGTAAGAGAACATTATGGAATAAAAATTGAGTGTTTAAGTCCTAATGCGAGTGAAATTGCAGATTTAGTCACTAATAAAGGTTGGTTCAGTTTTTATAATGATGGGCATCAAGAGTGTTGCAATTTAAGAAAAGTAGAGCCACTAAAAGGTAAATTATTTACTTTAGATGCTTGGATTACTGGACAACGTAAAGATCAAAGTTTAGAAACACGTCAAGATTTAGTTGAAGTTGAAATAGATCAAGCATTTTCTATACCTGAACAAAATTTAATTAAATTTAATCCATTGTTGAATTGGAGTTCTAGACAAGTTTGGGATTATATTGAAGCTTATGCTTTACCATATAATTCATTACATAAACAAGGGTTTATAAGTATTGGTTGTGAGCCTTGTACGCGGGCTATTTTACCGAATCAACATGAAAGGCAAGGTCGTTGGTGGTGGGAATCTGAAGCCAAAAAAGAGTGTGGTTTACATGCTGGGAATCTTAAATAAACATGCAACAACATCTGATTTTTACTAGTGGACGTAGTGGGAGTAATTATATTTCCAATACCCTAAATTTAAGTGCAAATTGTGTAAATTATGGCGAAGTTTTAGGCGAATGGACTACTACTAATAAATTAGTTTATCAGTATTTATTTAAACATAAAGGTTATGAGGCCTATTTAAACTGTATTTATAAACATGGCTGGTTTTTTTATTTAGCTCAAGGTTATTCTGCTTGGCAACATTTAAAAACTAATAGAAAAATAAATTTTAAATTTCAGCATACAGTTAAAAGTGTTGGTATTAAAGATTTTTTGGTGACCATAGAAAAAACTAATACTGCAGAATATATTCGTCAAAATCCGCAAATAAAAATAGTTTATTTGCAGCGTAAAAATATTTTAAAGCGTTATATTTCCTTGGTTTTAATGCAAATTAAACAACAATCTGTATCTTATGAAAAAAATAATACATTGTTTGAAAAAATTCAAATAGATACTAATGATTTAATGCAAAAATTGGCAATTTATTATTCAGAAACTCAGCGTGAACAAGATTTTATACAAAGTTTAGTGAATCACAGCATACTAAAGATTGAATATGAACAATATTTTGCCAGTCCTGAATCAATTCAGGCGTGGAATCAAAAGTTATGTGAATTTTTGGAAATCAAACCATTTAATGTAACTAGCCAACAACAAAAAATGTCACCTAATAGTTTAGAAGCATCAGTGCTTAATTACGCAGAAGTGTTTGATTGTTTGCAAAATACTCCTTATGAACCATTTCTATATTAAATTTTAAAGCCTATGAAAATTGCCTATTTTATTAATCAATATCCTAAAGTTAGTCATAGTTTTATTCGTAGAGAAATTTTGGCTTTGGAAAAATTAGGTTATTCAGTGCAACGTTTTGCAATTAGAACTAATCAAGCCGAACTAGTAGATCCAGTGGATTTGACAGAATCTGAAAAAACTCAAGCAATTTTAGCTTTGCCGATTACTGCAATAATTTCGAGCATTATAAAGGTTTTTGTATCGGCACCATTGGTGTTTTTTAAGGTTTTATTGAAGGCATTAAAAATAGGTTGGCATTCTGAGCGTGGTTTATTGCTGCATTTATTTTATTTAGCCGAAAGTTGCGTGTTATTAAAGTTGCAACAACAAACTGAAGTAGAACATATACATGCACATTTTGGCACCAATTCAACCACAGTGGTAATGTTGGCGCATTTATTGGGTGGAGTAAGTTATAGTTTTACTGTGCATGGTCCAGAAGAATTTGATAAACCGCAATTTATTGCTTTGGCAGAGAAAGTTCAGCATAGTAAATTTGTAGTGGCAATTAGTTCTTATGGAAGGAGTCAATTATTTCGTTGGATTCCTTTAGAGCAATGGTCTAAGGTAAATATTATTCATTGTGGTTTAGAGGCAGATTTTTTTACTACCGAACCAGTTCAAATTCAGGAAAATACAAAGTTAATTTGTGTAGGGCGTTTATGTGAACAAAAAGGTCAATTATTATTAATTGAGGCCTTGAATAATTTACATCTCCAAGGCGTGAATTGCCAGTTGGTATTAGCTGGTGATGGCCCAATGCGAGCTGAAATTGAACAGCGGATACGTAATTATGGTTTGGAAGAATTAGTTAAAATTACTGGTTGGATTAGCAGTGCAGAAGTAAAAAAATTATTAATTCAGGCTAAAGCTTTAGTTTTGCCGAGTTTTGCGGAAGGTTTACCAGTAGTTATTATGGAGGCGATGGCTTTAAAGAAACCAGTTATTTCAACCTATGTGGCAGGTATTCCTGAATTAGTGCAAGCAAATAATACTGGTTGGTTGGTGGTTGCAGGTGATGTGATGGCTTTGACTTTAGCAATGCAGGAGTTATTACAAGCAGATGCAACCACTTTAGCTAATATTAGTGAGCAAGGATTTCAGCGCGTACTGCAACAACATAATATAGATATTGAAGCTAAAAAATTAGCTAATTTATTTAAAGCGGCGATAGAAAATGTTAAATAGTTTTTTATGGATAATTGTTATTTTGATCTCAATACCATTGTCGGTAGTGAGTTTGCAATTATTGATAGTACAAATTTTCAAACCTAAAGCATCAATTGATGAATTGCCAGTAGAGATAGTTAATGCTAGGGTGTTGATTCCAGCACATAATGAAGCTGTGGGAATTGCTAAGACATTGCAGGCGTTGCTTACTCAAGTACCAGCGGAATTAATTGTAGTGGTTGCAGATAATTGCACCGATAATACTGCCGAAATTGCACGTAGTTATAAGGTTACAGTATTAGAACGTGTTAATGAACATCAACGTAGCAAAGGTTTTGCTTTAGATTATGGGATTCAGTATTTACACCAGCATGTAGCTGGATTAGAGGTGTTAATAATTATGGATGCTGATTGTATTCCTGCAGAATTAGCATTGAAACGTTTGTATAACCAAGTGCTTATAACTAATCAGCCCGCGCAAGCATTGTATATGATGCTACTCCCAGAAAATGCGAGTATTAAACAAAAAATTGCTGGATTTGCATGGCGAGTTAAAAATGAAGTTCGTCCTTTAGCAATGCAATATTTAAATTTACCGATAACTTTAACTGGTACTGGGATGGCATTTCCATGGCAAACATTTGATCAAGTACAATTAGGTAGTGCGAATATTGTTGAAGATATGCAATTAGGCATAGATTGTAGCTTAAATAATTTTGTTCCAAAATTTTGTCATTCGGCGTTAGTAACAAGTTATTTTCCAGCCCAAGCGACTGCTGAAAAAACACAACGTACTCGCTGGGAACATGGACATTTATTGACTATTAAACAACAAGTGCCAAAATTATTAACTCAAGCAATTGTTACTAAGAATTGGAAATTGTTAGGGCTGGCATTGGATTTATCGGTACCACCATTAGCATTATTAGTTTTGTTAGTAATATGTACTTTAAGTGTCAGTGGCATTATGATGTTATTTACTGGGGGGTTTTTGGTATTTGCAATTTTAGGGCTTAATTTTCTAATTTTTAGTTTAATGTTGATACTGACGTGGAAAAACTACGGTAAAGACATATTAACTTTTAAAGAATTATGCAGTATTCCAAAATATATCTTGGCTAAATTAACAGTTTATTTAGCATTTATATTTAAACGCCAAACAGCATGGGTACGGACAGAAAGAGATGAATGAGATTATAAAGCAAGATTTTTCACGCAATGTTTGGTGTTTATTAGGGTTGCCTTTTGATGCAGTTGATATGTCCCAAACTGTTGAAATTATTCTTGAAACTGCGGTAAATCAACGCCGTTGTTTTTTATCTACTCCAAATTTGAATTTTTTATGTGCGGCACAAGCAGATGTACAATTTAAACACTCAGTTATTAATAGTGAACTTTCTATAGCTGATGGTTTTCCGCTAATTTTAATTGCAAAATTATTAAATATTCCCTTACCTGAACGAGTTGCAGGCTCAGATTTAATTGCTGTGTTAGATGCAAAAACCACAGATAAAGCCTTAAAAGTGTTTTTTTTCGGTGGTGAAGAAGGTATGGGAGCTAAAGCATGTAAGATTATTAATCAAGCTAGTTCTGGACTTGAAGCAGTTGGACATTATGTGCCGGGTTTTGGTAGTGTTGATGCTATGAGTACGCCTGAAATTATTGAATTTATTAATCAACACGAGATTGATTTTTTGATAGTTGCTTTAGGTGCAAAAAAAGGCCAAGCTTGGATTGAACAGAATCGACAACAATTAAATGCGCCAATAATTAGTCATTTAGGTGCGGTAATTAATTTTTTTGCAGGTTCAGTAATCCGCGCGCCACTAACATTTCAAAAATGGGGTTTAGAATGGTTGTGGCGAATTTACCAAGAGCCACATTTATGGCAACGTTATTATAGTGATGGATTGCAATTTTTAGGTTTATTAGCTACTCGGGTGTTGCCATATTGGCTTTGGATGCAAACAACTAAGGTCACTGGGTTGTTTAATTCAGCTGTGTTAAGAAAATTAATCTATACGCAAATAGAAACTGATAGTATAGAAATATCTTTATCTGGAATTGCTTGTGTAGATACAATTCAGCCGTTACGAGATATTTTTTTGCAAGCTGCTATCAGTGAAAAAAATATTGAACTTAATTTGGATAAAACAAGTTTAATTGATGGGGCTTTTATCGGCTTAGTGTTAATTTTATACAAACATGTTATAGCTTCAGGTTGTAATTTAGTTTTAACACATGCAAGTACTAAGATATTAAGAATTTTAAAATGGCATCAAAGTGAATTTTTGTTAGCGAATATTAAATAATAAAACTTATGAATACACATATAACTTGGCGTATCAATTGGTTGCAATGGCTATGGATAATACTTGCAATTGGATTAATTACTATTAACTTTTGGGGCGGAGTTAGTGAGTTAATGTTGCGTTGGGATAAACAAGAAGAATATAGTCATGGATATATGTTACCATTTGTCAGTGGCTATTTTATTTGGCAGCAACGCGGATTAATTGAAAAGATTGAATTTTCACCTTCTTGGATAGGTTTTATAGTAGTTTTATTAGCATTATTAGTATTCATTATTGGTGAAATTAGTGCATTATTTATTTTAATTGATTATGCCTTAATTGGAGTTTTACTTGGGGTAGCACTGACATTAATGGGTTTTAAAGCAATTAAATTAGTTTTAATTCCAATATTACTGTTAGTGTTTGCAATTCCATTACCATATTTTTTAGAAGCTATATTATCCGCAGAATTACAATTATTATCCTCTGAATTAGGCGTAATGTTTATTCGCTGGTGTCAAATACCAGTATATTTAGAAGGCAATGTAATTGATTTGGGTGTATATCAATTGCAAGTAGTTGAAGCTTGCAGTGGTTTGAGATATTTATTTCCGCTGATGGGTTTAGGCTTTATTTGCGCGTATATGTTCAATGTAGTGTTATGGAAACGCATATTGTTATTTTTAACCACAATACCAATTACGTTATTCATGAATAGCTTGCGGATTGGAATTACTGGATTATTAGTTAATCAGTGGGGCAATGCGGTTGCAGAGGGTTTTTTACATGATTTTGAAGGTTGGATAATATTTGTTGCTTGTATGTGTATTTTAATTTTGGAAATGATTTTAATGGTGAAAATATCTAAAACACCCAAGCCTTTGATGGAAGTTTTTGGTTTGGTGGAAAATATTCCCAGTAATAATGTTGGAACTATTAAATATAGAGCTATTTCTTACCCTTTAGTTGCAGTTAATATGGTGTTGATACTTACTGCGATTGGAATTTTTTCATTAGATGATAGAAGCGAAATAATTCCAAAAAGGAAGACTTTTCCACAGTTCCCAATGCAGTTATCTAAATGGCAAGGTAAACAAACAGTTTTAGAAAAAAATGTGTTAAATATTTTGCAAGTTTCTGATTATATTTCAGCTGATTATCGTACCAATGAACAGCCTGCACCAATAAATTTTTATGTAGCTTATTATGCTTCTCAAAGAAAAGGCGTGTCACCACATTCACCACGAGTTTGTATTCCAGGTGGAGGTTGGCAAATAAGTGCTATAGAGAGGTTACAATTAGATAAGTTAGCAGTGAATAGAATTGTGATTAAAAAGGATAATTATCAACAATTAGTTTATTACTGGTTTCAGCAACGTGGTCGTAAGATGGCAAATGAATATTATATGAAGTGGTATTTATTCAATGATGCGTTATTTTTAAATCGAACTGATGGAGCTTTAGTGCGTTTAACTACACCAGTATTAGCAACTGAATCAATTGAAATTGCAGACCAGCGTTTGCAAGGATTTTTACAAAATTTATTGCCTATATTGCCAGAATATATTCCTAATTAGCCTAGGTTAAATATGGTTTTATTTTATGGGTTACATATCAATTTTCTATTATATATTCATACATAAATGACAGTACATAAACAAAAAATTGCAATTGCGTTACTTATTCTGGCTTTACAGGGTTGCAGTGATCCTGAAGAGAAAATGCAGACGTTTATTGATAATGGAAAATCTTTATACGATCAAAAAGCATATAAAAAAGCGTCCTTAGAATTTAAAAATGCCTTACAAATTGATGCTAAATATGCAGAAGCTTATTATTATTTGGGTTTAATTAAGGAGCAAGAACAAAATGGTAAGCAAATGTTTGCTAATTATTCACGCGCAGTAAACTTTAATCCTAAGCATGTGTTGGCACGGTTAAAATTAGGCAAAATGTTTTTAGCTGGGAAAAAAATTGATGAAAGTTTATTGCAAGTTAAAGCAATTTTAGATTTAGATGCGACTAATATTGATGCCTTAAGTTTAAAAGGCAGTATTTTATTTAATCAAGGTAATAATTCTGATGCTGAAGTATTGGTTAAGCAAATTTTACAACAGTCACCATTACATTTAGAGACAATTAAATTAAAAATCCAAATTTTGGTGCAAGATAATGCATCATCACAGGCTTTAGAGTTATTAGAAAACAGTTTAAAAACTCATGCTGATGTAGTGGATTTGTATTTGCTTAGATTAAGTATTCATGCTAGAGATAAAAATTTAGTGGCTATAGAAAAGGATTACATAGATTTAATTCAACGTTTTCCAGAGCAGTTAAATTTTGCTTATTCATTGGCAAAAATATATTCACAAACTAAAAGGTTTGATAAAGCTCAAGCAATTTTGGAAAAAACTATAGTTGCTAATCCTGATAATGTGACAGTTAAGTTGCAATTGTTAGATTTTATGGAATCTCAAAAATCGACTAAACTTGAGGAGTTGATAAAAACTTATTTGCAGATACATCCTAAAGCAGTGCGATTACATTTTAGATTATCTAGGATATATTTTAGGCAAAATAAATTACCTGAAGCAAAAGAAACTTTGATTTCGATTGTGGATAATTTAGACAATGCGCAAGCAGCTTTAGATGCTAAAATTGCTTTGGCTAAATTGGCTATGAAGGAAAATGATATTGCAAAAATGCAACAGCTAGTTAAAGAAGTTTTAGAGGTTGATTCACAACATTTAGAGGGGTCTATTTTACAGGCTGAAGTGGATATTAAAGCTGGTTTTTATGAGCAAGTAATTTCTAATTTACATTCAATTTTACGTAATTATCCTAAATCAGATACTGCTTTAGTCTTGTTGGCGCAAACTTATAGTTTGAATAAATCTCCAGAATTAGCCTTGGAAAACTTTCATAAAGCAATCAATATTAATCCAAGCAACTTTTTTGCAGTAATGCCTGTAGTTAATCAAATGTTAGCTGGGAATGATTTGAAGCGTGCTGAAAGTATTTTGCTTCAAGCATTATCAGGGTTTCCAAATCATGCTGGAGGCTTGAAATTATTAGCTAAAGTTAAATTATTGCAACGTGATTGGGTTGCTACTCAAAAAATAGTCGATAAAGTTGCATCTTTGCCTGGTGGAAAAAGTTATGCTGGTTATTTGCAAGGTATGGTTTTACAGGGACAGAATAAATATGCCGCTGCAATTGAAGCTTATAAACAAGTATTGATTGATTTGCCAAGTTTATCAGAAGCTTTAAATGCTTTAATAAGTTGTTATGAAGCTTTAAATCAAAGAAATATATCTTTACTATATTTGGCTGAATTTTCAGAAAAACATCCTAATAATGCTTATTTAATTATTTTAAGAAGTAAGTTGTTAATCGCATCTCAACGTAGTGATGAAGCTGCAGCGGTATTAAAATCTGCTATTGCGAATAACCCAAAAATGTTTAAATTTTATGAATTATTAGCGCAGTTATATGACCAACAACAACAACCAGAACAAACAATCCAAATCTTAAAAGATGGAATACTTGCATTACCAAATAGTATAAGTTTAAGGCTTGGTCTGGGTGGTTTTTATGAAAAAAATAATTTGCATAAAGAAGCTGTAGAGCAATATGAATATGTAGTTAAACAACAACCTGAGCTTAAATTAGCAGCAAATAATTTAGTTGCAATATTGATGGAACATTTTCCATCAGAAGCAAATTTGAAATTAGCATTGAATTTAGTTAAGACTTTTGAAGAATCAGAAAATCCTTATTTTTTAGATACTTATGCTTGGGTGTTGTTGCAAAATAATCAAACTAGAGAAGTATTGCAGATATTTAAAAATATTGTGGCACAAGAACCTAAGATAGCTACTTTTAGATACCACTTGGCAGTTGCACATCAAAAATTAAATAATCCTGAGGCTGCCATTAAAGTACTGAAAAAATCTTTGTTATTAGGTGATTTCGCTGAAAAATCATTGGCTGAAAAGTTGTTAGATGAATTAAAGCAGAGCTTGTTGGAAGCCGAAGCTACTTAATAAGATCGTGACCTCAGCAAAGCGTTTATTTTTTTAACATAGTTTTGGGTTTCTCTATAAGGTGGAATTTGGTTTTTATATTTTCTTACTGCTCCTTCGCCTGCATTGTATCCTGCCACTGCAAGATTTCTATTACCCTTAAACATTCTAAGTAAATCCCGCAAATAATTTGCACCTGCATTAATACTTTGACGTGGATCTTTTCTATCCTTTGCTTTTACTCCGTAACGTCTTGCGGTTGCTGGCATTAATTGCATTAACCCTACTGCTCCAGCTGGAGAAACAGCAGTAGGATTATAAGCAGATTCAGTTTGGATCACAGCATGCAATAGATCTTCACTCAAACGGAATTTTTTTGCCGCCTGAGTAATTAAATGACTATATTTTTGCTTATTAAAAGCTGCTCTTCTGGAAATTTTGTAACGTCTAGGTTTGGTCTTGCCTCTAAAACTATAGGATTTATTTTTAGATGCTGGAGGAGCTATATATGGTTGGTTAAATTTTCCTAATTTACCTAAAATATTACCCTTGTTGCGAACTCTAGTTATAACTTTAGTTCGAATAATACGTTTATATTTCTTATTCGGAGGTTCGTCAGTGTAATGAGTATTACCTTGCGGATCAACATATTTATACACATCAGCGTAAGCAAAATTATAACTAACTAAAATTGCTAAAAAAATGATTATCTTGTGCATGTTAATCTCCCGAGGTTGAACTTGTAATTTTAATCCTTTCAGAGGCTAGTTTAGCATTTATTTTAGCTATTTCTATGGTTTCGGCAGAATTTAATGCTACTCCCATGCGTCTATTAGGACGGGCTTCTGGTTTGGAAAATAAGCGAATTTCGGTATTATCAATCGCCAATGCTTGCGCTAAACCTGAGTATTGCATATCTTTGCTATTAATTTGACTTAAAATTACTGCACTAGCTCCAGCAGATTCCAATTTTGTAGATACTGGTAATCCCAAAATTGCGCGTACATGTAAATCAAATTCACTTTGTCGTTGTGTAACCATAGTTACCATGCCGGTGTCATGCGGTCTTGGACTAACTTCGCTAAACCAAACTTCATCACCTTGAATGAATAATTCTACGCCAAACAAACCTAAACCACCGATATTTTCGGTTACAACTTGGGCGATATATTGAGATTTTTGTAAGGATAGTTCCGACATTACTTGTGGTTGCCAGCTTTCACGATAATCGCCATCTTCTTGTCTATGCCCTATAGGTTCACAAAAATAGGTAGTAACAATGCCTTCAGAGTTTAATGCTCTAACGGTAAGTAAGGTTATTTCAAAATCAAAGTCAATTTTTGCTTCAACAATAACTTTGCCAGTGTTGTTACGTCCACATGTTTGGGCAATGTTCCATGCAGCTTCAAGTTCTGATGGAGTTTTAACCATTGATTGTCCTTTACCTGAAGAAGACATCGTAGGTTTTATAAAACATGGATAGCCAATTTTATTTACTATTGCAGTTTTTAAAGCTTTAAAATTATCTGCAAAAGCATATTCTGATGTAGGTAAATTTAGAGTTTCTGCGGCTAAAGTTCGAATGCCCTCACGATTCATGGTCAATTGTACAGCACGTGCATTCGGTACTACGGTGCTATTCCCCAAGGCTTCAATTGTTGCTAAAGCTTCAGTAGCAATAGCTTCAATTTCAGGAATAATAAAATCCGGTTGTTCCAAAGCAATTAATGCATGAAGTTGTTCTGCATTTGTCATATCCATAACATGCGCTCTATGAGCAACTTGATGTGCTGGAGCATTTGGATAGCTATCTATAGCAATTACTTCTATACCATAACGTTGTAAAGAAATAGCTACTTCTTTACCTAATTCTCCACTTCCAAGCAATAAGGCTTTAGTAGATTTTGGAGTTAATGCAGTATTTATATTCATTTGGTATCACTTTTAAATTGTTAATGAACGCGCAAAATTGTTATGTAGATGTGTGTTTAATATTACTAATTTCAAGTAAAGTTTGTAAGTGTTGTTGGCTATCATTAAGTGCAGGAATATAACGATAAGATTCACCGCCAGCTTGCAAGAAAATATCTTTATTAGTCATAGCAATTTCTTCTAAAGTTTCCAAGCAATCGACTGCAAATCCTGCGCATACAATATCAATATCTTTAATTCCTTGTTTAGGTAAAGCAATTAAAGTTTCTATACAATAAGGCTGTAACCATTCTGTGCGCCCAAAACGAGATTGGAATACGCACTGCCATTGTTGCGAATTCAAGCCTAATTCTTGTGCAATTAAGGTTGCAGTTTGCAAACATTGGTGATAATAAGGATCGCCCCACGCTGTAAGTTGTTTTGGTAGTCCATGAAAAGATATTAGTAACAAAGTTGCTGGTGCTTGAGTTTGCCATGCCTGTTGAATTGAGGACGCAATTGCAGTTATGTAACTTGGATGTTGATGATAATCGCTAATAAAACGCCAAGACGGTATATGTCGTAAGGGCTTGAAATGTGCTATTACCGCATCATAAACCGAAGCAGTAGTTGTGGAAGAATATTGTGGATATAATGGTAACACAATGATTTCACTAACATTTTGTTTTTTAAAAGCCGTTAACTTGTGAGCAATTGTTGGTTCACCGTAACTCATAGCATAATCTACTATTAGATTAGGATTTTCTAATTGCATTTTTTCAGCTAATGATTGTGTTATTACTGTTAATGGTGAGCCTGTATCTAACCAAATTTTTTTATAACTTTTTAGAGATTTTCTTGGACGAAAAGGCAATATCACTAGATGCAATATAAACCACCATAAAAATCTAGGTAAATTGACAACTCGCCGATCCCAAAGAAATTGCTTTAAAAAAGCTCTTACAGCAGTTACAGTTAATGCTTTAGGTGAACCTAGATTAACTAATAATAGTGCAATTTTTTTAGGTGGCAAATTATCTTGAATCATTGCTAGTTTTTAATCAAAGTTAAGAATTCTGATCTGGTGCTAATATCTTTTCTAAAAAAACCTGTCATTACTGAGGTAGTCATTACTGAATTTTGTTTTTCTACTCCGCGCATCATCATGCACAAATGTTTTGCTTCAATCACAACAGCTACACCACGGGCATTAATCGAAATTTCTACCGCATTAGCAATTTGTTTAGTAAGTTTTTCTTGGATTTGTAAACGTCTAGCATACATATCTACAATGCGTGCTAATTTGGATAAGCCTAAAACTTTGCCTTGAGGTAAATAAGCAATGTGACACTTGCCAATAAAAGGCAATAAATGATGTTCGCATAAAGAATATAATTCAATATCTTTAACAATTACCATATCTTCAGTATCTGCTTCAAAAATAGCACCATTTAATACTTCATCCAGATTTTTTTCATAACCATTATTCAAATATTTAAAAGCTTTTGCAGCTCTTTTAGGGGTATCAATTAAACCTTCACGACTCGTATCTTCGCCAATTGCTTCAATAATTTTGGAAAAATACTGTTCCATATTACAATCTCTGTCTTTAATAAATAATCTAACAGTATAACACTATCAAGGTATAATTCTTCTTAGTTCTAAAACGAATTTTCCCCTTTTAAGTAAACTGTAATCTACAAATTTATGGTATCCTAACGGGCTGATATTTTATAAATGAGTTTTATATTACCATGCGTACTCGCGTAAAAATTTGTGGCTTTACAACTGTAAATGAAGCTGTTCATGCGGCAAATTTAGGTGTTGATGCGATTGGATTAGTGTTTTATCCACCCAGCCCTAGAAATGTATCCATATCCCAAGCTGCAAAAATTATAGCTGCTTTACCAGCTTTTACTAGTGTGGTAGCTTTATTTGTGGATGCAGATACAACTCAAATACAGCAAGTATTGCAACAATTACCGATTGATTGTTTACAATTTCATGGTAATGAAACTCCTGCAGCTTGTCGTTTATATAATAAAGCTTATGTTAAAGCAGTTCCTATGCGTAAAAATACTGATGTTAAACAATTAACTTTAGATTATTATGATGCTGCTGGTTTGTTATTGGATGCATATCATCCGCAAGCAAAAGGTGGGACAGGTGAATGTTTTGATTGGAAGTTAATTCCTAAACAATCGTCTGTGCCGATCATTTTAGCTGGTGGTTTGAATCCTGAAAATGCTCAACAAGCAATTATGCAAGTCAATCCATATGCTTTAGATGTTAGCAGTGGAGTAGAAATTAAGCAAGGTATTAAGGAAATATCTAAAATGACTGCTTTTATTAGAGAAGTTAATCAGGGTAATTATAAGTAATGACAGAAAAATATACTATGCCAGATGAGCGCGGACATTTTGGTCCTTATGGCGGCTTGTTTGTAGCTGAAACTTTAATCGAACCGATCAAAGAATTAAATGCCGCGTATCAGCATTATTTGCAAGATCCTGAATTTATTGCAGAATTAGATGCAGATTTACAGCACTATGTGGGTAGGCCGTCACCTTTGTATCATGCTCAACGTTGGTCAGCAGCATTAGGTGGTGCGCAGATTTATTTGAAACGTGAAGATTTAAATCATACTGGTGCGCATAAAATTAACAATACCATTGGTCAAGCTTTATTGGCTAAAAGAATGGGCAAAACCCGAATTATTGCTGAAACTGGTGCAGGACAACATGGAGTTGCAACTGCTACAATTGCAGCCCGCTTAGGTTTGGAATGCGTAATTTACATGGGTGCGGTGGATGTTAAACGCCAAACTTTAAATGTTTATCGTATGAAATTATTAGGTGCGCGAGTAGTTGCAGTTGAATCAGGTTCTAAAACTTTAAAAGATGCTTTAAATGAAGCTTTAAGAGATTGGGTTACGAATGTAGATAATACCTTTTATATTATTGGCACTGTTGCGGGGCCACATCCTTATCCTGCGATGGTACGAGATTTTCAAACTATTATTGGGCGCGAAGCTAAACAACAATGTTTACACCAAGCAGGTAAATTACCCAATGCTTTAGTTGCTTGTGTTGGTGGTGGTTCTAATGCAATTGGTTTATTTCATCCTTTTATTGACGATATTAACGTTAAAATGTTTGGAGTAGAAGCTGCTGGAGATGGTATTGAAACTGGTAGGCATTCTGCACCATTATGTGCAGGTAGACCTGGAGTGTTGCATGGGAATAGAACTTATTTAATGTCTGATGATGATGGTGAAATTATTGAAACCCATTCAATTTCAGCTGGTTTAGATTATCCTGGTGTAGGTCCAGAACATGCATGGCTTAAAGATATTGGACGGGCTGAATATGTTAATATTACTGATACTGAGGCTTTAGAAGGTTTTTATGCATTAACGAAAATGGAAGGCATAATTCCTGCGTTAGAATCTAGTCATGCGATGGCTTACACTTTAAAACTTGCGCCGACGATGCCTAAAGATGAAATTATTATTGTAAGTTTATCTGGTCGTGGGGATAAAGATATGCATACTATGGCAGAATTTGAAGGGATTAAAATATGAGTCGTTTAGCCAATACAATGCAAGCTTTGAAACAAGCTAAACGCACAGCATTAATACCTTTTATAACTGTTGGGGATCCTACGCCTGAATTTACGCTACCTTTAATGCATGCTATGGTTGCAGCTGGAGTAGATATAATTGAATTAGGCGTACCATTTTCTGATCCAATGGCTGATGGACCTGTAATTCAAGCTGCTAGTGAACGCGCTTTGGAACATCATATGGGTTTGCGTAAAGTATTAGATATAGCGGCAGAATTTAGGCAAACCGATCAAGCTACACCTTTAGTTTTAATGGGTTATTTAAATCCTATTGAAATTATGGGTTATCAAACTTTTGCTGATAAAGCTGGCGCGGCTGATATTGATGGGGTTTTAACCGTGGATTTGCCCCCAGAAGAAGCTGAAGAATGTGCTGCCTTATTGAAAGCCAAAAATATTGATACGATTTTTTTATTAGCTCCAAATAGCAATGCTGAGCGAGTTAAAAAAATGGATACTATTGGTAGTGGTTATCTGTATTATGTATCTGTGAAAGGTGTTACAGGTGCAGGGCATTTAGATATTGCTGATGTGGAAGCTAAATTAGCGATGATTAAAGCTAATACTGCATTGCCAATAGGTGTGGGTTTTGGAGTTAAAGATGCAGTTACAGCGCAAGCAATTGCTAAGGTTGCAGATGGTGTGGTGGTAGGAAGTGCCTTAATTAGCAAAATTGCCGCTAATTTAGATAATCCCGAGAAGGCTAAGCAAGAAATTATCGAATTATTAACATCTATGCGTCAAGCGATGGATAGCTAGTGGAGTTTTGTCAATGAGTTTGAGTTGGTTTGAAAAATTAGTCCCTGCAACTATTAGAACAGATTCTTCCAATAAAAAAGTCGCAATTCCAGAAGGTTTATGGAATAAATGTCCTAATTGTAATGCAATTTTATACAATGCTGAATTAGAAAAAAATTTTAGTGTATGCCCTAAATGTGAGCATCACATGCGTATTTCAGCGCGGACTAGATTGGATTTGTTTTTGGATGCTGATGGGCGTGAAGAAATTGCAGTAGGTTTAAAACCTATTGACCCATTGAAATTTAAAGATAGTAAAAAATATAAAGATCGAATTTCACAAGCGCAAAAACAAACCAAAGAAAATGATGCATTGATAGTAATGCAAGGGTTTTTATTTGGCGAACCCATAGTTGTAGCAGTTTTTAATTTTGGTTTTATGGGTGGCTCTATGGGTTCAGTAGTTGGGGAGCGTTTTGTGCGTGGAGTCAATCGAAGTTTAGAAATTGAAGCCCCATTTATTGTATTTACTGCCTCTGGTGGTGCTAGAATGCAAGAATCTTTATTTTCATTGTTTCAAATGGCAAAAACTAGTGCGGTTTTAAAGAAATTATCTGATGCAGGTTTGCCATATATTTCTTTTATGACTGATCCCACTATGGGTGGAGTTTCTGCAAGTTTAGCTATGTTAGGTGATATTAATGTAGCTGAACCTAAAGCATTAATTGGTTTTGCAGGTCCTAGAGTAATAGAACAAACGGTACGGGAAAAATTACCTGAAGGGTTTCAACGCAGTGAATTTTTGCAAGAGCATGGAGCTATTGATATGATTGTTGATCGTAGGGAAATGCGCGCTAAAATTCATAATATATTATCTATGTTAATGGGGAATAATTTACAGCAACTTGAAACTGACAAGCTTGAACCTGAAAATATAATTGCTGCAAGTAATGAGGATGATTCTGTAATAGAATCTGTAGTAGATAATGATTAGCAGTAATTGTGCTAAATATGGCAAGGTTTAATTCATTACAAGCTTGGTTAGATTGGCAGGAGCAATTTCATCCTAGATTAATTGATTTAGGCTTGGATCGAGCGGCTCAGGTTTTAACTAGGTTGCATCCAAATTATAATAAGCCGTTAACTATTATAGTTGGAGGCACGAATGGTAAGGGGTCTTGTGTTGCTTTTTTAGAAGCTATCTATACCGCGCAAGGTTATAAAGTTGGAACTTATACTTCGCCGCATATTATAAATTATAATGAACGCATTAAAATTAATGGTATACCAGTAAGTAACACTGAAATTTGTGCTGCTTTTAGCAGAATAGATGCTGTCCGTGAAAATGTTTCATTAAGCTATTTTGAGTTTGGAACTTTAGCCGCGATAGATATTTTTTCACAAGCAAATTTAGATATTCAACTCTTAGAAGTTGGTTTAGGTGGCAGGTTGGATGCAGTTAATATTATCAATGCTGATGTCAGTGTTATTAGTAGTATTTGTATAGATCATGTGGATTGGTTAGGTGGAACCCGTGACACTATTGGTTTTGAAAAGGCAGGGATTTTTAGAAACAATGTTCCAGCTATTATTGGTGATCCAAGTCCGCCAGCATCATTAAACAAGGTGGCAGTAGAAAAACATACACGTTTAAGTTGTGTTAATAAAGATTTTGCTTATGTAATCAATGACAACGACTGGGATTGGCATAGTTCTACCCAAGAATATTTGCAGTTGCCACTACCAACTTTAAAGGGACAACATCAGTTTAACAATGCTGCTACGGTGTTGATGGCTGTAGAAAAAATGCAGGATTATTTACCAATTTCACCTAAAGCAATTGCTATGGGCTTAAGCAATACGCAATTAACTGGCAGGTTTCAGTTAATTGAAAGTGATATTCCAGTGTTATTGGATGTTGGACATAATCCGCAAGCAGTAAGAATGTTAGCAGATTATTTAGTGAGAGATTTTGCGAATAAAAAAATTCATGCTGTGTTTGCAATTATGCAAGACAAAGATATAAGTAATATTATTGACATTATGCAAGATTTAGTTTGTGATTGGTTTCTTAGTCCATTAAAAACTCCTAGAGCTGTGAATGAAATTGAATTACAAGAATTATTTGTGCAAAAAAACATGCATAATATTGCAGTTGGATTTGAAAATTTTAAACAGGCATTTTTTGCGGCTAAAAACAATGCACAGGCAGATGAGCTTATTTTGATTTTTGGTTCTTTCTTTTTGGTGTCAGAATACTTGACAGAATTTAAAAATAATTAAGGCTCATAAAGCATGGAAATAGATGAAGAGTTAAAAAACAGAGTAGCTGGTGCTGTTGTTGTAACTATTTTAGCTGTTATTTTTTTACCTATGTTATTTGATGATCCAGAAATTGAAACCAATCAAGAAATTAGTGAACTTGAAATTCCACAAAATCATATTTCTCCGGCATTAAAAACTTTGGTGTTACCAGAAGATTTGGATGCAGTAGTAGATACTTCAAAAAACACTAACGTTAATATTAATGTGAATAAAGTTGAATCTTCAGTTCAAAAGCTTATTCAACCCAATTCTAATACTAAAATAATTCCAGAAGATAAAATTGTGCCTATTGAAGTTGTTAAGTCAACTAAGGTTACAAATAAAAAAATAGTTCCTCGAAAATATAAACCTAAAGTTGTCCAACACCAAGTTATTCCTCCACGCTTGAATACACCTAAAAATAGTGCGCAACAACAAGCAGTGCGGTGGTTTATTCAAGTTGCAAGTTTTATAGAGCAAAATAATGCTATTAAGTTACAAAATAGACTAATACAACAAGGTTTTACTGCTAGAGTAGATTCTAGTTGGACTAAAAAAGGTCAAGTTTATAGAGTAAAAGTTGGCCCTGAGTTAAATCGGCAACGTGTAGAAATAATGCAAAGTCGGATTAATCAATTAAATAATGTTAAAAGCATTGCTGTACCAGAATAATTATTGGAATATAACCATATGAATGAAATAGATTATGCTATTATGGTGGTGATTTTTATTTCACTTTTAATTGGCTTTTTGCGTGGTTTTGTCGCAGAAATGCTATCGTTAATTGGTTGGATAATAGGAATTTGGTTAGGACTGATTTATTATCATGATTTAGCTAATATTTTGGCTCCAATGATTGAAATTGCATCAGTTCGAGAAATATGTGCATTTGTAATTGTGTTAGGGGTTATTTTAATTTGTAGCCATTTCATAAATTATTTATTAAGTTACTGGGTTGAAAAATTATCTTTAATATCAATAAATCGGTTTTTTGGAACATGTTTAGGTTTAGTTAGAGGGATTTTATTTACTATATTGAGTGTTTTATTAATAGAATCAACACCAATCAATAAATATGCTATCTGGCAACAATCATTATTGATCCCTGTTTTTCATCCAGCAGCTTTGGAATTGGAAAAAATACTACCCTTCGATATCAAGAATTTAGGCTATTAAAGTAGTTTTTAAATTTTAATAATTTCCATCTCTTCAAATTTTATAGCAGGATAAAAACATGTGTGGAATTGCAGGTATTGTGGCACATCAAAATGTAAATCAAGAACTTTATGATGCGTTAACAGTATTACAACATCGGGGGCAAGATGCTGCTGGAATTGTGACCTGTGAACATGGAAGGTTGCATTTACGTAAAGAAAATGGTTTAACTAGAGATGTATTTACTGATAGCCATATGATGAAATTACGTGGCAATATGGGGATTGCACATGTGCGTTATCCGACTGCAGGATGTACAAGTTCAGCCGAAGCGCAACCATTTTATGTAAATTCACCTTTTGGACTAACTCTAGCGCATAATGGTAATTTGACCAATACTCAAGTATTAAAAAAAGAGTTATTTATAGAAGATCAAAGGCATCTTAATACTGATTCAGATTCAGAAATTTTATTAAATATATTTGCGCATGAATTACAAAGTTTAGGTAAATTACGCATTACTCCAGAAGATGTTTTTCAAGCAGTTGCAGCGGTACACAAGCGTTGTAAAGGTGCATATGCAGTAGTAGTAATGATTGCAGGTTTTGGTATTTTAGGTTTTAGAGATCCGCATGGGATTCGTCCAATTGTATTTGGGGAACGTAGAACTGAGCAAGGTTCTGATTTTATGATTGCTTCAGAAAATGTAGCTTTAGATGTGTTAGATTTTAAGTTAATACGTGATATAGAGCCAGGTGAAGCAATTTTCATTGAATCCACAGGTAAATTACATACCAGACAATGTTCAGATATTGTGGATCATTGCCCATGTATTTTTGAATATGTATATTTTGCTAGACCTGACTCAATGATTGATGGGATTTCAGTTTATAAGGCGCGTTTACGGATGGGAGAAAAACTAGCTGAAAAAATTCTGAAAGATTGGCCTGAACAGGATATAGATGTGGTAATTCCAATTCCTGATACTAGTCGTACTTCAGCTTTAGAAATGGCAAATAAACTTGGAGTAAAATTTAGAGAAGGATTTATTAAAAATCGCTATATTGGGCGTACTTTTATTATGCCTGGACAAACTAAACGCCAAAAATCCGTGCGCCAAAAATTAAATGCAATTAATTTAGAATTTGAAGGCAAAAATGTATTATTGGTAGATGATTCTATTGTTAGAGGCACAACTTCAAAACAAATCATTCAAATGGCACGTGATGCTGGAGCTAAAAAAGTTTATTTTGCTTCTGCCGCTCCACCAGTAAGATACCCTAATGTGTATGGTATTGATATGCCAGCAGCCAATGAATTGATTGCTCATAATCGTAATGAAGATGAAATTAGTGCTTTTATTGGTGCTGATAAAATGATTTACCAAAATTTAGCTGATTTAATTTCTGCTGTGCAACATGGAAATCCTAAAATTAAACATTTTGATACCTCTTGTTTTAGTAGTGAATATATTACTGGAGATATAGATGCAGTTTATTTAGACTATATTGAAAATTTACGGCGTGATGGGGCGCAGTTAGCACGCGAACGTGAAAGTTTTAATATAGAAATATAAAATAATTGATAATATTTAGGAAATTAATATGACGGAAATAGATTGGGATAAGTATGCTCCTGAAACTCAAGCCATCCGTGTAGGTCATAGACGTAGTGCTGAAGAAGAACATAGTTTGCCAATTTACGCAACTTCTAGTTATGTGTTTGAATCTGCAGAAGCAGCAGCTTTAAGGTTTACTGGACAAGAAAGTGGCAATATTTATTCCAGATTTACCAATCCAACTGTAGATGCATTTCAACAACGTTTAGCTCTTATGGAACAGGGTGAACGTTGTGTAGCATTTGCATCTGGCATGGCTGCTATTATGGCGGTTGGTATGGGTTTATTAAAATCTGGCGATCATGTTGTATGTTCACGCAATGTATTTGGCAATACAATTTTGTTGTTTCAAAACTATTTTGGCAAATTTGGAGTTAGCACTGATTGTGTGAATTTAATTGATTTAGTAGCTTGGGAAGCAGCTATTAAACCTAATACTAGGTTTTTATTTGTTGAAACACCCTCAAATCCATTGATTGAAATCGTTGATATTGCTGCTTTAGCTAAGATTGCACATAAGCATGATTGTTTATTGATTGTAGATAATGTGTTTTGTACTCCAATTTTACAACAACCATTAACACTAGGCGCAGACATTGTTTTGCATTCAGCCACTAAATATATTGATGGTCAAGGGCGATGTGTAGGTGGTGCGGTAATAGCCAACAATGACATTATTGACCAATTTATTTATCCATATTTGCGTACTGGTGGTGCAACTATGAGTGCTTTTAATGCTTGGGTATTTGCTAGTGGTTTAGAAACTTTAGCAGTGCGTATGCAAGCACATTGTGATAATGCTTTCACCTTGGCTAAATGGTTAGAACAACAACCACAAGTGTTAAAAGTACATTATCCTGGGTTAAAATCTCATGCCCAACATGAATTAGCTAAACGTCAACAAAGTCATTTTGGTGGAGTAGTAAGTTTTGAATTAAAAGGTGGTAAAGATAAAGCTTGGCAATTAATTAATGCCACCGAAATGTTATCAATTACGGCTAATTTAGGTGATGTGAAAACCACTATTACTCATCCTGCTAGCACTACTCATGGTAGGTTAGCTCCAGAAATAAGAGCTTTAGCAGGAATAAAAGCTAATTTAGTCAGAATTTCTGTAGGTTTAGAAAATGTGTTAGATATACAACGCGATTTGGAGCGAGGATTATAATAAATTTTCAAGTTTATTGGAGCGTTCCAAAGCGTATAAATCATCAAATCCACCTACATGATGTGAACCAATATAAATTTGCGGCACGGTTCTACGTTGAGTTTTTTGCATCATTTCTTGGCGCAATCCAGCTTTTGAATCAACATTAATTTCTTCATAAGATAACCCTTTTTTATCGAATAATCTTTTTGCCATAGTGCAATATGGACATAAATTAGCGGTATATATTAATATGTTAGGCATGAATTTGTACGCTCTTGTTGTTTAGTATATTATTCTAAATAAAAATTTGGGCAGATTTTGACGACTTTTAGCGTGTCCACTGAGTTTTTGTTAGGATATTGCTAATTGTTCTACTTCGTCTAAATTCAAGTGTTGTTTAGCTTGCCAAAGATTGTAATTGCTTTGCATTGCCAACCAACTTTCGGGGCTACGCCCTAATGTTTTTGAAAGTCTTAATGCCATTTCAGAGCTGATGTTACTTTGTCCTTGAATTAAACGGTTAAATGTTGATGGAGCAACATGTAATTTTAAAGCAACAGCTCTATAGCTTACCTTTAATGGTTCAAGATAAATTTCACGAATAAACTTCCCTGGATGTGGTGGGTTATACATACTCATTAGTGATAATCCTCATAATCTAAAATATACGCATCGCCTTCTCTAAACTCAAAAGTAATGCGCCAATTTTTATTTACATCAATTGCCCAAAGTCCTTCTTTATTCCCTTTTAAAGAATGTAAACGAAAACCTGGTAAGTTTATATCTTCAATAGAGATCGCCGTATCTAATGCTACTAACCTCATTTTCAATTTTGATTTATGAGCCGCATTAATTCCTGCTGTACTTTCCTTATCAAAGAATAGCTGAAGCACTTTGTGCTTAAATGATTTAATCATAAGCTGATTATTAACTACTTTTGCATATTGCGCAACACACTTTATTATATTGGTAGCCGTCCGCTGGGTTTTTTTCTTCTTAATTTATTGCACAAGACACTGATATTCTTTTGTCACATAATTATCAAGACATCCTATGTATCTATCAAATTGATTACAAACTTTCGTTACTCCTCCGAATGCTTCTGCTCCTTGATAACCCCATGCTATACATCTTTGCTTAGCTAAATCCAAGCCTTGTTGTTCATTTAACTGAGGGTCTACATTGATTCCATATTGGATAGATAATTTAACTGTACCATCTCCTCTACTTCCACCTGTTGCTTGCCAATCCATTGGAACATGATTAGCACACCCAGAAACAATTGGAATTAGCAAAGTAAAAAAAAGTATTTTTTCATATATGAGTTAATTTTCATTTTGTATCCGATTTTTTAGCAGAAGGTTTATTTTTTAATATATAACCTAAATTTTCTACTATTTCGAAAACTAAATTTCTAACACTACTGTAATATGTATCATATCTATCTGATAATGTAAAATATTCAATTGAATCATCGGCAGCATTTGAAAGTTTAGGTGTTGGTGGAAGAGCATTATAAAATATTTTACATTCAGATATATTTGCAAATTGAGCTAACTCATCTTTGTGTAATTTATATTGCTTAGATCTTTTATCTAATTTATTTAGTATAAATCCTAGTAGTTGATATTTATTTTCTTCTCCTCTCCAGTCTTTAATGTTATCAAGTATTTGCAGTGTCAATGGGATTGCATTTATATTTATTCTATTTAACTCTGTCGGAATTATAAAATAATTAGCTAAAAATGCTCCAATAAGAGGGAATCCATTTCTTTTTGATAAATTACCTGGTAAATCTATAAATACGAAATCATACTTATCTGATAGGCTATTTTTTAACCATTTCGATAATTTCAATGAATCATTTAGCGTTGATATTTCTTCAAATTCTGTTATTAAATCAGGGGAAGATGTTATTATATCTAGGTTTCCAAGTTTTATTTTTCTTGTTTTGAAATCTTTATTTTCTTTTCTAGAAAAAATATAATCATCTATATTTATAGAGTTTAATTCTGTATGTTTTTCAAATATAGCATGAGACAATGTTAATTTTTTACTTCTAATATCCGCTATATCTTCAATTCCTAATATTGCATTAGAGCATGATGCTTGAGGGTCAAAATCAATTACTAATACCCTAGATTTTTTTTGTTAATAGTAACAGATGATAAAAAATCAGAAATAAATAGTGATAAGGTTGTTTTACCTACGCCCCCTTTATTATTGTATATCGCAATAAATTTAGTCATTTCTTACACATTTTCCTTTTATAAATTAAGTGTCAATAGTTTTATCATAAAACATGAGTGCCTAACCTTTCAAATTGGCGTTACTAGGTCAGTTTTAATTTAGCTTAACATTATATCAATTCTAACATAATATCTACATGCTTTAAATAAATTTAACTATCTGTACTTTCACCTTAATTATTTAGATGTTAATGGAAAAGCGGCATCTTTTATCCAAATTATTTGTGTGTTAATTTAAACTAAATCATATTCAATTTCTAATGTTTTAGCGAGTTTTTGAATCAGCAGACCACCTGCATTGGCTAGTGTACTAGCACAGGCAACAATTCCGTCTTCATGCCCTAATAAACTGAAGATTGCTTCTGGTTGCTGAATGTATTGATTAAATAATTTTGTTACTGCATGTGCCATTTGAACAGAGCCATATGGAATATTTGCAGGGGTAAAATGTAATTGTAGTTTGTGTGTGTTGCGCCAAATTTCAGGGCTATGTACATGGATAATACTTTGAATTGCAGGGTTTTGCGCATAAATACTGGCGTGAGTTAAAGCTTCAGATGATGGTTGAGTTTCTCCTAGTGCATAAATGCGATTTTGTTCTGGTTGAGCTTGAGTAACTACACAAAAATCAGCAGTTTTTAAGCTGGCTAGATTACCAGTTTGAGTACCAGTAATAATAAATTCCTGTGCATTTAAACGTTGACTAATATTTCCAAAACCATAACCTGCATAACGATTCGGATCTTGCCCGAGTAAGTTTAATGTAATTAGAATTTTTCGCCATGCATTAATTGCATTTATACATGCATAATTTGGTAATTTATTCATAGTGTGATGCAATTGGTATTTAATTACGCCTTCAGTTTCAGTATTGAGTGCCATTTTGATTATAAGAGAATTTGAATGACAACTAGAGTCGTCATAATGTTTAGAGGATTATGCATATGATAGCAGCTACAAAGAATGCAAAAAAGGATAGCTTTTATATGCTCCAAGCTTTGGAGTTAGCAGCATTAGGACGTTATACCACTGATCCAAATCCGCGTGTTGGCTGTGTGATAGTAAAAAATAAACAAGTTATTGCAACTGGTTGGCATCAACAGGCTGGACAAGATCATGCTGAAATTGTTGCTTTAAAACAGTTGGATAATGCTAAAGGCGCAACTGCATATGTAACTTTGGAGCCTTGTAGTCATCAGGGTAAAACTCCTCCTTGTTGCAAAGCTTTAATTAAAGCTGGTGTTACTAGAGTGGTTGTAGCTATGCAAGATCCAAATCCATTGGTTGCAGGGCAAGGTTTAAAAAAACTTAAGAAAGCTGGTATAAAAGTAATTTGTGGAGTTTTGGAAGCTGAAGCGCAAGCTTTGAATCGTGGTTTTGTCAGTAGAATGACGCAAGGCAAACCTTTTGTGCGGAGTAAATTGGCCATGAGTTTAGATGGCAGAACTGCAATGGCATCTGGAGAAAGCAAATGGATTACAGGTTCTGATGCACGTACTGATGTACAAAGATTAAGAGCTGAAAGTTCAGTAATTTTGACTGGAATTAATACTGTATTGGCAGATAACCCTAGTTTAAATGTGCGTTTATCTATTGAGGTGTTACAACCTATAAGGGTGATTTTAGATAGCAGTTTACAAATGCCACTAGCAATTAAAATGGCTCAATTAGCAGGACGAAGTTGGATTTTAACTTGTTGTAATAATCATGATAAACAACGAGCTTTGGAACAAGTTGGCTTTGAAGTGTTTGTGCTGCCAGAAAAACAAGGACGTTTAGATTTGAATGCGGTGTTTAATTTTTTAGCTACGCAACAAATCAATGAAGTATTGGTTGAAGCTGGCGCAACTTTAAATGGCGCGTTACTTGAATCTGGCTTGGTAGACGAATGGATTGTATATATGGCACCAGTTATTTTGGGTAATAATGGGCGTGGTTTGTTTAATTTACCTACATTGCATACTATGGCAAATAAAAAATGTTTGGAGTTACAATCCACCCGTCAAGTTGGTGCTGATTTAAGATTAACTTTTACTCAAAAAAGCTCCTAAAGTTCTAAAATATTCAAGCCAGAATTTGTGTCAGCTTCAGGATTAATATGTGTAAGATCCTGTTGTAAATTAATAAAATCAAATAATTCTGTGTCTGCAAGTTGTGAAGGTGCAATGTTTTTTAAACTGGTGAAAATAGTTTCTAAACGCCCAGGAAATTGCTTATCCCATTGTTCTAACATGGATTTCATGACTTGACGTTGTAAATTAGTTTGTGATCCACATAAATTACACGGAATTATTGGAAATTTTTTTAAGGCTGCAAACTGGCTAATATCTTTTTCACGACAATAAGCCAATGGACGAATTACAATATTTTTTTTGTCATCACTTAGTAATTTAGGTGGCATGGCTTTTAATTTGCCGCCATAAAAAATATTCAAAAAAAACGTTTCTAAAATATCATCTCTATGATGTCCCAAAGCAATTTTGGTAACTCCATTGGCAGCTGCATAAGCATATAAACTTCCACGACGTAAACGCGAACAGAGGCTACAAGTAGTTTTGCCTTCAGGGATAATACGTTTAACTATACTGTAAGTATCATGGTTAATAATATGAAATGGAACTCCAATTTCAGTTAAGTATTCAGGTAAAATATGCTCTGGAAAATCAGGTTGCTTTTGATCTAAATTAACCGCAATTATTTCAAAATCTATGGGTGCGGTTTTTTGTAAATTTAATAAAATTGTTAACATTACATACGAATCTTTACCGCCTGATAAACATACCATGACTTTGTCGCCAGCAGTAATCATTTGGTAATCAGCAATTGCATCACCGACTCCGTGGCGTAAACGTTTGTGTAATTTGTTGAATTTAAGACTGGATTTTTTAATTGATTCGGACATTATTAATTAGCATGATTAAAGTTGACAATTAATTTGCCAACTTTAGGTAGGAATGGTTTTAGTCAGTATAGCGTTGAAAAATTAAGGTTGCATTAGTGCCACCAAAACCAAAACTATTAGACATAATAGTGTTTAAAGTTACTTCATCTTTTCGAGTACGTACAATTGGAATATCTATTGCATTTGGATCTAAGTCGGTAATATTTGCTGAAGCACTTAAAAAGTTTTCTTGCATCATTAAGAGTGAATAAATTGATTCATTGACTCCAGCTGCACCCAAAGCATGACCTGTAAGGCACTTGGTTGAACTTACAGCTGGTACTTGAGTATCACCAAAAACACTACGTAAAGCTTCTAATTCCCTAGTATCACCAACTGGGGTGCTAGTGCCGTGGGCATTTATATAATCAATTTTATCACTGGTCATGGTTGCCATTGCTTGTTGCATACATCTAACCGCGCCTTCTCCAGAAGGTTGCACCATATCATAACCATCTGAAGTTGCACCATAGCCAGTTAATTCAGCATAAATTTTAGCACCTCGTGCTTTAGCATGTTCTAATTCTTCTACTACTAACACTCCGCCTCCACCTGAAATAACAAAGCCATCACGACTAGTATCATAAGGTCTGGATGCAGTTTCTGGAGAGTCATTATATTTAGATGACAAAGCTCCCATACCATCAAATAATACTGATAGCGTCCAATCAACTTCTTCGCCACCACCAGCAAAAACTACATCTTGTTTGCCTAATTGAATTAATTCCATCGCGTGACCAATACAATGCGCGCTAGTGGCACAAGCAGAACTAATAGTGTAATTCACGCCTTTAATTTTAAATGGCGTGGCTAAACAGGCAGTATTAGTGCTGGACATGCTGCGGGTAACTCTATAAGGGCCGACGCGCTTAATGCCTTTACTACGGAGTAAATCCGCGGCTTCAACTAAATTTGCGGTTGAAGGCCCGCCAGAACCTACCACTAAACCAGTTTTGAAATTTGAAACTTCATTGGCTTGAAGTCCAGAATCATCAATTGCTTGTTGCATTGCAATATAATTAAATGCAGCGCCATCACCCATGAAACGTTTGATTTTGCGATCAATAAACTCTTTCAAATCAATATCAATTGGTGCATGTACATGACTTCTAAAACCTAATTCGGCATAGGTATCTGCAAATACTACTCCAGACTTGCCAGATTTTAATGAAGCTACTACTTCATCACGATTATTACCGATGCTAGAAACAATTCCTAATCCTGTTATAACTACTCGTTTCATTTTGATCTCTTAGAAATTTTGGGTTGAAGTAAATAATCCCACTCTTAGATCGGTGGCAGTATAAATAACTTTTCCATCTACATCCATAGTAGCATCTGCGATTCCCATAACTAATTTTCTGAGAATAACGCGTTTTAAATTTACTCGATAAGTGACTTTTTTAGCTGTAGGTAAAACTTGACCTTTAAATTTAACTTCACCAACACCCAAAGCGCGTCCTTTACCAGCACCGCCCATCCAGCATAAATAAAACCCCACTAATTGCCACATGGCATCTAAACCTAAGCATCCTGGCATTACAGGATCGCCTTGAAAATGACAATCAAAAAACCATAAATCAGGAGTAATATCTAATTCAGCAATCATTTCGCCCTTATCAAAGGTTCCACCTTCATCAGAAATATGTGCAATTCTATCCATCATCAACATATTTGGTAATGGCAGTTGCGCATTTTTAGGGCCATATAACTCGCCCCTGCCTGATTTTAATAATTCTTCACGTGTAAAATGATGCTGCTTTTCCATACCCTTAACCTTAGTTGTTTTTATTATTGAAGCTGCCTATTATCATATAGACACTTAAAAAAATCAGCTGAATTTTATTTTGGATGCACCATAGGCAGTAAATTTTGCATTTTTAAACCCGTTTGTTGCAAGCGATCTTGATAAATAATGGTATTCATTAAAACTACTGACACATATTTTCTAGTTTCATCAAATGGAATAGTTTCTATCCAAATATCCATCGGCATTTGCACTTGAGGTCGCCAAAGTTTTACCCTATTTGGGCCAGCATTATAACCTGCCGCAGCTAAAGCGAATTTTCCAGCAAACTTATTCACCAATTTTTTATAATAATAAGTTCCATAACGTATATTGGTATTAGGGTTGTGTAGGCTACTTGTAGAACCCCATTTATCTTTTAATTCTCTAGCAATTTGCTTTCCAGTAGCTGGCATAATTTGCATTAATCCACGTGCGCCTACGTGCGATCCAGCTTGACTATTAAACACACTTTCTTGTCGAATTAAACCAAAAACCACCGCTGGATTTAAATTTTGTTGCTGCGCATAATATTTAATTTCTGACTGAAATGCTAAAGGAAAACGTAATTCAACATCATCCCAATATTTAGCCTTAGCCACAGTAAAAACTGCAGTAGGAATTTGCCCCCATTGTTGTGCCAATTTTGCTGCCATTTTAATTTGCTCATTATCAGCTAATTTAATTGCAAACCACCAATGCCGTTTGGCTTCAGTTTCACGACCTATATTTTGTAATTCTTGAACCACTTGAAATGCTGGTTGCTGTGCAAATGTGGCTAAAGCTGTACTGGTTGCAGGAATAGGGACATTATTAAATTTATATGGCAAATTAACTTTATCTGCCGCGGCAAAACCATAATAACTGCGTTCTTGAGCTAATTCAGTAAATAATGCTTGTGCTTTAATATTTTGATTCAATTGCTCCCAAGTCCGAGCTTGCCAATAACGCCAGTTTTCCAATTGTTGTTCTTCAACACTTAAATTTTCTAACGCAGCTTGAACGTTTCGCCAATTTTGTAGTCGCAATGCTACGCGAACTCGCCAAATACGTGCTTCAGAATCAGGTTTAATTATAGTGCTTAAATAATCATGTGAGGTAATAAATTTACCTTGATAAGCTAAACGCAAGCCAAAATATTTTTTAACTTTATCTTTTTGAGTATCTTTTAATTGAAAATTATGTTGTTGTTCACGCCAAGTTTTTTGCGCTAAAGTAATATTTTTCCTAGATAGTTTACTTAATCCATGTGCAAAAATATCTGCGGCTTTAAAACTTTTACTATTCCAACTTTTGCTATTGGTAATTAATGTAGGCTTTTTATGTACTTTTAACCATAAAGCTGCTGCTGCTTGATCTGATTTAGGCAAAGTTTTTTGTAAATAATTAGCTAAGCTAATGTTGCCTTTTTTGCCTTTTTCCAAAGCCATTTGAAAGCGTTGCCAGATTAATTCAGGGCTATAATAAGTAGTAGTTTTAAATAAATTAAACAAATCATTACATTCAG
>DAOUSJ010000085.1 GCA_030627285.1 Methylococcaceae bacterium | reverse complement strand
TGCATAATTTTATTTGTTAACACAAACGCATAACGACCATCAGACATTTTAACTTTGGTATAGCCTGAATTGCGTCGCACAATAAATTTTAATGGCGTACCACTGGATACTGTTTCTAAGGTTTCACTATCTTCACGTTCATTAGCTTTAAGTTGAACTTCTAACTTATCCGTAATATAAATAGTTTTTGCGAAGACAGGGTGGCTGCAAATCAGTAATAAGCAGATAAGAGTTATTTTTTTCACAGGCATTTTTATAGTCAATTCTCTGAAAGTTAATTTTAGCCAATTTAATGGCAAATAAGAAATTCAAGCAAAGCTTTTTGTGCATGAAGACGGTTTTCAGCAGCTTGAAAGACTACACTTTGACTACTTTCAATAACTTCACTACTAACTTCTTCACCTCTATGTGCTGGCAAACAGTGCATAAATAACGCATCTGCATGGGCTGCTTGCATAACCTCACGGTTCACTTGAAAGTTATCAAAGGCTTGCTCGCGTTGTTTTTGTTCCTCTTCTTGTCCCATACTTGCCCATACATCAGTAACTATTAAATCTGAATTACGCGCAGCTGCATGACAATTATCGAATAATTCTACTGAATTACTCGCAGATTTCACAATTTCTGGATCAGGTTGATAACCATTAGGACTAGCAATATTCAATTTGAATTCTAACAGATGTGCAGCATTAATATAAGAGTGACACATATTATTACCGTCACCAATCCAAGTTACAGTTTTGCCCTTAATATCACCACGCTGCTCAAAATAAGTTTGCATGTCAGCTAATAATTGACAAGGGTGCAATAAATCTGTCAACGCATTAATAACTGGGACTGTAGAATGTTGCGCAAACTCAGTAACCGTACTATATGCATAAGTGCGAATCATAATACAATCAACCATGCTAGAAATAACTTTAGCACTATCAGCTAATGATTCTCCACGACCTAATTGAGTATCTTTGGAGGATAAAAATAATGCATGTCCTCCAAGTTGAAACATGCCAGTTTCAAAAGCTATGCGGGTGCGAGTAGATGACTTTTCAAAAATCATCGCTAAAACTTTGCCTTTTAAAGGTTGGAAATTCGGCTCTGAATTATTTTTTAACTCAATAGCTCGTTGAATTATTTGCCGTAATTCAGTTGAGTTTAAATCCAGCAAGCTAATAAAATGTTTTAAATTTTTCATGTGGTTGCTAAGTTTTGTGTATGTTTTTGAATGAGTGCAGATAAGGTTGCAACTAAAAAATCCATTTGGGCTGAATTAATAATCAATGGCGGTAATAACCGAATAGTTTTATCATTAGTAACATTAATTAATAAACCTTTAGCGGCAGCAATGGCAACTAATTCAGTACATGACACCGACAAATCAATCCCAATCATTAACCCTTGATGTCTAATATTAAGCACATGCTGATTATTGGATAATTTTTCTTGGATTTGTTGACAAATATATGCACCTTTTGCGGCCACCTTGGCAATAATATTTTCTTGTTCCAAAGTATTTAATACCGCTAAAGCTGCACTACAGGCTAAAGGATTGCCACCAAAAGTTGATCCATGCATTCCAGCAGTTAATACGCTTGCAGCCGCATTGTGGGCTAAACAAGCTCCAATTGGAACTCCATTAGCTAAAGCTTTTGCCATTGTACATACATCTGGAATAATTTTTTGATGTTGATAAGCTAAAAATTCACCAGTTCGTCCAACTCCAGTTTGAATTTCATCTAGCATCATTAGAATTTTATGCTGATCGCATATAGCGCGTACTTTAGTTAAATAATCTGGAGCAGGAATATTCACCCCGCCTTCGCCTTGAATCGGTTCAAGTAATACCGCCACGCAATTTGAATTTTGTGCAATTGCAGCTTCTATAGCATCGGTGTCATTGAAAGAAATTTGTAAAAATCCACTTACTAAAGGCGCAAAACCCTGTTTCACTTTTGGATTTCCAGTAGCACTCAAAGTTGCCATAGTACGACCATGAAAACTGTGTAACATCACAATAATCAGTGGATTTTCTATCCCATTTTGATGCCCATAAGCCCTAGCTATTTTAATTGCAGCTTCATTAGCTTCAGCACCTGAATTGGAAAAAAATACATTCGTCATGCCACTTTTAGAAATTAAACTATCCGCAAGTTGTTCTTGCGCCACAATAGTGTATAAATTTGAAGTATGCAGTAATTGTTCACTTTGCTGACAAATTGCTGCATGTATTTTAGGGTGGGCATGACCAAGATTACACACACCAATTCCAGCAATTGCGTCTAAATAACGCTGATTATTTTTATCCCATAACCATGCGCCTTCACCATGGGTAAAAGTAATGGCAGCACGGTTATACGTGGGCATAATAGATGTGGTCATTAAATATTGCCTGCTTTAAAAACACAAAAAGTAGCCTATAGCTACTTGTTAGAAAACCCTTAATTATAATTTTCAAAAATGACTCTCGCAACCATTGTTTTGTAAATAGCGCTTTTTTTAAAGAATTAATCTTGATAAGATTACTGGGTTTTTATTATTTTATGAGTGTTAAGTAATGGATGTTGTAGCTAGAATTGAAGATCAAATTCAAAATAATGCAGTAATGTTATACATGAAAGGTACCCCAGATTTTCCACAATGTGGTTTTTCAGGAAAAGTAGTTCAAGTTTTACGTGCATGTGAAGCTAAATTTGCATCAGTAAATATTTTTGAAGACCAAGAACTACGTGAAGCCTTAAAAACCTATTCAAATTGGCCTACATATCCACAATTATATGTTCAAGGTGAATTAGTCGGTGGATGCGATATTATTATTGATTTGCATAACAAAGGCGAGTTAAAAGCATTGTTAGAAACAGCTTAAACTTTAATTAAATATGATCTGACAGATTTTTATAATTTGTCAGTGACTTGTAATTGCTGCCAACGATTTACCATCATACAAAATAATATTGCGGTTTGTTCGGCATCATATAACGCTGAGTGAGCTTTTTCACTATCCCAATCTATACCAGCTGCCTGAGCAATTTTTGCTAAAACTGTTTGACCATAAATTAATCCACCTAAAGTTGCAGTATCAAAACTACTGAATGCATGAAAAGGACTACGTTTAATTTGAGTTCTTTCAATTGCAGCGTTCAAAAAGCCAATATCAAATGCTGGATTATGCCCGACTAAAATTGCTCTAGAACATTTATTGCGTTTAACCGCGGCTTTAATTGGTGCAAAAAGTTTTTTTAAAGCATCAAGTTCTTCAACAGCTAAACGAAATGGATGATACGGATTAATTCCTGTGAATTTCAGTGCAGCCTCATCTAATTCTGAATTTTTAAACGGAATTATGTGGCTAGAATGAGATTCAGTTAGAATTAATTCACCAGCTTCATTTGGCTCTACAATAATGGCAGCTATTTCTAAAAGTGGGTTTTTTTTGGTATTAAATCCTGCAGTTTCTATATCAACAATCACAGGTAAATAACCTCTAAAACGATTGCCTAATGGTATTGTCATTACATTAATCCAAAAATAAATTGCAAGAATTATATCAAGGTTTTTTCTGAATATAGCATGAAAATATGCTACATCTAATGGAGGCTGCGACCAGAATCGAACTGGTGTAGATGGCTTTGCAGGCCACTGCATAACCACTTTGCTACGCAGCCTTAAAGAAATAAAAAAAGCCGCATTAGAGCGGCTTTTCTAAAATTTGGAGCGGGAAACGAGATTCGAACTCGCGACCCCAACCTTGGCAAGGTTGTGCTCTACCACTGAGCTATTCCCGCTTTGTTATCTTTAAAGATTATAAACCAAATTAAATTTATGTCAAGAATTTATTGAATGTCAATTGATAATGCCCAGCCCTTTCTACCTTGACACGCACCTTTAAGTATTTCAACGTTAGCGTAATTTACGCCAGTTGTTTTTTGCATATCAATAATTTTTACTGGAGTGCCTTGAGGAAGTTGATTACACGCAGTATCCGTTTCAGACTCATCATTTTCACCAAAAGCCTCCATTGTACCTGGTGCTACCGCTAAACTCACAGTGGCATTTTCATCATAACTATTTGCACCTTGTAAAACATAATTATTTCCAACAGTTAAATTTTTAACCTTATGAGTCACCTTTGCACCAGAAGAACCACCACTCATAATAATAATTAATAACAATCCTACTATTCCAGCGATTGCACCATACAAAATTTTAGGATTTGATTCTTTTAACTCCAAAACAGTATTCAATAAATTATTCGAACTTTTTACTGATGCTTCAGTAGTTGTTTCATTTTCAGAATTTTCGGTACTCATTGTATATTTTCCTCTTTAAGGTGATGCATTATTATTATTTCTATGAGAGGTTTAAAGTGACCATATTGACATTTTCCCCTATTAATAGCTCCCTAAAGCAAAGAGGATTCCTAAGTTCTAATAATTTAGGTTTCTGTTTCAAAGAGTGTGGCTCAGATGAGGCTTAATTATTGCCATCAAATCCCAGAGAGGAATTTTACGGTATCGAACCAACTCATATTCCCCCAAGACTCATACACTCTCCACAGACTTAACATTCCGCAAGTCCAACGGTAAGTCTAAAAAGACTGGCTAATTCTACCGTAACCAAGCAAAAATTAACAAGAAGAAATATCTGATTTAGTTTGAGTTGAATTCTTAAATAAAATCATAGCCTTTTATTTGCGGCTCATTATTGGATTTAGTAGCTGATTTTTCCAATTCATTTTTTGAAACTCGCTCACATTCAAATTGCCAATAACCTAAACCAATATTCTTTTTGTTAACTAATTTTGTTATAAAAGTATTTTTAGGTAAATTTAGCTCTACTACGTTGCCAGTTTTTAATAAATATGAATTTACAATAATAAAATGCTGATTTTCGTTGGAAATTTTAATAGCGAACAATAAAGCATTTTGTGGTTTATGCACGGCTTTATTATGCTTAATTAAACTATAAGTAATAACATAAATTTTAGTAGCCAGCAGTTTAACCTCAAACTCTATCCCAGCACTTTTTTTCTTAGGAATAATTATTTTATTTACTACGCCTAAATCACGCTTATTAGTTGGAGCATCAGTTTTTCTAAAACTTATTAAACTGCCAATAGCAAGAAACCCATCTTTAGGCTTATTACAAGATAAGCCATATTCTGAAGATGATTCTGCAAAAAATTCTAATTCATGCTGCAAATTCTTTTCATCGTTAGAATGTTGCAATAAAGCATAAGTATTTTCTAAACCGATAGTAAAATAACGATCTAAACGATCACTAAAGCTCGGAGTTTTTTGTAATTCATTCCCAATCCATTGTTGCTCTAAATAATCTATTAATTCTGACGGCAATTTATGCTCTGTATCCGAAGCAATATTAATCGTATTAAAACGTTCTTGAGTTTCACTAACAATTTTTTCTCGTTGATCCATAAGTTTATAAAGTTGTGTGAAATCAATATATAGTTTTTCTGATTCCAAATCTTTATAATTATGCTTAAAACTGGGTGAAGAATCTTCATCCAACAAAACTAAGCATTGCAACATTTGTACATTAATTGGTTTTTTAACCAATTTAGCCAAATTACTAAATTCATCTAAAAAATCATAAGTTTGCTGTACTTCTTTTTGCCTTAATCCAGCAGAATTAGTTAAGCCTAATAGCAATATTTGCATATAAGTGTCTGTAACACTATGTGTAGCACTAATCTTATCTAAATCATCTGGAACTTTAGTTTTTTCCTTGTTAACACGCAAACTTAATTTATATAACGAATGTAAATCAATCCAAACCCAGTCAGGTACAGGCAAGCACATCATATAATAAGTGGTGACAATATTACCCAAACCCTTGATAGTTCTTTGCAACGCCAGCGCGGTATTTTTACCTTGAAACCAACCAATGTTACTCCGAGAGCGAGTACGGGTGCGGACAATTATCCAATAACTTAAAGTAAATTCCTTTTCAATAGAAACTACCACATCCATAATTTTTTGATCGTTTTCACCTTTAGGAAAGCCAGTTTGAGTTAAACGCGCACGTAAATAACCTTCAATATCTAAAAACCTAGGCTTAATAGTCTCCAAAGTATCTAATCGAAGTTGCACATCCATTTCAGTGGTATTAAATTCCTTAATAAAATCATGAAACAAGCGCGTAGCTAAACCAGGATTTGCAATCGGAAGATCAATCAACCACTGTGATAAATTTTCTTCCTCATAAAGTTTTAAACGTTCCGTATTTTTAATTTGCGGTGGAATAACAAGAAAAAAAGAATTTTTCACAGGTTTCTCAAAATAGTAAAGTTTATAAATTAAGGCTACAACGTGTTTAACGCCCCTTTTTTATCATCATGCCTTTGGAGGGGTTATAACCTAAGAGGGCGCATCCCATAAAAATAATAAATGCTACACCAGTATATATAAATGCAGCTTGATTAAACTGGGCATATAAAGCAAAACGAATCATTTCTACAGCTTGAGAAAAAGGATTGTATAACGCTAAATCATGTAATAACAGACTAGATTCTTGCATTTTCCACAACGGATACAAGGCAGTAGACATAAAAAACAAGGGGAAGATCACAAAATTCATCACTCCAGCAAAATTTTCTAATTGCTTAATAAAAGAAGATAACAATAATCCCAAAGCTCCTAACATTAAACCTGATAAAATCAAATATGGAAACAACCATATATAGCCAATCAATGGAGCCTGAATATCATATAACCATGCAATCCCCAAAAACACATAAACTTGTAAAATTGAGACTAAAGTACCCGCAATTAATTTACTGATTAACAAAAACCAACGCGGTAATGGCGCTACTAATAAAATTCGCATACTGCCCATTTCACGATCATACACCATAGATAATGAACTTTGCATCCCATTGAATAATTGAATCATGCCCACCAACCCAGGCGTAATATAAACTTCATACAGAATATAAGTTTCATATGGCGGTGTAATTGCCAAACCCAAGGCGGCACGAAAACCAGCTGCAAATACAAATAACCACACCAAAGGGCGTACTAAAGCAGCAATAAAACGTTCTTTTTGTTTTAAAAATCGGAGTAATTCACGCCCAATAACACCCCACATTGCACGCCAAAAATGGAGTAATATCATTTTGTTGCCTTGTTCTGTGTATAAAATTTAAATGCCGCTTGAACAGTTTCAGTATTACTCTGTTGTAAAATATTTTTAATAGCTCCAATAGCTTTAATTTGCCCTTGATGCAATATAATAACTTTATCTTCTGGATAAATTTCATCCATTAAATGACTAGCCCACAACACCGCTAATTTACTTTCATAAGCTAATTGATGCACATGTTCCACAATCGCAGCCCGAGTTTCAACATCCAAACCCACAGTAGGTTCATCTAATAACAATAACTTAGGTTCATGCAATAAAGCCCTAGCAATTTCTACTCTGCGTTTATGTCCACCATTTAATTGCCGCACTTTTTCTTGCCGCCGAGAATACATATCCAAACGTTCTAATTCAATTTGAATCCGCTGATTAGCAAGTTTACGACTCAAACCATGTAAAGCCGCGTGATAATGTA
>DAOUSJ010000012.1 GCA_030627285.1 Methylococcaceae bacterium | reverse complement strand
TAACACCAATTTCAATTGCACAACCTGTAGAGCAATAATTACAAGTTGAATAAGACCATTTCACAATGCCTTTGTCGGCAATTTTAATGGGATTTTTTTTGTTACGACCAAATAGCATGAGAGTACCGTGTGCGAGCTGGAAAATAAAACTATATCAAGATGAATATAATAAAACAATAATATACTAATTTTACTGATTATTAGTTAACTTAAAAGATTAAAGATTAATTTTTCCTTCGGCAAACATAACTGCAGTACCGCCAATCCGTAACATTAATAATTCTTGTCCTTTATTATCCATTTCCAAATTTAAAACACTCCGCCTAGTTCTTGCTTCGCCTCTATCAACAGAAAACACATGAGTTCCTTGTTGAGTAATATCAAACGAACACAAATAAGCTGCAAATGCTTGCATTGCGGTTCCAACTGGCGGGTCATCATGTACACCAATATTTGGACCTAATAAACGTGCATTAAAATCAGCATCAGCAAAAGGTGTTTTTGGAGAAAATAATAAGATTTCAGAAGCCGCAGTTTGTGGAGCTATAGATTGACTCCAAGCTGAATAATTAAATTTAGCCTTTCTAACACTTTCATAATCCCATACAGGTACAATTAAATATGGGAACCCACATGATACAAGGCGGGGACTAAATTTTTTATGATCCAATTCTACTTGATCTAAAGACAAAAAATTCGCTAATTCTTCATCTGTAGGGGTAAATTTGTCAATGCTAGAAATTACTTGACTACTAAATTGTACAAAAGTAGGAATACCAACTTTACTAGTAATATTTACTTCAATATTGCCACTATTTTGGATCAATACCATTGGAGTTAAATCTGCGGTTAATTCTACGTCCCCACAAATTCCTAAAACATATGCAGTTGCAATAACTGGATGTCCAGCAAAATCCTTTTCTTCTAGTGGCGAAAATATCCTCATTCTGCGCGTATTAGCATCAGTTTTAGGATTAGTAACAAATACCGTTTCAGAAAGATTAAATTCTTTAGCAATTTCTTGCATATTAGAACTAGTTAAACCTTCTGCATTCGGAAATACCGCAATTTGAGCACCACTAAAAATTTCTTTAGTGAAAATATCCGCAACATAATAATTATAATTCATGGTATTACTCCGTAAGACTTACTTCAACACGACCATTTTCTATCCTCACAGCATAACTATCCACCACCACAGCCTCATCTTCAAAACATACTCCAGTTTTAAGATTAAAATGCTGTTTATAAATGGGCGATGAAACCATTGGAATACCATTAAGATCACCAATCAAACCACGTGATAATACCTGTACTTGACTAAAAGGATCATAATTATTAATTGCATATACCGTATTATCTTTAGGCATATAAAAAATCGCCACTTGTATATCTTCAACTAAAGCACATACACCAGAATCTGCCTGCAAATCCTCCGAGCCACATATATCTATCCACTGTACCATTATGCTAACTCCACTAATTTGAAATGTTGCCGTTCTTGTTCATCCGCAGGGCGAATTTGTCCACGTTCTTCGACAAAAACTATATTTTCATCAGTTTTATCACTGTTCACAAAATGACGGAAACGTTTCAATTTTTCTTCACTTGCAATAGTAGTTTTCCATTCACACTGATAACTGTCAACCACATGCTGCATTTGGGTTTCCAAAGAAGTCGCAATATTTAATTTATCCTCAATCACCACTGATTTTAAATAATCTAAACCGCCTTCCATATTTTCCATCCACACCGAAGTTCTTTGTAAACGATCGGCAGTACGTACATAAAAAATTAACACTCGATCTATATATTTAATTAAAGTTTCCTTGTCTAAATTAGTCGCAAATAAATCTCCATGACGTGGTTTCATGCCTCCATTACCACAAACATATAAATTCCAACCACCTTCAGTAGCAATAATCCCAATATCTTTACCTTGAGCTTCTGCACATTCACGGGTGCAACCTGATACTGCAAATTTAATTTTATGCGGTGCGCGTAAACCTTTGTAACGATTTTCTAATTCAACTGCGAGTCCCACACTATCATCGACTCCAAAACGACACCATGTGCTACCGACACAGGATTTAACCGTTCTTAAGGATTTTCCATAAGCATGACCTGATTCAAACCCCGCATCAATGAGTTCTTGCCAAATCGGAGGAAGTTGATCCACTCTAGCACCAAATAAATCTACTCTTTGTCCGCCCGTGATTTTAGTGTAAAGCTTATATTTTTTAGCAATTTGTCCGACTGCAATTAAACCATCTGGAGTAACTTCACCACCAGTCATTCTAGGAACAACCGAATACGTACCATCTTTTTGCATATTGGCTAAAAAGGTATCATTGGTATCTTGCAGACTTAAATGATCTTTCTCAAGTACGTATTCATTCCAGTAAGAGGCTAAAATTGATCCCACTGCTTGGCGACAAATTTCACAACCGCGCCCTTGTCCATGATTTTCTAATAATTCATCAAAGGTTTTGATTTCTTCAACCATCACCAAGTTATATAAATCTTGGCGCGTATAAGCAAAATGCTCACAAATATCGGTATTAACTTCAATGCCAGCTTTTTCTAATTCAGAATCTAATACAGATTTTAATAAGGCAGAACAACCACCACAACCTGTAGCCGCTTTAGTTTCATCTTTCAATGCACTGACAGTCATGCAACCTGCGTCAATAGCCGTGCATAATGCGCCTTTGGTTACATCATGACATGAACAAATTTGCGCTGAATCCGGTAAAGCATCTACACCTAAACCCACAGATTCATCTGAACGTGAAGGTAAAATTAATGAATCAGGATTTTCTGGTAACTCAATTTTATTTAAACAATATTGTAATAAAGTACCATAACCTGAAGCATCTCCAACTAATACCGCGCCTAATAATTCTTTTTTATCCTTGCTAACTACTAAGCGTTTATAAACTTCATCTGAACCATTTTGGTATGTATATACTAAAGAGTCTGGCGTGCGTGCATGGGCATCTCCAATACTGGCGACATCTACCCCCATTAATTTAAGTTTGGTACTCATATCTGCACCAGTAAATTCAGCCTCTCCACCTTCAAGCACATTTACCACCGTACGTGCCATAGCATAACCTGGAGCAACTAAGCCAAAGATTTTACCATCCCATAATGCACACTCACCAATTGCAAAAATATCTGGATCGGAAGTACGACATTGGTTATCAATTTGAATTCCACCTCGAATGCCTAATTCTAAACCACAAGCACTGGCTAAATCATCTCGTGGTCGAATTCCAGCTGAAAATAACACAATATCGGTTTCCAATTCCTCGCCATCTGCAAAACTCATTTTATGAAAACAAGTATCGCCATCACCAATATTTTTGGTGTTTTTGCTGGTATGGACAGTAACACCTAAAGCTTGAATTTTTTGTCTTAGCATTGCGCCACCACCGTCATCAAGCTGCACAGCCATTAGACGAGGAGCAAATTCAACTACATGAGTTTCCAAACCCAAATCTTTCAAGGCTTTAGCTGCTTCCAAACCTAGCAAACCACCACCAATAACTGCACCTACTGTGGAATTTTTAGCTACTGCCGCAATTGCATCTAAATCATCTAAAGTTCTATAGACTAGACATTGTTCACGTTTATGTCCTGAAACTGGTGGTACAAAAGGATAAGATCCTGTAGCAAAAACTATTTTGTCATAATTAATGCTAACACCTTTTTCAGAGCTGACAGTTTTTTGTACTCGATCAACAGCAACCGCTTTATCACCTATATGAACAGTAATGTCATTATTTTCAAAAAACCCATCTGCAACCAAGGATAAATCTGCTGCACTTTTACCAGTAAAATATTCGGACAAATGAACACGATCATAAGCTAAGTGCGATTCTTCGCAAAAAGTAACCACTTTATATGTTTCTTTCAGGCTACTTTGCATCAAATTGTTCAGAAAATCCTGTCCGACCATGCCGTTACCAATAACGACTAACGTTTGTTTCGTACTCATGCTTGACTCTCAGCAGTGTTTAATATCAATAACTTGTTTCTCAAGCATATTATATGCCGTTACTAATAATTAGAGTGTTTTAATTCTTCGTAAAAAAACTTTGCACTAAAATGGTTCAATAAGAGCTGGTTTAAGTTTTTATAGCTCACTATTATTGGGCAATAAATATATAAAATGCAGCACTGAAAAAATATTTAACTCTGTAAAACTTGAAATGCTATTAGTATAATCCTACAGTAGCACTCTACTTTTTAGTTAAATTTTATACTGGAATATTATGGATATTACTGAATTATTAACTTTTATGGTTAAAAACAAATCATCCGATATGCATTTATCAGCAGGTTTACCACCTATGATTCGAGTAGATGGTGATATAAGGCGGGTAAATATTCCAGATTTGGAACATAAGGAAGTTCATGGGTTAATTTATGACATCATGAATGATAAACAACGCCGTGATTTTGAAGAAGTATTAGAAACAGATTTTTCCTTTGAATTACCTGGCGTAGCAAGATTTAGGGTAAATGCATTTAACCAAAATAGAGGCGCAGCAGCAGTATTTCGTTGTATACCCTCTGAAATTTTGAGTTTAGATAAATTAAATGCACCAAACTTTTTTAAAGAAGTTACTAATATTACCAAAGGTATGATTCTAGTAACAGGCCCTACCGGATCAGGTAAATCTACTACCCTTGCTGCCATGATTGATTATATTAACACTAATAAATATGAGCATATTTTAACTGTTGAAGATCCGATAGAATTTGTGCATAAATGTAAAAAATCTTTAATCAATCAACGTGAAGTACATAGAGATACCTTGGGATTCCAAGAAGCATTACGCTCTGCATTACGTGAAGATCCAGATATTATTTTAGTTGGCGAAATGCGGGATTTAGAAACTATTCGCTTAGCAATGTCTGCGGCTGAGACGGGGCATTTAGTCTTTGGAACTTTACATACAACTTCAGCTGCAAAAACTATTGATAGAATTGTGGATGTATTTCCTGCAGATGAAAAGGAAATGATTCGCTCCATGTTATCTGAATCACTACAGGTAGTTATTTCACAAAACTTATTGAAAAGAGTTGGTGGTGGCAGGGTGGCTGTGCATGAAATTATGGTAGGAACTTCGGCAATTCGAAATTTAATTCGTGAAGCTAAAGTGGCACAAATGTATTCAGCAATTCAAACTGGTAGCAAAATGGGAATGCAAACTTTGGATCAAGATTTAAAAAAGAAAGTAGAAGAAGGTATAGTTTCAGTAGCAGATGCAAGAGCTAAAGCTGTTAATAAGGCTTTATTTTCTTAAAAGACAATAAAAAACCGATGCTAAATAAACTCCAGCATCGGTATTAATTACAACATAACTTGCTAATTAAGCAGCTAGTTTTGCAGCTTTTTTACGACGTGCAACGCCTACTAAACCCATTAAACCAGTGCCAAATAACCAAGCAGCAGCTGGAAGTGGAGTTTCAGTAGTATAACTATAAACTACATCAAATTCAGCTAAAGCAGTAGTAGCAACAGATGCTTCCATATTACCACCACCTCCCATAACTCCATAACCACCTAAAGTTGAAGCAATTACATCTAGAAAATCAGTTCCAGTCCAACTACCTAAATCAGAAGTAATACTTAATGAATCACTAAAGTTGTCTGTTTGTGGACCAAAAACTTTAGTTTCACCAGATGCATACAAATTAAAACCTGTATCTAATCCAGCTGTTGAGCCAGATTCAGTACCGTTAAAATTGAAATCAACATTTTGTGTGGAAGTTAATTGAATGCCTGCAGTAGTTTCATTGTCATTCCGAATAGTTGCTTGAGTAACTACTTCAGTATTCCAATTTATATCTACACTAAGTAATCTCCCTAAAGAGCCATCAAACTTATCAACACTTAAAGTTTTAATCCAATCAGTAGTACTAGTACCAGTAGAATAATGTGCAGCATTAGTTGTAAAAATTTCTGGAACTACAGAAGCAAACGCAGCACCTGAGCTGGCGAGTAGCAGCACGCCAGTTGCTATTAATTTTTTCATGACTATCTCCTAATCAATGTAAGCAATCTAAAATCTAAAATAATATATTGCTATCTACCTTACAATAAAGCAGGTTCATAAGAATGTATAAAATATGTATATATTAATTAATTCAATTGAATATACACATTAACAAAACTTGGAAATAAATTTACCAAGTATCTAGGAATATAATATCCTATTATGGTAATTAGTCTAGTAAATAATAAAATTTTATATTTTTATAGCTAAAAAAATATAGATGGTGTATCATTATTAATTCTTGCGGAGAGGTGGCTGAGTGGCCGAAAGCGGCGGTCTTGAAAACCGTTGAGGGTTTATCCCCTCCCAGGGTTCGAATCCCTGCTTCTCCGCCATTAATAATTTATTCTAAAATTGTTAATACCTGAACAATTCTGCAAACTTAACAGTAATTCGTCTGTTAACCTCATATTCCATGCAGATCCAAGTTGTAAATTAAATTTTGTATTTGAAAATTCACAATTAATAATTGTAGGACAAGTCCCATTCTTAAAAGGCGTTAATAAAGTCTCCAATTTATTTATAAAGTCCAAAATCTCAATATTATCCAGCTGTAATTCAAAACTTAAACAAGTTGCATAACTTTCTCTAACTTGTTCCACAGTAAATATTTTACTTGCCTTTAAACTCATTCTACCTGAGTAAACATCCAAAGCAGCCACACCTTTTACGACTAAAATTGCATCTTTCTGCAATATATCTTGGTACTGAGCATAAACATCCGCAAACACTGCCACATCTAAACGACCAGTACCGTCATCTAAAATCGCAAAAGCATTCATTTTACCCTGCTTAGTTTGATGTGTCCGCATTTCTATAATCAAGCCAGCAACATTTATTTCTTTTTCAGATATTTTTGCAACCTCAGCAATCACCCGAACAATACTTCCATAAGTATATTGCTTGAACTCCAATTTATATTGATCCACTGGATGCCCAGTTAAAAACAAACCCAAAATTTTACGCTCACCTTCCAAGCGTTCACGATCCGTCCATACAGCCACATTAGTAGTATAAACATCTCCATTATTAACTGTATCTTCAGTTTGCAATATTAAACCAAACATATCATTTTGCCCTGTGGCCGCCATCTTGCCATGCTGTTCCGCAACTTTTAAAGCAATGGGTAATTCTGCTAAATGTCCAGCACGATTAACATCAAAATCATCCAAAGCTCCAGCTATAATTAAAGCCTCTAAAACCCTACGATTCACCTTACGTAATTCAACCCGCTTACATAAATCATACAAACCAGTAAATTTACCATTTGCATTTCTTTCCGCAATTAAATCTTCAATTGCCGATTGACCAACACCTTTAATAGCTCCAATACCATAAGTAATTTTTTGCATATCATTAGTAGTAAACTGATAATTAGAAATATTTACATTTGGTGGTGTAATAATTAATTGCATTTGGCGACATTCTTCAATCAACATCACCACTTTATCAGTATTATCCATATCTGCTGATAACACTGCCGCCATAAAAGCAGCTGGGTAATGTGCCTTTAACCATGCAGTTTGATAGGCAATTAACGCATAAGCCGCACTATGGCTGCGATTAAAGCCGTACCCAGCAAATTTCTCCATTAAATCAAAAACATAAGTTGCAATTGATTGCTTAATATTATTCTGAATTGCACCATTAACAAACACATCCCTTTGCTTAGCCATCTCTTGAGGATCTTTTTTTCCCATGGCCCTACGAAGCATATCCGCACCACCTAAAGTATAACCTGCCATTTCACGCGCAATTTGCATCACTTGTTCTTGATACAAAATAACTCCATTGGTCGGCTTTAAAATTGGCTCTAATAATGGATGCGCATATTCAGCTTTTTGACGCTTATGTTTCACACCAATGTAATCATCCACCATGCCTGATTCCAAAGGTCCTGGACGATACAAAGCCACCAACGCAATAATATCATCAAAACAATCTGGCTTAAGTTTACTAATTAACTCTTTAATTCCACGTGATTCCAACTGAAATACCGCAGTAGTTTGTGCAGTTTGAAAAATCTCGTATGCTAATTTATCATCACGTGGAATGTGATTAATATCGACTAAATCATATCCTTGCTGTTTTTGAGATGCATTAATAGTTTGTAAAGCCCAATCAATAATAGTTAAAGTTCTCAAACCTAAAAAATCAAACTTCACTAAACCAACAGCTTCCACATCATTTTTATCAAACTGAGTAACTAAATTATTACCCTCAGAATCACAATACAAAGGGGTAAAATCAGTTAATTTAGTTGGTGCAATAACTACTCCACCAGCATGTTTACCCGCATTTCTAGAAATCCCTTCCAAAGATAATGCCATATCCAACAACGCTTTAACTTCTTCATCGGTATCATATAAAGCTTTTAATTCAGCACTAGCAAGTAAAGCTTTTTCCAAGGTCATGCCAATTTCAAATGGCACTAATTTGGATAATCTATCTACAAAACCATAAGCATGTCCAGATACTCTACCAACATCACGAATTACCGCTTTAGCCGCCATAGAACCATAGGTAATAATTTGTGAAACCTTATCGCGCCCATAATTTCGTGCCACATAATCAATCACTTCATCACGGCGTTCCATACAGAAATCAATATCAAAATCTGGCATTGAAACTCGTTCAGGATTCAAAAAACGCTCAAACAATAAATCAAATTCTATCGGATCTAAATCAGTAATCTTTAACACATATGCAACCAGAGAACCTGCACCCGAGCCTCTTCCAGGCCCAACTGGAATCTGTTGATTTTTTGCCCATTGAATAAAATCCGCTACAATCATGAAATAGCCTGGAAAACCCATTTGGCAAATCACATCTAATTCTAATTGTAAACGCGCATCATATGCTTGCCTATTTTCATCAAAACTACCTGAACCAACTGGAGCATATTCTTGTAAACGTTGCTCCAAACCAACTTTAGATGCTTGCCTAAACACTGCATCTAAGGTCATTCCTTGCGGTACTGGAAAATCTGGCAGGTAATTTTTACCTAAAGTTAATTCCAAATTACAGCGTTTGGCAATTTCAACCGTATTCGCTATTGCTTCAGGAATATCGGCAAATAAAGTTTGCATTTCTGCGGTACTACGTAAATATTGTTGTGCCGTATAATCTTTGCGCCGCTTGTCATTATCTATAACCTCGCCTTGATTAATACAAACCCGCACTTCATGCGCCGCAAAATCTTCTGGATATAAAAATCTTACATTATTGGTTGCCACTACTGGTAAATCTAATTTTAATGCTAATTCTATCGCCGCATAAATATACTGTTCTTCATTTGGTTTACCAATGCGTTGCAATTCTAAGTAAAATTTATTTGGGAATAAAGTTGCCCATTTACACGCATGCTGTATAGCTAAATCCTGATTTTCAGCTATTAAAGCTTGACCAATATCACCATCCATAGCCCCAGACAAAGCAATCAAACCCACATGATTTTTTTGTAACCACTCTTCTTTCAATATAGGCACACCTAAATGCTGACCTTCTTGATAGGCTCTAGAAATCAATTCCGTTAAAGTAATATAGCCTTGCTGAGTATTGACCAATAAAGTTAAATGATAGGGTTTCTTTACTTCATCAGGATTACAAATATATACATCTGCACCAACAATTGCCTTCAATCCAGAAGCTGCCGCCGCTCGGTAAAATTTCACTAATGAAAATAAATTATTTTGCTCAGTAACTGCTACTGCTGGCATATTTAATTCAGTTAAACGCTGAATTAAAGGTTTAATGCGCACAATTCCATCAACAAGTGAAAATTCAGTATGTAATCGTAAATGAATAAATTGTGGCTGCATAAAAATATTTTACTAAGTTTAAAAATAATAGTAACTTATTTTACGCAAATTCAACGCTACTAGCTGCATGTTATTAAAGCTATGAAAAGATATGTTTATATTTGTGGTTTTGGTGGTCTATTTAGCGATCTTTGTGGTAATCCAAATGGCTTGAAGCTTAACAGATATTTTTTCCTAATTTAATTAACAACGTAGACATAGATATATTTTATTGTTAGTATGCATTTACCACTCTTGATATGCGTTAATTAAGCGCGATTATTATGTGTATCACAATTTACAAATTTATAGAGATGTCCAATGACTGCATTTAAATTTACCAATATTAACAATTCGCAAACTATTAAATTTAATCCTGCTAAAGATGTATTAACCTTCAATCAAAATTCAATTACTGCTACTTCTGGTACAGTAAATACTACTGGTGCTAATTTACAGTTTAATTATGGCAATAAAATTTTTACTTTTGCTAATGTTTCCTTAGAACAACTGACGAATAAAAACGTAGTTTTTAGTAGTCAAAGTAAATTATTAGTTGGAGATAATAAATCCAGCACTACTAAAGACAACTTGAATAATAATGTAGTTGGTGGTGCTAAAAAAGATTTACTCTTTGGTTTAGGTGGCAATGATAAATTAGATGGTGGCGGCGATGCAGATATTCTATTTGGCGGTGAAGGCAATGATACTTATATAGTTAATCATTTTTTCGATCAAGTGAATGAGGACATTTCTGATCCTGTTACTGGTGGAATTGATACGGTAATTAGCTCAATTAATTACACCTTAAATGATAATGTAGAAAATTTAAAACTTGCTGGTAAAGCTAATATTAATGGCACTGGCAATGTTTTATTTAATGAATTAGTCGGCAATAATGGCAATAACAAATTAATTGCGCATGAAGGCGATGACAAAATTATTGGTGGTGCTGGCAACGATACTTTAGATGGTGGCATTGGCAAAGACACGATGTTTGGCGGTGAAGGTAATGATATTTATGTGGTTGATTCTACAGATGATTTTGTAAGAGAATTTTCATCTACAGGCGGCATTGATACAGTAAAATCTAGCATTACCTATGCTTTAGGAACTTATTTTGAAAATTTAACTTTAACTGGTGATGCTGATATTAACGCAGTTGGAAACAGTGCCGACAACAAAATTAATGGTAATTCCGGCGATAACGTTTTAGATGGTGGTATTGGTAAAGATAGTTTTAATGGCGGCAAGGGCAATGATACTTTTATTGTTAATAGCTCCAACGATAAAGTAACTGAAACTGCAAAAGCAGCTAAACAAATTAATCTTGTTAGCATGCGCACCGATTTTTTAATTGATAACTTTCAAGATATTGATTTAATTAAATCTTCAGTTAGCTATACTCTTGGCAAAAATGTAGAACAATTATTACTTACTGGTTCGGCAAATACTAAAGCTACTGGCAACGAATTAAATAATATTCTGTATGCAAATACTGGCGATAATGTTTTAGATGGTGTCAAGGGAAATGATACGGTTTCATATCAAAATGTAGCTAATCAAGTGTTTACTCCAAATAAATTTGAAGGTTTAGATGGTAGAAATGATTTGTTTGGAGCTATAGCTGGGGTAAACGTTTCTTTAGCTATCAAAGGCGGTCAACAAACTACAGGTTCTGGAATCGACAACTTAAAAAACATTGATAATTTAATTGGCAGTCGCTACAACGATAGATTAGTTGGCGATAGTGGCGATAATGTTTTAGACGGTTCTTTTGGCGCGGATGTTTTGATTGGTGGCAATGGTAACGATAGTTATATTGTTGATTCTGCTGATGTTGTAATTGAAACTAATAGCAACAAAAAACAATTGGACACCGTATATAGTAGTGTAGATTACATTTTAGGCAAAAATTTAGAAAACTTAACTTTATTTGGTTCAGAAACTATTAATGCTTCAGGTAATGGCTTAAATAATACTCTGCGTGGCAATAAGGCTTCTAATATTTTAGATGGCGGCAAAGGCGCAGATAAATTAATTGGTGGTGCTGGCGATGATTTTTATATTATAGATAATATTGCTGATACCATTAGAGAAGTTTCTAGTGAAGGTTTAGATATAGCAGTTTCTACAATTAGTTATCGCTTGGCTGAAGAGGTTGAAAATTTACATTTAATTGGTTCAGGGTCATTAAATGGTACTGGCAATAATTTAGCCAATATTATTTATGCTAATACTGGCAATAGTAATTTAAATGGTGGAAAAAATCTTAGTGACACCACTATTGATGTAGTTTCATACCAATTTGGCGCAAAGTCAGGAGTCAAAATTGATTTAAGCAATAATAAAGCTCAGAACACTGTTGGCTCAGGTTTTGATACTTTAAAAGGTATCAATGGTGTAATTGGCAGTTCATATGACGATGTTTTGCAAGGCAACCAAAATAACAATTCTTTAGATGGTAAAGATGGTATAGATACATTATCTTATAGTAAATCTAAACAAGGTGTGATTATTGATCTTGCTACTGAATTAGCTAGAGTAGTTACTACAGACAATGTTACTTTAGAATCCGATAAGGTTCTAAATTTTGAAAATGTAATCGGCAGCAATAAAAATGACACTATCGTGTTAACTAAAGTTACAGCCAAAGGCGATATCCAAATTGACAATTTTGTTGATGGTAAAGGTGGCAATGATACCGTATCTTTTGCTGGTAATAATGTTGGCGGCGTAGAAGCAAGTTTAACTACTCAAGCTCAACGGGTTGGCAATTATTCTGGCATTGATACTTTGAAAAATATTGAAAATCTCACTGGAACTAAATTTGGTGATGTTTTAACTGGTAATACTAGTAAAAATACTTTAATTGGCGGCGATGGTAATGATAAATTAATTGGCGGAGCTGGAGATGATTTCTTAGTTGGTGGCTTAGGCGTAGATAGATTATTAGGTGGTGCTGGTGCAGATGAATTTGCTTTTAAGACCTCTAGTGACAGCTCATTAATTGTCAGCACTGCTAATCCAGAAGCTAAAGCAGATGTTTTATTGGACTTTAAACGCACTCAAAAAGATCAAATTGATTTAACCGCATTAGCATTGGAAAGTAGAGTTGAGAATTTAAATTTTATTGGTAAAAACAAATTTTCTGGCAATGCTGGAGAAATAAACTTTGAAACTTCTGGTAAAAATGTATTGCTGCATGTAAATACTGATACTGACCTTGATGCTGAATTTACTTTACAAATAGTTGGGGTAAGCAACATTTTACAAACTGACTTATCAATCTAATTTTTACTTAAATATTTTACACCTCATGAATCTTGTGAGGTGTAAACTAGATTATTATAGTTTTGACACAATTTTTTCCAGCTTGTTTAGCAACATAAACTGCTTTATCAGCCATTTTAATCAATTCTCTATAGTTAGTTATATGTTCAGATTGCGCAGCCACACCAATGCTAATACTGCCTAACCACACTCCATCACCAGTAGAAACTCGTAAATTAGATACAGTTTTTCTAGCTATTTCAGCTATTTTCATTCCCCCTGTTTGACCTGTATGTGGACAAATCACTAAAAATTCATCCCCACCCAAACGACACACAACATCATCATTCCGCAATACATGTGATAATGTTCTAGATAATTCTCGTAACACCTCATCGCCTGCATCATGACCATGAGTATCATTTACAATTTTAAAATGATCTACATCAATCATCATACAAACTAAATCTGATTTATTCTTATTAGCTTCAACCCATAAATCTTCCAAACAACGTAAAGCATGCCGACGATTGGGCAAGCCAGTTAAATTATCGGTTAATACAAGTTCTTCCAAATGTAAATTAGCTTTTACAAGTAATTCCGTACGTTTAGAAACTTTTTCCTCAAGCGATTTATTCAACTGCACTAATTCTTTGTTCCGACTAGATACTTGTTGAAATAGGGTATTTAAAGCAAATAACAAAGCTTCAGTAGCATCACTATTATTAGTTTGCATTTTAGTTTTATAAGCTTCTTCAGCACTATAACCAGCTTGAATTGCGGTAATTTGAGTAGCCATATTCTGATCTAATCCCAAAATATGATACACCAACCAATGAGTCAAAAAATCTAATAAATACTTAGTAGTATTTAAATTATTATCATTAAGACCTGAATATATGACCCCGACTTCTTGTAAAAAATCATAATGCGCTTTAACATGCTGTTTAAAATGCCTTTGGTCAATACCAACATTCAGCATTAAATTTTCTTCTTCTTTGAAATGATATTGCGCATAATCAGATAATTCTGTAACCATACTTTCAATATCAGATGCCATTAAATTATCATTAGCAATAAGACTTCCAAAACTATTAATCAAATCCACTAAATGATGATGTTGGGCATCAACTTTTTTTAATCCAGTAATAAAACAAGTATTCCAATGAAATGATTCCATAATTATTAATTTTGCTGCAAAATTTTATCAAAATGAACAATTTTAGTTATTAGCATTAAAACCATACTTAATTTAAGTGCCAACCTATCTATGTTCATTTACATCAATAAAATTAGTTTGATATTTAAGAAGTTTTCTATTTTTTAACCAAATTAAGCTAAAAGCTGCAAACATTAAACTACAAGAACCTAAAGTAAAATAAATCAAATGCCGTAGTTGCGAAACTTCTTGTAATAGCACTTTATTAACCAAGGTTTCTTGAGGCTTATTAACATTTGGTTTACTAGGTTCAGGATAATTCCGTAAAGATTTCACATCCTGCTTAATAGAATGGACAGTTTCTAAAGAACCTAAAATACTACCTAATTTAATACTTTCCTCTAAAGATTCCAATTTACTCTCAATAGAACCACTTACAATTGCTACTAACTTACTCTTTAATTGTTCTATTTCTGCACTTAAAATTGGGTTCTTAAATGTAGCTTCATTTACTACCACAGGTTTAGAGGCTTCAATATTATCCATAATAGTTTGATGACCATCTGGCATTAACACAAATCCAAGTGTAATCACGCAAAACATAGCTACAAACAATCCGTAAATCATCAAGCGATTCAGCTTTAATAAAGCATGTTGCTGCAAAATCTGTACTTCATTAATTTGATTAACTACAACGTCTTTTTTAAGTTTAGATTTACGGAATTTGCTCATTATTATCTCTGTGTCATTTTTATTATTAAAGTAAGATTTTGTAATTACCGAATTAAACTTTTTTAGCTGCAATCCGCATTCTTAAAGCATTTAGTTTAATAAATCCTTCTGCATCTTTTTGATTATAAGCACCGTCATCATCTTCAAAAGTAGCAATTGCCTCATCAAACAAACTATTGCTTTCCGAAGCTCTACCCACAACACTAACACTACCTTTATACAATTTCACCCGTACTTTGCCATTTACTACTAATTGCGAATCATTAATCATAGTTTGCAATAATTCGCGTTCTGGACTCCACCAATAACCGTTATAAATTAAAGTTGCATAACGTGGCATTAACTCATCTTTTAAATGCGCAACTTCACGATCCAAAGTTAAAGATTCTATGGCTCGATGCGCTTTTAACATCACAGTACCAGCAGGAGTTTCATAACAACCACGGGATTTCATGCCCACATAACGATTTTCAACAATATCTAAGCGTCCTACACCATTTGCACCAGCAATTTGATTTAGTTTTTCCATTACTTCTGCCGGTGTATGTGGCACTGCATCAATCGCCACAATATCGCCTTTAACATAAGTCAATTCTAAATAAGTAGCTTGATCTGGAGCAGCTTCTGGAGCAACTGACCAACGCCACATACTTTCTTCAGCTTCTACCCAAGGATCTTCTAAAATTCCACCCTCATAAGAAATATGCAATGAATTTGCATCCATAGAATAAGGTGAAGCTTTGCCTTGCTTCATTTCTATAGCAATACCATGTTGTTCTGCATAAGCCATTAATTCTTGGCGTGATTTTAAATCCCATTCACGCCAAGGCGCAATAATTTTAATATCTGGACGCAATGCATACGCACCTAATTCAAACCGTACCTGATCGTTGCCTTTACCAGTAGCTCCATGTGAAATAGCTTCTGCACCAGTTGAATTTGCAATTTCAATTAAACGTTTTGCAATCAAAGGTCGAGCTATAGAAGTACCTAATAAATACTCACCTTCATAAATTGCATTGGCACGAAACATAGGAAATACATAATCCCGTGCAAATTCTTCGCGTAAATCTTCAATGTAAATTTCTTTAATTCCTAAAGCGGTTGCTTTAGCACGTACTGGTTCAATTTCTTCACCTTGACCAATATCAGCAGTAAAAGTCACTACTTCCGCCGAATATTTATCTTGTAGCCATTTTAAAATAACCGAAGTATCTAAACCACCTGAATAGGCTAAGACTACTTTATTGATTGCTGACATAAACGCGAAATTCCAAGTTAAAAATTGCTTGATTATACCTTAAAAATCTAGAAGTAATAACATCTTTGAAATTCTAAAAACTCAAGATCAACTTAGAATAAACTATTTTGCTCGCATCTAATTTAAAGAAGACATATTATATATATTCTTATATTTTATATCCTAAATCTATTTTTTATGAAAATCGCAACTCAAACCGCTGTTTCCATGCACTACACTTTAACCAACAGTAAAGGTGAACAACTAGACAGTTCTATTGGTGATGCTCCACTAGTATATTTACAGGGTGCAAATAATATTGTACCTGGTTTAGAAACTGCCTTAATGGATAAAGAAATTGGCGACAAAGTTAATGTGACCGTGGCAGCAGTTGAGGCTTATGGTGTCTACGATGATACCCGTTTGCAAGTGGTAGATAAAAAAATGTTTGAGGGTGTAGATAAACTTGAAGTTGGCATGGTGTTTCATGCTGATGCAAGTCATGGAGTTAACATGGTTACTATAACCAAAATAGCCGATAATGAAATTACCATTGATGGCAATCACCCTTTAGCTGGCGAAGACTTAACCTTTGATGTTGAAATTATGGCAGTTAGAGCGGCAACTGCCGAAGAATTAACTAATGGACATATTCATAGTGGCAGTTGTCAACATGATTAATTAACTACTGTTGGCTTTAAATCTAAAACCAGTTAATTTTACCCACGAGGTTTATTATGCCAAGAACAAATTTATCCAACGATCAAAAAATAAATGCTTTGTTAACTGGTTTTCAATGGGGAACTAGAAATGGGCAAGGCATTACCGTTACTTATAGCTTCCCCACTGGTAAAAATTCTCGTTGGGATGATTATACTCAATTTGAGGAAATTGGCACTGCATCGGCATTAAATAATGTGCAACAACAAAATTTTCGGCAAGCTTTAAATGCATGGTCTCAAGTAGCCAATATTAAGTTTGTTGAAGTGCAAGATACTAACCAAGGAGTGGGTAAAATTCGAGTTGCCTTTAGTGAATTAGTCTCAGATAACAATTCTGATGCATGGGCATATGCACCAGCTGAAAATGCAGAATTTTCTCATCACGGCGATATTTGGTTAGATCCAGAACAAACAGATTATAGTCTGGGCAGCTATGGTTATAACACTTTACTTCACGAAATTGGACATGCTATAGGCTTAAAACACTCATTTGAAGCTAATAAAATAAATAGTCAAATATTGTCAGAATCATTTGATAATCACCAATTCACTACCATGTCTTATACCGAATATGCTGGTGCTGGCTATCAATATGGCAATTATTACGAAATTCATGCCACTCAACCTAGTAGCCCTATGATCTTAGATATTGCTGCGATCCAATTTTTGTATGGTGCTAATAATAACCATGCTACAGACAATAATGTGTATAAATTTAGTAATACTGAAGCAGAATTACAAACTATTTGGGATGCTGGTGGTACCGATAGTATTGATGCATCGAATCAACTTAAAGATGTAAGAATTGATTTACATGCGGGACAATTTAGTTCCATAGGAATTCAACAACTAGGCTTCAACCCAAATCAAGCCTTTGTAGCTGCACAAGATAATATTGCAATTGCCCTTAATGTAACCATTGAAAATGCTATAGGTGGTGCTGGTGATGATGTTATTTTAGGCAATGGCAGAGCAAATATTTTACAAGGCAATCAAGGCAATGATTTATTATTAGGCTTCAAAGGCAACGATATTTTACGTGGCTATGCTGGCAAAGACATTTTATATGGCGATAAAGGCAACGATATTGTAGCTGGCGGCAATCGTAACGACATTTTATATGGCAATAAAGGCAAAGACAAATTACTTGGTGGCAATGGTAACGATATTTTAATCGGCGGTGCAGATCAAGATATTCTTATTGGCGGCAATGGTGCAGATATATTTAAATTTAATTCTCTAATAGGCGTAGATAAAATTCAAGACTTTGTAATATCTGTAGATACGCTGCAATTTGAAAATAACATTTTTTCTGCGCTAGGTAAAAAAGGTAATTTAGCAACCAGAAAATTTATTGCTGGCAAAGGTTTTAATCAAGCTCAAGATTCCAATGATTACCTAATATATAATCGCAAAACTGGAGCATTGTTTTATGATGCTGATGCCAATGGTGATCTAGCTGCGGAAAAAATCGCACTGTTAGGCGTGAATTTAAATTTAACTGCTGATGATTTTACAATAATTTAAACTATCTACAATAATCCCAAATAGGAATGCATATGGATGACGCTAAAAAACAGGCTTTAAGTACCGCTTTATTGCATCTAGAGAAACAATTCGGCAAAGGTGCAGTAATGCGGATGGGAGATGTTAGTGCTTATCACGATTTAGATGTTATTGCTACCGGCTCACTAAACTTAGATATTGCCCTAGGCTGTGGTGGTTTACCACGCGGAAGAGTTGTAGAAATTTATGGCCCTGAATCTTCTGGCAAAACCACTTTAACTTTAGAAGTAATTGCCAAAATGCAAGCCACAGGTGGAGTAGCTGCATTTATTGATGCTGAACATGCATTAGATCCAAATTATGCTGCTAAAATTGGGGTAAATTTAAACGATTTATTAATTTCTCAACCAGATAATGGTGAACAAGCTTTAGAAATTACCGACACATTGGTTCGTTCTGGTGGCATTGATATGATAGTAATTGATTCCGTGGCGGCATTAACTCCAAAAGCTGAAATTGATGGCGATATGGGCGCGTCACATATGGGTTTACAAGCACGTTTAATGTCACAAGCATTACGCAAACTCACAGCCAGCATCAAACGCACCAATACCTTGGTGATTTTTATTAATCAATTACGCAGTAAAATTGGAGTAACTTTTGGCAGTAATGAAACTACTACTGGTGGCAACGCGCTAAAATTTTATGCTTCAGTGCGCTTAGATATTCGTCGTATTGGTGCAGTTAGAAAAGGCGATGAAGTTATAGGCAATGAAACACGGATTAAAGTAGTTAAAAATAAAATTGCACCGCCATTTAAAGAAGCATATTTTGAAATTTTATATGGTGAAGGCATTTCATTTTTAGGTGAATTGGTTGATCTTGGGTGTAAATTAAATTTGTTACAAAAATCAGGTTCTTGGTATAGTTATGGCGAATTAAAATTAGGTCAAGGCAAAGACAATGCGCGTGAGTTTTTAGCTTCAAATCCAGATCAAGCTGAAAAATTAGAGGCACAAATTAAAGCCGAAGTTTTGGTAAATAATCTTGCCAACTAACATATTGCACAAGGTATAAAAGTATGAAAAAAACCGCCATTACCACTAAAATCTTAATTGCTATGGGCTTAGGCTTAATCTGTGGCAGTTTAATTAATACTTTTGCCGCTGAGATAGATTTCATCCAAACTTATTTTGTAAATGGTTTATTTCACATAATTGGCGCGGCGTTTGTAAATGCCCTCAAAATGTTAGTAGTACCATTAGTTACTTTTTCGCTAATTTGTGGAGTTTGCGGAATTGGCGACATTAAAATTTTGGGCAGAGTCGGTTTCAAAGCCTTTGGTTTATATTTATTCACTACCGCCTTGGCCATTAGCGTAGCCTTAACTATTGCGATTATTATTGCTCCTGGGGCTGATTTTGAAAGCGCGGCAACTGCAATTGAATTTACTCCTAAAGCCGCACCACCACTTACAGACGTGTTTATTAACATTATTCCTAGCAATCCGATTAATGCATTTGCTGAAGGAAATATGTTACAAATAATTTTCTTTGTGATCGTATTTGCAATTGCATTATTAATCTCCGGTGAAATTGGAAAGCCAATAATTGATTTAGCTACCAGATTGAACGAAGTTATGATGCATGTGGTTACTATAGTGATGAATTTTGCGCCGATTGGAGTTTTTTTCCTGATGGCAAAAACCTTTGCTGAACAAGGCTTAGGCTTGATTTTACCCATGATTAGCTATTTTGCAGTAGTAGTAATTTGCCTGCTCTTGCATGGACTCGGAACTTTAAGCCTGTTACTAAAAATCTTTGCACGCTTAAGTCCAATTATATTTTTAGGTAAAATGCGTTCTGCACATATTTTTGCTTTCAGTACCGCCAGCTCAAATGCTACTATTCCAGTCACTTTACAAGTTGTAGAGCAAAGGCTTGGAGTTAATAATTCCACAGCTGCATTCACGATTCCTTTAGGTGCAACCATTAATATGGATGGCACTGCAATTATGCAAGGCGTAGCCACAATTTTTATTGCTAATGTTTATGGCATTGACTTAGGTTTAGTGGAATACATTACCGTAATTGGCATGGCAATTTTAGCTTCTATAGGCACGGCTGGAGTTCCAGGCGTAGGTTTAATCATGTTAGCAATGGTCTTCAATCAAGTAGGTTTACCAGTAGAAGGTATCGGACTAATTTTAGGCGTGGATCGCTTATTAGATATGATTCGCACCACAGTTAATATCACTGGTGATGCAGTAGTAACATGCATTGTAGCTCGTGGTGAAAATACTCTTGATGACGCTATTTTTGCTGACCCTAATGCTGGTGTAATTACAGACATTACCCACCCAGAATAATTTTATTTCCAAGGTATAGTTATGAATGAACATCCATTTGCAGAATTTATTAAAATTTTGGGCAAAGGAAAACGTGGTTCGCGCCCATTAACTCAAGATGAAGCCTATCGCGCCATGCAAATGATTTTAGCTAATGCAGTTGAACCAGTGCAATTGGGCGCGTTTTTAATGTTAATGCGAATTAAAGAAGAAACTCCAGCCGAATTAGCCGGATTTGTGCAAGCATCCAGAGAAAGTTTAAGCCTCCCAACAACTAAACTGCAAATAGATTTAGATTGGTCTTCTTATGCTGGCAAACGTAGACATTTACCTTGGTTTATTTTATCCACCTTATTATTAGCCGAAAATGGCATTAGCGTCTTCATGCATGGTGCTGGCGGACATACATCTGGTCGCGTCTATACCGAACAAGTGTTGCAATCTCTTGGTATTGAAATTGCCACTTCATTTCCACAAGCATTAAGCCAATTATCCACCCAAAAATTTAGTTATTTACCCTTGCAATATTTTGCGCCAAAATTACATGAGTTTATCGAATTGCGCCCTCTGATGGGCTTGCGTTCACCAGTACATACATTGGTGCGCTTGTTAAACCCACTCAATGCAACTTATACTTTACAAGGAATTTTTCATCCTAGTTATCGTGCAGTACATCAAGAAGCGGCCTTATTATTAGGACAAAAAAATATGGCAGTTTTAAAAGGTGAAGGTGGTGAAACCGAGCGCAATCCTGATGTAGCATGTTTAGTTCAAAGTGTAGTTAATAGCGAATTACAAGATGAAACTTGGGCAGCATTATTTAAGCGGCGGCATGTGAAAACTGAAATTTTGGAACCCAAACAATTAATTCAAATTTGGAACGGTGAACTTGAAGATGAATTTGCCCAAGCTACAATTATTGGAACTTTAGCAGTTGCCTTAAAAACTGTGCAAAAAGTTACTTCGCAAACTCAAGCACAAGAGCTTGCAACTAAATTTTGGTTACAACGTAACCAGCAACGCTTTGATTCGGTATGTTAAAATGACCAATACACAATACATTATTTTAGGTTTTATTTTTTTTGGATTTATAGGATTAACCATGGTATTTATGAACTCTAACTCTTCTGGCATAGACAATAAAAAATTAGGTGCGGAATTTTTGGCAGAGAATGGAAAAAAAACTACTGTAATTACTACAGCTAGTGGTTTGCAATATGAAGTTTTAACTGCTGGTTCAGGCACTAAACCTAATGCTAGTGACAATGTAACTGTGCATTATCAAGGTACAACTTTGGATGGTTTAGAATTTGATAGCTCATATAAACGCAATGCGCCCGCAACATTTCCGTTAAATCGTGTAATTTCAGGTTGGACTGAAGGCTTACAATTAATGCAAGTTGGTGCTAAATATAAATTTTTTATTCCATCTGAATTGGCATATGGAACTAGAGGTGCTGGCAGTGATATTCCACCAAATGCAACTTTAATTTTTGATGTTGAATTGCTAAAAGTGAATTAAAAATGGCTTTATATGTGTATAAATTCGGCGGAACTTCGGTAGGTTCTGTCGATCGCATTCAAAAAGTAGCGGACAAAATTAAACAAGCACGAGACTTAGGGCATCAAATTGTAGTAGTAGTTTCAGCTATGAGTGGTGAAACCAATAGATTAGTTGACTTAGCCAATGCGGTTCAAACTGAAGTTAATCCGCGCGAAATAGATGTGTTATTGTCCACTGGCGAACAAGTTACCATGGCATTATTAAGCATGGCATTGCAAGCTAAAGGCTGTTTGGCACGTTCATATACTGGTTCTCAAATCAAAATTTTAACTGATGAAAACCACACCAAAGCCCGCATTGAAGCTATTGATAAACATATCTTACAAGCAGATTTAGCCCAAGGTTATGTACCTGTAATTGCAGGCTTTCAAGGTGTAACTGCAAATGGAACTATTACCACCTTGGGGCGCGGCGGCTCCGATACCACCGCTGTAGCTTTAGCGGCTACTTTAAACGCTGATGAATGCCATATCTATACCGATGTAGATGGGGTATATACCACTGACCCACGGATTGAACCGAAAGCTAGAAGATTAGACAAAATAACTTTTGAAGAAATGTTAGAAATGGCTAGTTTAGGCTCGAAAGTTTTACAAATTCGGGCAGTTGAATTTGCTGGCAAATATAATGTTGCCTTACGAGTCTTGTCTTCTTTTAAAGCAGGAAATGGCACGCTTATTACTTATGATGAGGAATCAAATATGGAAGCTCCTTTAATCTCAGGAATTGCACATAATCGTGATGAAGCTAAATTAACCCTCACAGGTGTGCCTGATTTACCAGGAATTGCTTCAAAAATTCTTTCTCCAATTGCCGATGCAAATATTGAAATCGACATGATTATTCAAAATGTTGCTTCGGATAAAAATACTGATTTCACCTTTACCGTACACAGAAATGATTATGCTAAAGCCTTCAAAGTTTTAGAGCAAATTAAACATGATTTGGGCGCAAAAGCAGTTATTGGTGATGATAAGATTGTAAAAGTTTCTATTATTGGTGTAGGTATGCGGTCGCATGCAGGCATTGCCAGTACAATGTTTAAAGCATTAGCTGACGAAAATATTAATATTGAAATGATTTCAACTTCAGAAATTAAAATATCTGTAGTTGTAGATGAAAAATATTTGGAATTAGCCGTTAGAACTTTGCATGCTGCATTTAAATTGGATCAAATTAATTCGTAGTAGTGCAATCCAAAACTGGATTTGCAGAAAAAAACTGTTATAATACTTCGGATTAATAGGATGCTGTTTCTGAAACAGTAGATTTTATATACAGGAAATAGGGAAATATTATGTTGATATTAACTCGTAGGGTTGGAGAAACCTTAATGGTTGGAGATGATGTCACTGTTACCGTTTTAGGTGTAAAGGGAAACCAAGTCCGTATTGGAGTAAATGCACCCAAAGAAATTTCGGTACACCGAGAAGAAATCTACGAAAGGATTAAGAAAGAGCAAGACGAATCTACAGGATCAGCACCAAATTCTGAAGATTAAATAAAAATTTGGAGAGATGGCCGAGCGGCTGAAGGCGCTCCCCTGCTAAGGGAGTATGGGCTTTAACTCCCATCGAGGGTTCGAATCCCTCTCTCTCCGCCAATTTAAATTAAGTTAAGATATATAAATTTCTTGACTGAACACATAGATAAAAGTACAATATACAGCTTAATAAAAAGCGCCTGTAGCTCAGCTGGATAGAGTACTCGGCTACGAACCGAGCGGTCGGGAGTTCGAATCTCTCCAGGCGCGCCATTTTTATAAAAGATTATTCCTCTGTAGCTCAGCTGGTAGAGCAAATGACTGTTAATCATTGGGTCACAGGTTCGAATCCTGTCGGAGGAGCCAAATATTAAAGCCTTGAAATGCAAGTTTCAGGGCTTTTTTTATGCCTGCAAATAAATTATTTAGAGGCTAGTAAACAAATAATCACTGAAGCTGGTATAGTTTAATCAAGAATCATTATTTTAAAAATTAATAAGTCTCAGGCATATTATGTTTTCGTTCGACCGCATTAGTTAAACTATAACCTCTTTTATCAAGTATATTTCCTACAAAAAATAAACGCATATCAATAATCCACGCAACTTTTTTTATGCCGTTATTTTCTATAATAATGGATGCAAGTTTATGACTGTTACCGCTAATTCTTTCGACAATAGTTTGTGGATTAGTAGGATTTTCTTTTAATGCCCTAGACACAAGAAGCTGTGCATATTCTGTAGTAATTACCCTTTGCACAAAAGGAATTGAATTTAGGTTTGCTTTTTTTTCTTCATCGAATAATCTTGCATTAAAGTGACCTATATTGTAAACAGTTCTAAGAATGATACCTAATATAATTGCCACAGCATAAACTGATAGGGCGATTTTTAACCGCCTCCTAACACGAGGATTTTTTAACTTTTTAATAAAAATAATTGGAACCAAAGAAATAGGGTCAAAAAGAAATGGGTTCAGAGTTGGAACATAATAATTATATACAAAATCATGCATAGAATTAAATAAGTAATTTTTTGTACACAATTTTGCTTTAATGATTTAAATTATCCCAAACTCAAGTTAAACTGCAAAATCAACTTAATTAGTTCAAACATTATGTCCAGCAAAACAAATTTTATAAAATCAACTACCGGTAAGTTTGTGTTAACTTACTTATTTTTAGCCAGTATCGGGTTAATTCTACTAGATACTGTGTTACCTGTAATAATTATAAATGAATTTTGTTTATTTTTAACTAATGCAAGTGGCTTCATCATTCATTTATTCGATCCTCAAGTTTTAGTACAAGCTGATGTTTTACGCTTACCAAAAAGTGGTTTTGCACTAAGAGTCACCGATGAATGCAGTGGTTTGCAATTTACATTTTTATTAGTTGCTGGCATGTTAGCATTCCCAACCCTCTGGAAATATAAAATTTTTGGCTCAATTGTCGGCATTATTATTATTCAAAGCATGAACATAATCCGCTTAATTAGCTTATTATATTTAGGTAAATTTTATCCTGAACATTTTGATTTGGTACATGAAAATTTATGGCCAGTATTTTTAAATATTGATTTAGTGTTAATCTTCATTGGCTGGTTATGGTGGATTCATAATCAAACTGAAATCAAACATACTCCTATACAGACATAATATGTCTAACAATGTACAACGACAATTTAGCATCCGAATATTAATCCTAATTTTACCAATGTTTGCTATATGGTGGTATGCAAATACTTGGATAGCCAACACTTTGGCCATTCCAGTAGGCTTTGCAATTGCGACTACTTATGAGCGTGAACAAATAAACTTAGAGGCAAAACCTTCAGGAATATGGATTTTACATACTGGAGTTCTAAGTAAACTACAATCACAACCAAATAAAACTTTAGAAGTTTTAAGCCTTCAAGTAGATTCTGCGACAAAAATTACTTTAGGATTTCCAATATTATGGATATTTATTTTAAGCGTAGCCGAATCAATTAGTAAAAAAATTCGCAAATTAAGTTTTAGCACCCTAATTTTTAGCCTCTTAATTAGTGCATTATTGTATTTAGATAGTAGCGTCCGAATCCTACAATTTTTAAGCGGAAATAATTTAGGCAAAATTTTTTTAGGCGAGGGCCTATATCAAAATGTAATTCCACCAACACCATGGTTAGTAATATTTTTAGAAAAATTGCTCCTAATAATGGCTTATTTTGTACCTACAATCGCACCACTAATAATCTTTTACCAATTCAATAAAAAATTTGTTCGAGTAATTCTATTAGCTGGGTTATTAGATCACGCAATTAAAAACAAAAAATTTTAGTCCCAAGCAGCTTTATAAACTATAAACAGAGTACAATAAGCGGTTTTTATTTAACACATGGATTTTGTTTTGGCTAAAAAAATCATTCGAATTGCCACCCGTCAAAGCCCTTTGGCACTATGGCAAGCACAACATGTTGCCAAACTTTTACAGCAAACTTTTCCTGAAATCCAAACGGAATTAGTTAAAATGGTCACCCAAGGCGATAAAATTTTAGATGCTCCACTAGCAAAAATAGGTGGCAAAGGTTTATTCGTCAAAGAATTAGAACAAGGGCTGTTAAATCATCAAGCTGATATAGCAGTGCATTCTATGAAAGATGTTCCAGTTGAACTTCCAACAGGACTACATTTAGCTATTATTTTAGAACGTGAAGATCCGCGTGATGCTTTAGTTTCAAATAAATACCATAATTTAGCAGACTTACCTGAAAATCCACGCATAGGAACTTGTAGTTTACGCCGCCAATGTCAAATCATGGCTAAATTTCCTCATGCTGAAATTTTACCTTTAAGAGGTAATGTGAACACACGCTTAGCTAAATTAGATGCAGATAATTATGACGCAATAATTTTAGCTACAGCTGGTTTAAACCGATTAAATATGGCACATAGAATCAAACAAAAATTAACGCCAGAATTAAGTTTGCCTGCTATAGGACAAGGTGCAATTGGCATTGAATCTCGCATTGATGACCACGAATTAAATCAAAAATTACAAGCTTTACATCATCCAGCAACAGCAATTAGAATTACTGCTGAGCGTGCCATGAATCAACGTTTAGAAGGCGGATGCCAAGTTCCAATTGCAGGCTTTGCACAATTAGATGGCGATAATATTTGGTTACGTGGTTTAGTAGGTTCAATTGATGGCAAGATAATTTATCGGGCTGAAACTCGTGGTCATATTAGTCAAGCACATGCAATTGGAATTCAAGTAGCAGAATCTTTATTAGATCAAGGTGCTAACGACATCTTGCAAAATTTAGCCGTCATCTAAAATATTTAATATGTGTAACTTGGCGTTAAAAAATAAAACTATTATAGTAACTCGCCCCAGTCAGCAAGCTAAAAATTTACTAAATTTAATAACTGCAAACTCTGGGATTGCAATTAGTTTTCCTACTTTAGAAATTTCACCGGTCAACAAAACAGCTGCTATTAAGCATAAATTGCAAAACCTCAAAGCTTATCAATGGCTTATTTTTACTAGTAGTAATGCAGTAAATTTTGCAGTAGCAGCAAATAACGGTAAAATTACAGCTTTTAAAACTATGCCAATTATTGCAATTGGGCGCGCAACTGCACAAACATTGCTTAATTATGGCTTAAAAGTTACTTTAATGCCTGCGAATGGCTTTAATAGTGAGGCTATATTAGCTTTGCCTGAGTTACAAAATATTCAACAACAACGAATTTTAATTGTACGAGGCGTAGGTGGACGCGCACTTTTAGCTCAAACTTTAATAAATCGTGGAGCTATGGTAGATAATTTAGAAGTTTATCAACGCCAGCTACCAAAATTGGTTAATGAATCGAACATATTGAAAGTATTACAACAACCTCAATGCAAATTAATTACAATTACTAGTGTTGAATGCTTACAAAATCTAGTATTAATGTTAAAACTTAAAACTCAAGAAACTTTGCTAAACTTACCTTTAATTGTTATCAGCAATAGAATTAAAAACCATGCGTTACAAATAGGGTTTAAACAAGTGTATGTAAGTGCAAATCCTGCTGATGAAGCAGTTCTTGAAACAATAATAACCGTATGTAATGGGGAAGGCAGTGACTGAAGCAGTAACTGAAACACAGGAATCAATAGTAGTTGAACCTATAGTGAAACAAATACCAGCACCAAATCAATCACATACTGGTTTATGGATTAGTATAATTATCTTGTTAATTAGTTTTATATTAGCAGGGATTGGTTATTATTTATTAATTCAATTAGATACTCAACAACAAATGTTGCGCCGTGAAATCCAACATGACGATCAAAATTTAATTGAATTAAACAAACAAATTACTAATTATCAAGAGCAATTAGTTAATCTACAACAACAATTAGCTACTACCAATGAAAAATCTGATAATTCTAATACATCTTATGAACAAAAATTTATTGAATTTGGTCAGCGTTTTGAAGAAAAATTAACTACTCAACATCAAACTCAAGCTGAAACTATTTTACGTTTGCAACGCCAATTGGGTAAAACTCGTGGCGATTGGTTGCTAGCTGATGCGGAATATTTATTAAGCGTTGCTAATCAAAGATTGCATTTAATGGGTGATATAAAAACCACTTCCGAAGCCTTAAGTGCTGCTGATCAACGATTACGTGAAAGTGGTGATGCAGCTGCATTTAAAATCCGCGAACAAATTACTAAAGAACAATCTGCTATTAAAGCTGTAGCAGAAATTGATGTAATTGGTAACTATTCCATTTTACAAATGTTAATTGGCAAAGTCGAAAAATTAGATTTACTTTTGCCATATACTGGTAAACCTCTAACCGAAGCTAAGAAAGTTCATAGCCACCCTGCTACAGAAGAACATGATTTATTAGATGCAGCTTTAAAACAAGTTGAAGGTTATGTCACTATTCGGCATATAGATGAACCAGTTAAAGAAATTTTAACCCCACAACAAGCTGTGTTTATCCGCGAACAATTACGCATTCGTTTAGAAATGGTTAAACTTGCGTTAGTACAAAAAGATACTACTTTATACTCTCAAGGTTTAAAGGACACTTTGCAATGGGTTACGTTAAAATTTGTTAATAACCAAAAACTCAAAGCATTTAATAAACAATTAACTGAACTTAAAAAGAATAATATTCAAAGCAAATTGCCTGATATTAGTCAGTCATTAAAAATGTTACGAGATATTACTAAGTTAAGAATTGAAACTGATAAAGCTTTACTAAATTCTAAGCCAAAAGCAGAAAAAACCACAGCAATAACTCCTAGCGCAGATACAACAATTACACCTAAGACAAGTCCAGATCCTACAGTTTCCAAGCAGGATCTAAAAACAAATACTCCTATAACACCAGAAGCTGCAAATCCTGCAAGCACTTCAAATAAATAAGGTCAAACGATGAAAAAAACAATCTTTCTAGTTTTACTGGTTATTTTTGCAGCTGTAGGATACTTTTTATATGACTGGTTGGCTACGCAAGATAATCCTGGCTATGTATTAATTGGCTTTGGAAAATGGTCTTTAGAAACCTCTATGGTAGTGTTTACTGTCATCCAAATAGTGTTGTTTTGTATAGGCTATGTATTTTTTCGAGTATTGGGAGTTTTAATTTATTTACCTGCTAAAATTCAAGCCAGAGGTAAAAATATTAAGTTCAATCGCTCTCAAGATGCATTAATTGCCGGCTTGGTAGATACTGCTTCTGGTAATTGGGAGCAAGCAGAAAATATTTTAATTAAACATGCTTCACATAGTGGCGCGCCATTATTGCATTATTTAACTGCTGCTAGAGCTGCACAATCACGCGGTGCCATTCAAAAACGAGATGAATACTTACAACAAGCATCTGAACAAACTGAAGGTGATGATATTGCGGTTGGTTTAACTCAAGCTGAATTGCATTTGTCTGAACATCAATTTGAACAAGCAATTACGACTTTAACTAAATTAAATTCTCTAAACCCTACTCATGCTAGTGTTTTAAAAATGTTGCATCAAGCATATCAAAATGTGGGTGACTGGGAAGGTTTGCATAAATTAATTCCATCATTACACAAAAACAAAATTTTATTAGAAGTAGAAATTAAATTGTTGGAAACCCAAATTTTCAGCAGTTTATTGAAAAATGCAGCCGTGAAAAAAAATGCTGCTGAACTGCAAGCATTATGGGACACCATCCCAGCAAATATTCAACAGATTCAAGATGTAGCAATGATATATTTTGCTGCCATGATTGATGCTAACGCTGGTGAATTAGTTGAAGCAAAAATTATAGATGCACTGAACACAAATTGGAATCAAACCTTGTTAGTGGTTTTAGGGATGATTAAATCTACAAATTTTGTAAATTTATTACTCACAGCAGAAAAATGGCTAGCAGCACATCCAGATAATGCCGTGTTATTACGGGTTTTAGGCAAGTTAAGTTTTAAATGCGATCAAGTTGAAAAAGCTGAAGAATATTTAACTAAAAGTATAAATCTTGAACCTACTGTAGCTGCATATCAACTCCTAGGAGATTTGTTTTTTGCTAAAAATGATAAGAATAAAGCTAGTGAATGTTACAAATATGGTTTAGAGTTAGCTTCTAGCAAAGTAGTAATCACTGCTGAACAATTAGCGGAATAAAAAATTATTGTTGTTCAAATTGTACCGCTTCAGAACCCCGTTTTCTAATTACCACAGTGCCTGCAAGTTTGTCATGCCAAGCTTGCTTGCGACTATCAAATACAATCCATAAAAACCCTAAACACAAGGGTAAAGTTGACACATAATAAGCTAAATATCGACCAATTAATTGCTTCGTAGTGGCTTTAGAACCAGTTTTTGCATCTAAAATTATCAGTTTTGTAGCTATTTTTCCTGGAGTAGCAGATTTATACACCCAAAATAAAATTGTGGCAATTGCAGGCAATACATAATTTAAGCCTAAATCCCACCAGCCAAAAATAAAATTATCTGCTAGCAAATAACCCTTGCCATAAACTGTCATCAACATAGGCATTACAAACAACATGATAAGCAAACTATCTATTAATGTTGCACCTAATCTAATCCAAAAACCTGCATATTCATATTCTTTATTCATGCCGCTAAGCCTCTAAAAATATTCAAACACCTTAATTACTGCTCTTACTCCTAAAACACCTTGGGTAATTTCTGTAGCAATATCACCTTCTGCCTTATGTACTAATCCCATTAAAAACACCCGTGAATTTTCCGTAACTACCTTAATTCTGGTTGCATCTAAACCTGGCATTTTTTTATTGCTACTAAAAGCTAATTTAACCCTAGCAGTAATCACACTATCATTAGAATGTACTGAAAAAGATGTCGGCACTTGATTGCTCATTTGATTATGTACCAAGCGTACATGCTTGATATTTCTAGCTATTTCATTAATTCGATTGCGAAGAAATTGATCCTGCACTTCGCCAGTTAATAACAATATACCATCATAAGCAGTGCTGTTTATATGCGTATATTTAGAAATATCATTATCTAATGAAAATTTAAGACTTACTTGCGTTTCAATTTGTTCATCATGAATAATAGAACCCGCTGCACGCCTATCATGCACTAAGGCAACTCCAGTAACTTCAGAGGTTCCAACCGCAATAGTCGAACAACCATTAATGCCTAATATAGCTAAGAGTAAGGGAATTATTTTTTTCAATGATTTATGCTCCAAATAGTTGTTGATCCACCAAATCACACAAACAATGCGTAATCAATAAATGTACCTCTTGAATTCTGGCGGTTGAATTTGAGGGAACTCTAATTTCTAAATCAGATGCAGATAATACACTAGCTAATTTACCCCCATCTTTGCCACTTAAAGCTATGATATGCATATTTTTATTCTGCGCATTAATAATTGCTTGAATAATATTTTCAGAATTACCACTACTAGTATAAACCAATAATACATCACCTGATTGCCCTAAAGCTCGGATTTGTTTAGCAAATACCTGATTAAAATGATAATCATTAGCTATAGAAGTAATGGTTAAACTATCGCCACTTAAAGCAATTGCTGGCAATGCAGGGCGTTCACGTTCATAACGATTTAACATTTCTGAAGCAAAATGTAACGCATCTCCTGCAGAACCACCATTTCCACAAGCTAAAACTTTGCCTGCATTTTTGAAAGTAAGGGCTATAGTTTGTGCGGCAATTTCAATCTGTGGACACAAAGTGGCTAAGGTATTTTTTTTTGCCTGAATGCTAGCATCAAAGCTATTAATAATTCGTTGTTGTAAATTCATAATTAAGTTTGAAAAGCATTTTGAATCCAGTGAATTTTTCTATCTGCGGCAATAGCAATAACATCAAATCTTAGCATCTGTTCGACTGCATGAATTATTTGGTAATATTGACTAGTTCGAATAATTTTAGTTTGTTTTTTTAGATTCACACTTTCTATAGCACCACCATATATTTCTGACGATCTAAATCTTACTTCAACCATAACTAATATTTGTTCATGCTGCATAATCAAATCAATTTCACCATATTTACAAGCAAAATTTTTCTGAATTAACTGCAAACCTTGAACTAATAAAAACTCATAGGCTTGTTGTTCCGCCCATTTACCTTTGCTTAAATTTGACCCTAATGCTTGTTGCATCTTATTGCTCTTGGATATTCAAACTAGGATATGCATTTAAAGGTGAAGTTTTAGCTTGATGAGTATTTAAATCCGAAAATGCAGGCACTTTGTTTTGTGGAACTTTACCACCAGCAATTTTTGCAGCATTATTTACTAATTCTTGAGTAGATAATTTTGGTGCGCCAGTTTCACCACTATAATTAAGCAATCTTGGCACGCCATCAGTAAATTTAGCACAAAATAATTCTCTGGTAACCCGATTATTTG
>DAOUSJ010000039.1 GCA_030627285.1 Methylococcaceae bacterium | reverse complement strand
TTAAACTGCTGTAAAAACTTCAAATCATTTTCAAAAAACAACCGTAAATCATTAATTCCATAACGCAACATAGCTAAACGCTCAACGCCCATTCCAAAAGCAAAACCTGTAAACTGATCGCCATCAATATCAACCGACTTAAAAACTTCAGGATGAATCATGCCACAGCCCATCACTTCTAACCAGCCCGTTTGACCACAAACACGACAGCCTTTACCGTCACACATCACACATTCAATATCAACTTCGGCAGAAGGTTCGGTAAATGGAAAATAAGAAGGCCGAAAACGAACGCCTATATCTTTTTCAAAAAAGGCACGTAAAAATTCATACACCACGCCTTTTAAATCCGCAAAACTAACATCCATATCGACTAAAAAACCTTCGACTTGATGAAACATTGGCGTGTGAGTAATATCGGAATCACAACGATAAACTCGACCCGGTGCAATCACTTTCAAGGGCGGCTTTTCCGCTTCCATTGCGCGAATTTGCACGGGTGAGGTATGGGTTCTTAAGACCGTATGCGCGTCAAAATAAAAGGTATCGTGCATTGCGCGAGCAGGATGATGTTCTGGAATATTTAACGCTTCAAAATTATGATAATCATCCTCAATTTCAGGGCCTTCAACGACTTTAAACCCCACGCTCGCAAAGATTTTATTAATCCGTCGTAAGGTTAAGGTCACAGGATGCAATCCCGCCGTAGATTGCCCGCGCCCAGATAAAGTAACATCAATGGATTCACTGGCTAAACGAGCATCTAACGCCGCTTGCTGCATGGCATTTTTACGTTGTTCCAATTGCTGTTGAAATTCAGCTTTAGCGGTATTAATCGTTTGCCCAACACTGCGGCGTTGATCGGGATCAAGTTTACCAAGTTGTTTCATCTGTAGAGTGAACGCGCCTTTTTTACCTAAATAGGCAACACGCACTTGCTCAAGTTGATTTAAGTCGGTGGTTGCCGCAAGCTCTGTTAAAGCATCGGCTAACATTTCATCTAAATTAGTAGACACAGGTTAATTTGTTGGGTTAAAAATCTAAAAACCAACATTATATCATTAACTTATCTAAAATATTCTCTCGTTCTTGGGATTATTTAATCTTAATGTTTACATTCTAAAATCATAAATTAAATTATGCTATAATTTTTTTATCATAATAGTGTGTTTAATTTTGTAGGATTGGCATGGAAATAAATAATAATTAGGACTTTCGCAAATTAAACATTTTAGGTGTATTTTATACAACATGACAACAAAACAGAAATATATAGAATACCTGATAAGTACGCCAATTAATTACATTTGCACTAATTTATCTGAACATTTGGAAGACATGAGTCATTAGTAATTTTATTAAGCAAAAGCGGATAACACCTAGGCAAATTTGGAATCAAGTAGAATGATTACTGAAAGACTATTAAGATTCCTGTCTCATTATTGATGATATTGTGCAAAACAAACAGCATTCAAAATCAATTAAATTGGTGAAACGTCAATATATCAGAGCGGTTGGCGGCTTAGTCAAAGGAATTGGTATAGTGAATTTAGTGCATACCAATGGCAATGAACATTACCCTATTGATTATCGTATTTATGCAAAAGAAGCTGATGGTAAAACTTTTAAGCTAGTCGCTAAAAACGGCGACATTGACTGGCTCATTACCAATAATCTTAGCGATACATTTACCCGTGCAAGTAGTTAAAGATATTAATAACTTGCGCTGGAAAGTGGAGCAGTTTCACCGCGAAATTAAAAAATTAACAGGAAGCGAAAAATTCCAATGTCGCAAAGCACGTTCACAACTTAACCATATAGGGTGTTATTATCATGCTTGGTTATCTTTAAAGATTTATGCAACTAAAGTAAAACCAACTCTTTATAAGGTTAGAAATAACTTGTTTTTTAATTATTTGAGTAAAGAGCTAAAATATCCAAGTATCCAAGCCTATTTTAGTTATTAGCGAAAGTCCTAATCAATTGTCTTGTAAATTAGGCATTGCAGATAAATTACAATTTATTTATAAACATAAATGTATTGGTGAAGGCGTAATTTCTACTCTGTGCGAACAATTTCCAAATAAAAATAGTCGAGTAAGTCTAATTGAAGATGTAGATCAATTTAGATTAAAAAAATTATCCATGGAGTAGTAGATAAAAATTGTAAAGTATTTGCAACTAACAATTTATATGTAGCTGGCAGTGGTGTTTTTGCTACTGGTGGTGGTAATAACCCAACCATGCCATTAATTCAACCTCTAGCTCGGCGTTTAATTGTTTTATTACAGACTTTTAAATATGCCGCTGCGATGCTTATTAATGTCCAATACATTACAGGTATATAATCTATAGAACTAACTGAAAAAATTGTCATCGCAGTAGCAACAAGCATAGCAAATAAAACTTTTCCCATATTAATTAATTCAACCTCTGTATTTGGGAGTTTCTTAGTCATAAAAAAACATCCTCGAATAAGACTTAAAAAAATTAGCAAAAAAAATAATAGTCCAATTCCACCAGAAGATAGCGCTACTTGAATATATGAATTTACTATATCTATAATGCCTTGACCTTGGCGCATTACCTCTAATGCTGGATCATCCATAAAATTTGGCGATCCAAGCCAAGGTGATTTTTTAAATACAATCCAAGCAATCTCCATTAATTTTTCGCGATATTCTATAGTATCAGAACGAGTATTGCCTATAATTGGCAATAAATTAATAAATTTTTGTCCAAATTCGGTAAAACTTAGTAGGACTATTGATCCAACACCAATTGTAGTCATTTTTATTATTTTTGTAATCGCACCTTTAGAGGTTAAAGTGTACATTACTAACATTAAAACACAGCCAACCCAAGTTCCACGCGCTGATGTTACAAACATTCCTCCAACTGAAAAAACCATAAATAATACATAATACATAGTTTTTAAATGAATTTTTAAATACAGTGTGAGCCCAACGTTTATCAACATTATATAGCTATACATAATAGGCCCTTCAGTTATTGGTGATGCTCTTAATAATCCTGCTCTAACATCATACCTATTTGCTTGTGGACCTTTATTTGTCATCATCATAGATAATTTATCATAAACATGCCAATGTTTAACAGCTTCAAATATACCTATTAAAGACAATGGTATTAAACCTAAAAATAAAGCAAATAAAATCTTATTTAACTGTTCTTTAGTGGTCACGTAATTACTAATTACGCTATAAGGCACATAAATTTTCAATATATCAATAACGCTAGATCTCAAAGCATTAGTAAAAGTATTATCACGAAAATTAAGTATAATCAGAATTATTATATATATAAGCAAATATGTATCTGTAGAAATTTTTTTCTTATTTCTACGCGCATAATGACCAAATAATATTGGTAAAAATAAATTTAAATATAAAAACAATGGATAATCAAGATTAATAATATATCTAATCCCAGCTGCTCCAGGTATTGCCATTGGTAGCATAGGTAAAGCGAATAACAATGCCATGGAACAAGTTATTCTTTGAATTGGAATAGGCTTTATCATATTCTTAAACAGAATAATTAATAAAAAATAAGTCAACCATACGTGATGAGTAATAAAGGCTATACTAGTAATTAAATACCAAAATTTAATCCATAATTTTAATTCTTCTTTCTCAATAAATTCTGGTCTAGATTTTTTAACTAAAGTAAAAATCACCGCACTCATTGCTAAAATAAAAATATAAGAAGTTATTAGTGTAACCATGCTATAAAAGATTTAAAGTTAAATAAATATTGTTGTTAAAAAGTAGGAAATTAATTGAAACAAAAAATTAAATCAGCTGGGATATTAGTTATAGCATCATATGGATTGTCACAATCAATTAGGCTAGGAGGAAACTTAATTGTAGCAAGATTGTTAGCACCTAAAATGTTTGGCATCATGGCAATTGTGCATGTTTTAATCTATGGTATAGAAATGTTTTCTGATTTAGGTTTAAAAACTTATATTATTAGAAATAAAGACTATAGAAATACCCAAATACTGAATACTGTTTGGTCTATGCAAGTAGTAAGAGGCTGGTTAGTAAGTATATTTATGCTGACATGTGCCACTAGCTTATATTATTGGCAACAAAATACCAATAATATATCAGAACTTTATACCTATCCATCTTTGCCAATAATCTTAGCTATAATTGGAATTTCACCTTTATTACGTGGTTATCAAACCTTAGCACCAGCAATTTTAAGTCGTGAATTGCAACGAGGTAAATTAGAATTATCAGAACTTATATCCCAATTTGCAGGTGTATTAACCATGGTTATATGGGCATGGTATTTTCCATCAATTTGGGCTTTAGTTTCAGCAAATCTTGTTACATTGTCAGTGTTATTACTACTAAATTATCAACTATTTGAATTTAGACACAGTTTTAGTTGGGATAAAGTAATTGTCAAAAAAGTATTCCACTTTGGAAAATGGATTGTTTTAGCTTCAATGATCACATTTTTTTCCAAACAAACTGATAAAATTTTCTTTAGTGTTATGATAACTCCAACCGAATTAGGGGTTTATAGTATCGCTTTTATGATAGCAAGTTTCATAACATTACTTATTGAAACATTAACTATTAAACTATGGCTACCTGTATTAAGTAATGTACATAATAATTCTGTTAACAACAACAGCCTTAATAAAATTTTTTATAAAATTCGACTACGACAAGATGCTGCTGTCGGTTTAGGGATGGTTTTTATTGGTTTTTATGCGCCATTATTAATAGATATTATGTACGATGCACGCTATTCAGCGGCAGCTTGGATGATACAAATTATACTTATTTCAACTTTAGGATTATCAATTTCTTCTATTAACCAAGCATTATTAACAGCTTTAGGGAATACTAAAGTTCAAATGCAAGTGGTATTTGTCCGTGCAATATCACTAACTATATTACTACCAACATTATATGCAGAATATAAAATTCAAGGTGCTATTTATGCAGTAGCATTCACTAGTTACGTAGGCATACCAGTACAATATAAAGCCATGCATAAGTTTAAAATCTTTAATTTTATTAAAGAAATACGCATTGTTTTTATTGCAATTATTGCATATTCTGCTTTGGTATTATTTCCACATAACTTTATTGAAAACATATATCTACTGTTAGACTTATTCATTGACATCCTCCACTCCCTAAAGAAATGGAATTCCTACTGAATTGTAGGTGTAAAAATATCTCCACTTTCACTTTATAGAGGTTGATTTATGGAAAATAATTTAGGTTTCATATTCAACTTGCTTACCTTTGAGCTTAAAAACTTGAATACACTTTAATGGTTGCTTTTTGTCAAACGCGTCTTTAAAAGCTTTGTCTAAATCTTTTAATTTTTGCTGTAATACTTGTAATGGAATTTCTTTCAGAAAACCGTATTCTTCTTATTTTTTTCACAATGTTGACTAAAAATTAAGTTCTTGATACAGCAAAATAGGTTGTTTTTGCACATTTTGATAAAATAAAAAATAAATTTTAGGCAATAAAAAAGGCTTACTTATTACAAGCAAGCCTTTAGAATTTGGCGTCCCCAGGGGGGTTCGAACCCCCGTTACCGCCGTGAAAGGGCGGTGTCCTAGGCCTCTAGACGATGGGGACTAAGACTGTTTTTTTCCATACTTCAAAAGAAGTATGGTGGAGCCAGGCGGGATCGAACCGCCGACCTCAACACTGCCAGTGTTGCGCTCTCCCAATTGAGCTATGGCCCCTCAATTGAGTTCCATCATTATACTATAATAATTTATTTTGTCTAATTTTTTATGTAGTCAATGGCGTTTTTTATGCGCATCAAGGTTTTATCTCTACCTAAAAGTGCTAAAGTTGCATCAATTGCTGGAGAAACTGCACATCCACATACTGCTACACGTAAAGGTTGCGCTACTTTACCCAATTTTAATTCCAGAGATTCCGCAGTATCTAAAACAATTTGATGTAAGTCAGTACCATTCCAAATTTCCAATTCTCTAAACTGGATCAATAGATGTTGTAAAACAATTTCTGACCCAGCTTTAAAATTTTTCTTAACCGCTTTTTCATCATATTTAGCAAAATCTTGATAAAAATACCTACTTGCGGCTGCCATCTCAACTAAAGTTTTGCAACGCTCACGTTGTGCCAAAACAATATCTACTGGATTCGGTCCAGCAGTTATATCAATTCCTATAGCATTCAAATGCCAAATTAAATAATGTGCTATATGTTCTGGCTCATCATGCATAATATATTGATGATTTAGCCACAAAAGTTTTTCCGGATTAAAACTAGAAGCTGTAACATTTACTTGTTCTAAGGTAAATAAATCCACCATTTCATTCAAGGAAAATATTTCTTGATCTCCTGATGACCAACCCAAACGCACTAAATAATTTAGTAAAGCTTCAGGTAAAAACCCCTCATCTCGATACTGCATTACACTAACTGCACCATGACGTTTAGAAAGCCTAGCTCCATCAGCACCTAAAATCATCGGCAAATGCGCATATTGCGGTAATTCAGCTTTTAATGCGGTTAAAATATTAATTTGTCTAGGAGTATTATTAATATGGTCGTCACCACGAATCACATGTGAAATTTCCATATCCATATCATCAACCACCACAGTTAAATTATATGTGGGGCTGCCATCAGCTCTAGCAAGAATCAAATCATCTAATTCTTGATTTTGAATAGTTATATCACCTTTAACTACATCCTTAATTACAACTGAACCAGTAGTAGGATTTTTAAACCTAATTACCTGATTTGCTTGCTGTGGATCATTATTAGTATGTCGACAAAGACCATCATAACGGGGTTTTTCTTGACGAGATTTTTGCCCTTCACGCAATTCATGCAAGCGTTCTTTGCTACAAGAACAATAATAAGCATCACCTTGAGCTAATAATTGTTGAATTATTTGTTGATAGCGTTCAACACGATACGTTTGATAAATTGGCCCTTCATCATAATGCAATCCTAGCCATTGCATACCTTCTAAAATCGCCTCAACTGATTCTGGAGTAGAGCGTTCTAAGTCAGTATCTTCAATTCTTAAGACAAATTTGCCCCCATTTTTTTTGGCATATAACCAAGAAAATAGAGCAGTACGTGCGCCACCAACATGTAAATATCCAGTGGGGCTAGGAGCAAAACGAGTTTTTATAGTCATGTAGGTTCAATTAATTTAAAAAATTCAGTGTCAGCAATAATATCCTGATTAGTTTGCACTCGGTCTAAATACACTAGTCCAGCTAAATGATCGTATTCATGCTGAAACACACGAGCAGGAAAATCAGTTAATTCCAGCTGTTGAGAATCACCATTAACATCTTGATAAATAACCTTAATTTGGGTAAATCTAGGCACCAACGCTCGAATCCCTGGAATACTTAAACAGCCTTCCCAATCAATTGCCATATTTGTAGATAAAGTTTGAAAACTTGGATTAATCATTACTACTGGCAACATCAATGGCGCATTAGGATAGCGTTGATTCGGTTTAGAAGCTATTACTAATACGCAAACAGATTGATTTATTTGTGGCGCAGCTAAACCAACTCCATTAGATTCTGTAACTGTACACAATAACTTTTCAATTAATTGCGCCAATACCACAGTATTAAACACCTCTATTGGCTTAGCTTTAGCTCTTAAAACTGCTGCTCCCAACTGTACAATATCTTGTTGCATATAAATTATTAACCAAATTTATTAATCAAATCCTTTATTTTACTGGCACAGTATAAACATAATCCTGCGCTTTCATAGGAACATGGCACGCAAAACAAGTGGCAGATTTTTCTTTGGAATGCATAGTTAAAACTCCATCTTGCCAAGCTCCAAAACCCCAACCGCCAGTACTAGCAAATTTTTTGCTATCTTTAATCATAGCTTCAGCACCAGAAAATTCTCCTGGAACTATTGCCGCCGGCCAATTTGAATGCACACTTTCTTTCCAAATTAATTTCGCAATAATGCTACCATCTGGCCACACTTGCATATCTGATTTTCTAGCAGCTTTAATCGCAATATCATTACCTAAAATTGCCCGCAAAGTTTTTTTATCGTTTCTATGTGAAACCCCTAATAAACGCCAATCAATATATTCACCCTGCATTTTTTTACTATCCGCTGCAGGGGCTTTTTCTGCAATTACAGGCATCGAAATTGATAATAACCCTACTATTCCAGCCAAACTTAATCCAAGTATCTTATACATAATTTTGTTCTCCCAAGGTAAATTTAAACTTATAGCAGAAAAATCATGGCGTTGATATAAAAACTTTATCATTTCACAACTTAACCGTTATATTCCAAAATTAAAGCATCAATCGAATTATTTTTTAGGCGAGTTTTCAATGCCATAATTGAAGTCATATTAGTATATGGACCCATTTTAACCCGCAACCAAATCACTTCACCTATCTGGGCTCGTTCAATTCTAGATTCAACTCCCATAGCATTCAAACGGCTTTGTAAACCTAAAGCATCTGCAATATTTCTAAATGATCCAGCTTGTAAAATATATTGATTTTGATTCAAGCGCGGCAATTTAAGCCTTGGCACTGGTAATTTAGCCGCAGTTTTTTCTTCCCGAATCCGCAATTTAATTTCATGCTCAGGCACTTCAACTTCTACTGCTGGCAAAATCGTATAAAAATCAAAATGTGGTTCTACTGGAATTGCATCTTGTTTCGCAGGTTTAACTATTTTAGGTATGATTTTTGGAATTGCAACAACTTTTGGCGCATTATCTTCAAGCTTAATCTTTGCATTTGCCGTAACTACAGGCTTCACAGTTGCAAGATCTAAAACTGGCGGCGAAGTAGCTAAATACTGCTTATATTCCTCACTATCAGTATAAGGAATTAAAGTATCATCCAAATCTGGAGCTACTATTTCAACCACAGCCTGCTTATTCTCAACATCAACCCCCTCAATTAATGGAGACTGAAGCTTAGTTACAGTTTTAATATCTGCTGCTATTGACGACTTCTTAGCATCAACTATTTGTCCAGATTTAAATCCATAAGCAACTATTAATGCAGCAACAACAAGCAACAATAATTTCCCCCATCCCTTAGATTTTTCTGGTTCTAAACGCGAATTTTTCTGGCTATGATGTCGATAATCCATTGCCATTACATAGACTCTGGAGCATCAATACCTAATAAATTCAAACCATTAGCTAATACTTGTTTAGTTGCCATAATCAAATTTAAGCGTGCATTACGCAATTCAGGCTCCGCGACTAAAAATTGATGCGCATTATAATAAGTATGAAAAGTTTGTGCTAATTCACGTAAATAATGAATTAATTGATGCGGCTCATACTGCAAAGCACTACGTTGCAAAACTTCTGGATATTGATTTAACATGGTTAATAATTTAATTTCAGAATCAGCAGTTAATAACTGTAATTGTTGCATACCTAAAATTGAATCCCACGCTAAATCCTTCTCTGCCAACTGCCGAAACACGCTACATACGCGCGCATGCGCATATTGCACATAATATACTGGGTTATCATTGGATTTTTCGGTGGCCAATTTTAAATCAAAATCCAAATGCTGCTCTGATTTACGCATTACATAAAAAAAACGCGCCGCATCCTTACCAATTTCAGCCCGTAATGCGCGTAAAGTTACATAATCACCTGAACGAGTAGACATTTTTACTTGCTCATCACCACGATATAACACCGCAAATTGAACTAACAATACTTTCAATTTATCCACATCCAAGCCTAAAGCAATTAACGCCGCTCGAATTCTAGGAATATAACCATGATGATCTGCGCCCCAAATATTAATTATTTCCTCAAAACCACGCTCTAATTTGTCTACATGATAAGCAATATCAGAAGCAAAATAAGTCATTTGACCATTTTCACGTACTACTACTCGATCTTTTTCATCACCTAACTTACTAGAAGCAAACCAAGTCGCACCATCTTGTTGATACAAAAATCCACCAATTTGTAACTTATCTAATACTGCTTGAATTGCCCCAGAATCCATTAATGAACGCTCTGAAAACCATTTTTGATATTCCAAACCAAATTCAGCTAAATCCAACTTAATATCAGTCAAAATATCATTTAAACTAATCTGCAATAAATCTCGATATTCAGAACCTAATAAATCTTTAGTGCGTGAAATTAAAGCGTCAATATGTTGCTCTTTATCACCACCATCAATTTCATCAGCAGGAATATCTTCTAAAACTAAATTCGCTGGATGTCGATACTCATTTTGAATATTGTGGTGCAATTTACAAGCAATTTCACGAATATACTCACCTTTATAAGCATTACTAGGAAAAGTCACTTCTTCACCACATGCTTGCAAATAACGTAACCAAATACTGACAGCCAAAATATCCATTTGCCGCCCAGCATCATTCACATAATATTCGCGGTGTACCTCAAAACCAACCGCAGTCAATAAATCTGCTACTACCGCCCCATAAGCTGCTCCGCGACCATGTCCAACATGTAATGGTCCAGTAGGATTTGCAGATACAAACTCTACTTGAATTTTTTTGCCTGCTCCAACTTTACTTAAACCAAACTCGCGTCCTTGCGTATGAATCGCAGCAATAATTTTATATTGTGCATCAGAATTAATGAAAAAATTAATAAACCCTGGGCCAGCAATTTCCACCTTATGTACTAATGCAGATTCAGGTAATGCTTGCACCAGTTTTTCTGCTAAAACTCTAGGCTGTAATTGTGCTGGTTTAGCTAACATTAAAGCTAAATTAGTCGCAAAATCACCATATTGCGGATCACGCCCACGCTCAATATTAATTTTAGGGGCTAAATTTTTATCTAAAATTCCTTCAGATTTCAAAGTTTCAAGGGCTTGTTGAATCAATACTGCTAAGGTTTGTTTCATGATTTTAAAAAATGATTAAGAATGATGCTTAGATACTAAATTTTTTTAGCACTCAGCTTTGGTTTAAAATCTGTGCAAACTTATTATAAAACTCTGGTAAATATAAATCTTTTAACAACATATTAATTTGCTCTTAATAATTGCGAGAATTTTTGCTATTCCTAAAAATCAATGGCTTCTCAGTAACATTCTTGGCAGCAGTATTCGCATCTGTAATCGCGGTCTCAATTAAATCATGCTTAGGTGATTTACTACACACAGGATCAGTAGCATACATGTCGCCTTGTAATAAATATGCCTGACAACGACAACCACCAAAATCTTTAGACTTTTCATCACAACTTCGACAAGGTTCTTGCATCCAATCATCGCCACGAAAAAAATTAAACGCTTTAGATTCATGCCAAATTTCTTCAACACTAAAATCCTGCACATTCGGACAATCTAAATTAGGCAACTCACGCGCAGAATGACATGGTAACGCCATACCATCTGGAGCTACAGTTAAAAATGTAGTTCCCCAGCCATTCATACAAGCTTTGGGTCGATCTTCATAAAAATCTGGCACTACATAATAAATCTTCATTTTGCCAGCAACTTGCAATTTAAATTCTTGAGCAATAGCTTCCGCAGTTTCAAATTGGTCGCGTGTAGGCAATAATAAATCTCGATTCAAATTAGCCCAGCCATAATATTGTGTATTTGCCAACTCCACATAATCCGCGCCTAATTCCACCGCCATATTCAAAATATCCGCCATTTGCGCAATATTTTCTCGATGCAACACTACACACAACACCATTGGGTAGCCGTGTTTTTTAATCAAATGCGCCACGCGTTTTTTCTCAGCAAAAGATTTTGTACCCGCGATATAATCACTTAATTCTTCAGAACTAGCTTGAATACTAATTTGAATATGATCCAAACCCGCAGTTTTTAATGCTAAAATTCTAGCTTCAGTTAAACCATAGCCTGAAGTAATCAAATTAGTGTAATAACCTAATTGACGTGCGTGTTGAACAATTTCTTCTAAATCTTGCCGCACCAAAGGTTCACCACCAGACAAACCTAATTGCACCGCCCCCATTTTACGTGCTTGAGTTAAAACTCGCTTCCAATCATCGGTAGTTAATTCTTGCTTATGTTGCGCATAATCAATCGGATTAGAACAATAAGGACATTGTAACGGGCAAGCATAAGTCAGTTCGGCTAATAACCAACGCGGCGGAGTAATTTTAACTTTGTTGAATCCAACCATTTTGTAAAGCAATCTCTAAAAAGTTACGAATGTCTTGCTCAAGACCTGAAGTTTGAAATTTTTGTTCTAAATCTATAACTAATTCAGCTACATTACGCGTACCATCACAAAGTTTTAGAATTTCAGCTGAACTTTGATTTAATTCCACCATACCTTCTGGATATAAAATCACATCTTTTTGTTGCGCTTCTTCCCATTGCAACCTGTGTGTGGATGAAAATTGAAGTTTATTCTCTGGATTAATTGTCATAAATTTGCTGGCAAAAGCTAAGTTAAGCTGGCTATTTTGAAACGATAATGCCGATAGGTCAAATAAACTATGATTAAAACCAACATCCAAAAACTTACTAGCCATCCCACTACGCCATCATACGTACTTACCAAATAAAAATATTCGGCATTATCGTTCAAATTAAAAAATTTTTTGCTAAATTTAATTTGTGCGACCCAACTAGCATGATAACCAATGCATAAACCTAAACTATAAACTATTTGAGTACGAATTACGGCTAAAAATATTCCTACCATCATTAAAGCTATAAAAGCGGAAAAAACTTCTGGATTTAGCCAATTTGCAAAGGCATTCAACATTAATTCCAAACCACCAACAAAACTAATATCTGCGTAATCTAAACTAATATTAGGTTTCAAAAAATGTAAGGCAGCGTAATAAATAGAACTCAAAATAATTGCTAAAATAATGGTCAAATTACGCTGAAAATAACTTAACAACACCCCTCTAAACAAGGGTTCTTCCAAAATTGAAATCAATATCCCTAAAGCTAAATAAATTCCAGACTTAGTAATTATTTCCGTGAATGTCCAAGTTTGAGTTAAATCCAATACCTGTACATCTAATAGGTATAACAGGCTTAATACTGGAGCTAAAGTTACTAAACCTAAACTCAATCCTAAAACTAATTGTTGCCCAAATAACTTATAGCCGTTGAAACCTATATCTTGCCACGACAACTTTAACAGGCGTGTAAATGGGTAAATACTCAGAATTAATAATACTAATGTGGTTTTACTAATTAATTTATGCAATGGCAATATATCACCAAATAAGCTTAAAATTCCATACGCTAATCCACAAGCAATGACTGCATAAATAATTAAAATTACTAGCGGTATTAATGCAGTTACAGATATTTTCTGCACTTTAAAAATCTCCCGCTAAAACTTGTAATGCCGCCAATGCTGCTAATGCCGCAGTTTCAGTACGTAAAACTCTAGTGCCTAATTGAATTGTTTGAAAATCATGTTGTTTAGCTAAATCTACCTCAGCAGTAGTAAAACCACCTTCTGCACCAGATAATAAAGTTATATTGGTTGCTGAAGTAATATTTAATTGCGATAATTTTATCTGAGAATATGGGTCTAAACAAATTTTCACAGCAGATTGTTGCGGTAACCAATTAACTAATGTTTGCACTGGAAAAATTGTGGGTATTATAGTGCGTCCGCTTTGCTCACAAGCTTGTTGCGCAATTTTTTGCCAATGTTGCATTTTTTTGCTGGCATTAGTTGCATTTAAACGTAAATTTCCACGTTCAGTAATCAGTGGAGAAATTGACTTAACACCTAATTCAACGGCTTTTTGCATTACCAAATCCATTCGATCTGCACGCGAAATTCCAATGCCTAAATGAATTTGTAACTCTGATTCCACTGTTATAGCTGGTTGCCATTGTTGCAAATATACAGTTACTTCTTTACGAGTTACATTAGATAAATAACCGCTATATTCACCGCCAGCACCATTAAAAACAACTACTGGAGCATTTATTTTTAAACGCAATACAGTTCTCAAATAATGGGCTTCCAGAGTATTTAATTCTAAATCTTGCCCAATTGTTATAGCAGAATCTACATATAAACGTGAAATACGCATTAATCTGCCACTGCTAATAACATTCCTTGCCAAGCCACCTCTGCAATCCATTCCAACTGCATATCAGTAATCACATATGGCGGCATAAAATAAATCACATTTCCTAAAGGACGAAGAATAACTCCTTGTGATAAGGCATATTGATACACTTTTAAACCCCGCCGTTCTTGCCACGGAAACGGTTCTCGTGTATGTTTGTTTTTCACTAATTCAATCGCTACAATCATGCCAGTTTGGCGAACTTCAGCAACATTAGGATGCTGTTTAAATCTAGCCGTTACCGCAGACATTTTTTTGGCTAACAATTGATTAGTGACAATTACATTTTGCTCTTGAAAAATACCCAAAGTTGCAATTCCAGCCCTGCAACCCAAAGCATTGCCAGTATAACTATGTGAATGAAAAAATCCGGTTAAGTGTTCATAATCATCATAAAAACTTTGATAAATTTTATCAGTAGTTAAAGTTACCGCTAAAGGTAAAAAACCACCAGTTAAACCTTTGGCTACACATAAAAAATCTGGACTAATATTTGCCTGTTCACAAGCAAATAAACTGCCAGTACGTCCAAAACCTACTGCAACTTCATCAGCAATTAAATGTAACTCATATTTATCACAAGCTGCACGCAATAAACTTAAATATATCGGGTCATACATGCGCATATTACCTGCACATTGCACCAAAGGTTCAATAATTACTGCGCAACAAAATTCTGCATTTTGGGCTAATTGTTTATCCACTTCTACAAATCGACGCTGGGCATAAGCAGCAGCAGTTTCACCTTCAGCACGGAAATATGCATCTGCATTTGGAATTGTAATTGTATCCATCAACAAGGATGCAAAAGTGTCTTTATATAAGGCTACATTACTGACCGCTAGCGCGCCTAAAGTTTCACCATGATAGCTATTTTCTAAGGTAATAAATTTAGTTTTTTTAGAAAACCCTTGATTACGCCAACTTTGAAAACTCATTTTCAAGGCAATTTCAACTGCTGAAGAGCCATTATCAGAATAAAAACATTTGTTTAAACCTTTCGGGCTAATCGCAATTAATTTTTCGGATAATTCAATTGCAGCTGAATGGGTAAAACCGCCCATCATGACATGTTCTAAAGTGTCTAATTGTTGTTTTAAAGCATCTTTAATAATGGGATTACAATGCCCAAATAAATTTACCCACCAAGAACTAATTGCGTCTAAATAACGCTTGCCTTCAAAATCCTCTAACCAAACCCCATCCCCAGATTTAATTGGAATTAACGGTAAAATTTCATGATCTTTCATTTGCGTACAAGGATGCCAGAGTACTTTTAAATCACGCTCGGCAAAAGATTTATTCGACATAAGTATTGTAAAATTAAGCTAGTAATTAAATCTATTTTATCAAAAAATACCGTTAACGAGTTGCACTAGGATCGTCTGTTGCCATATTTGGTAATGAATGCGCAATGCCTTTATGACAATCAATACAAGTTTTACCTTCATCAAAGCCTTTAATATGCTGCTTAACTGAACGACTTCTTTGAGATAAATAATCCATAGATTCATAATCATGACAGTTTCGACATTCTCTAGAATCATTAGCTTTCATTTCATCCCAAACATGGTGGGCTAACTCTAAACGTTTATTTTCAAATTTTTCAGGAGTATCTATAGTTCCTAAAGCCTTATGCAATAATTCATTAGTTGCTCTAATTTTACGCATTACTTTATGATGCCAAACCTTAGGCACATGACAATCTGGACATGTTGCACGCACACCACTGCGATTACTATAATGCACCGTATCTTGATATTCTTTATATACGTTTTCTTCCATTTCATGACAAGAAATACAAAAACTTTCTTGATTACTTAATTCCATTGCCGTATTAAAACCACCCCAGAATAAGATTCCAACAATAAAACTCAAACTAATTAAAAAACCTGCGGAATATTTTGCTGATGGAGTTTTTAACCACTGCCAAATTTTACTCATTATTATTGCTCCAATTATTTATTAGCAGGCTTAAAAGTATTTTCAATTAATGCTGGTGTATCCGCTTGAGTAACATGACACTGAACGCAGAAATAGCGTCTACCAGCAACTTTTTTTGAATTCGCACCCTCTCTATCTACAAAATGCGAAAACCCAACTCTTGGAGCATCAGTTTTTTTAACATTTTCCCAACTATGGCAAGTTAAGCATTTATTAAACTTCAGATTAATTTTATAACCCTTAGTTAAATGTGGAATTACAGGCGGTTGCAATCCAAATTGGCGTTTCACTCGGTCAGAATCTCGCCTGCGTTTGATTTCAGGTTCTGGAGATAATTCATCTAGATCATAATTACCTCGCAAAGACTGAATTTCTACTTCCTTAGCATTAATTTGCATTGCAGTTACACATAACAATAACAGCAAGAATAATTTATTTATTGTGTTCATGATTGCACCTAATTTATGCTCGTTCTATTTTAACTGCACATTTTTTAAAGTCAGTTTGTTTAGAAATTGGACAAGTAGCATCCAAGGTTAATTTATTTACTAACCTACGCGCATCAAACCAAGGAATAAACACCAAACCTTCTGGAGGTCGATTCCGACCACGAGTTTCAACTTGAGCTAAAACTTCACCACGGCGACTAATTATTTTTGCATTCATACCCCGACGTAAACCACGCTTTTTTGCATCTTCAGGGTGCATATACAATAAAGCATCTGGATATGCCTTATACAACTCAGGCACTCTTTGAGTCATAGTTCCAGAATGCCAATGTTCCAAAACTCTCCCAGTACTTAACCATAAATCATATTCCTTATCAGGCGATTCCGCAGCTGGTTCATATGGCAACGCAAAAATTACCGCTTTACCATCAGGTTTACCATAAAACCTAACACCTTCACCTTTTTTTACATATGGATCATAGCCTTCACGAAAACGCCATTTAGTTTCCACACCTTTAACTACAGGCCAGCGCAAACCACGTTCCTTATGATAAGTATCAAAATCAGCTAAATCATGCGCTTTACCACGTCCAAAACCAGCATATTCTTCAAACAAACCTTTTTGAATATAAAAACCAAATTCCTTAGCTTCATCATTATCAAAACCTTCAGCTGTTTCCGATAAAGGAAATTTATCTACCTCTCCATTGGCAAATAACACTTCATATAAAGTTTTGCCTGCAACTTCAGGCTGTTTAGCAATTAAATCCGCCGGCCAAACATCTTCTACCGTGAAATATTTGGAAAACTCTACTAACTGCCATAAATCTGATTTTGCTGCACCTGGAGCTTTAACTTGTTGCCGCCAAAATTGCGTGCGTCGTTCAGCATTCCCATACGCGCCTTCTTTTTCCACCCACATTGCAGTTGGTAAAATTAAATCTGCTGCCATTGTAGTTGCTGTTGGATAAGGATCAGATACCACAATAAAATTTTCTGGATTTCTATACCCTGGCAAACCCTCTTCATTTAAATTAGCCGCTGCTTGCATATTGTTATTACACATCACCCAATACGCATTTAACTCGCCATCTTTTAATTTGCGATTTTGTAATACCGCATGAAAACCAGCTTTATCTGGAATTGTACCCGCTGGTAATTGCCATTTTTTCTCAGCAATATCACGATGAGCTTTTTTAGTCACCACCATATCAGCAGGTAAACGATGTGAAAATGTGCCTACTTCACGTGCGGTACCACAAGCCGAAGGTTGACCAGTTAGAGAAAACGGACTGTTTCCAGGTTCAGCTATTTTTCCAGTTAATAAATGAATATTGTAAATTAAATTATTCGCCCAAGAACCACGGGTGTGTTGATTAAAACCCATAGTCCAAAATGAAGTTACTTTTCGATTTGGATCTGCATAAAGTTTTGCTAAGGCAATTAAATCTTTTTTCTCTACTCCAGATAATTCATGCGTTTTTTCCAAAGTATATTCAGCTACAAACTGTTTATATTCTGCAAAAGTCATGCTCTCAGAACCACCTGCTTGTTTAGAATTTTTAGCATTTTGTTCACGCGGATCTTCAGGGCGCAAACCATAACCTATATCTGTATTACCACGACGAAAATTAACATGTTTTTCCACAAATTCAGTATTAACTGCATTGTTTTCAATAATATAATTGGCAATATAATTTAGAATGGCTAAATCAGTTTGTGGCTTTAAAACCATGCCTATATCAGCTAAATCAAAATTTCGATTTACAAATGTTGATAACACTGCAACTTTGACATCTTTGCCATTTAAACGCCGTTCAGTAAGCCGTGTCCATAATACTGGATGCATTTCCGCCATATTAGAACCCCATAATACAAACGCATCTGCTTGCTCCAAATCGTCATAACAGCCCATGGGTTCATCAATGCCAAATGTACGCATAAAACCTGCAACTGCTGATGCCATACAATGACGGGCATTAGGATCTAAATTATTCGAACGAAAACCTGCTTTGAATAATTTTACTGCGGCATAACCTTCCCAAACTGTCCATTGACCTGAGCCAAACATTCCTACAGAACCAGCACCTTTAGCTTTAATAGCCTGCTTCCATTTAGCTGCCATAGTTTCAAATGCAAATTCCCAAGAAACTTCGGTAAATTCGCCATTTTTATCGTAAACCCCATTACTCATGCGCAATAATGGTTGTTGCAAGCGATCTTCGCCATACATAATTTTGGATAAAAAATAACCCTTTACACAATTTAAACCCCGATTTACTGGCGATTCAGGATCAGCTTGAGTAGCTACTACTCGCCCAGCTTCAGTACCTACAAGCACACTACAACCAGTGCCACAAAATCTACATGGAGCTTTATCCCAACGAACATTATCTTTTGTTGTAGCCGATACCGATGTTTTAGGAATGCTAACCCCTGCTGCTGCTGCGGTAATAGCAATAGCATTATTTTTTATAAACTCGCGTCGAGTTACCTTCATATTCCATCTCCCTAAAACAACAATATTTCAATTACTAAAATTGTGGGATATTTTAACCTGTATTAGTTTCTGAGTGTTGATAAACTATGGCTACATTTAAAATCCCTTCAATAGCTTGTAATATCGTTAAAGCATCAATAATAATAGAATTATTTTCATGTTCTAAAGTAGCTACAATTTGCCCTGTAGCTGAAATTGCATGCACCTCTGCACCTGCAGCTATAATTTTCGGCTTAACTTGTGGATAAACATCCGGCAAGGTAGTGATTAAAATTCCAACTATGTTCATTCTTAATATTTATCTTGATTTGTAAACAATGCCACCATAATGAAGATTTTTTTAGTATGATTAAAGTTATAAATAATTAAACCCAGTTTTTTACCTATTAAATTTTTAAGATACCCATTATGGATTACAAAAAAACCCTCAATTTACCCAAAACCGCTTTCCCAATGAAAGGCAATTTAGCCCAACGTGAACCGATGCGTTTAAAGCAATGGAATCAAGCGGGTTTATATCAACAAATTAGAGCTCTAACAGCAGATCGTCCTAAATTTATTTTGCATGATGGCCCTCCTTATGCCAATGGTGAAATTCATATTGGTCATGCGGTGAATAAAATTCTCAAAGATATTATTCTTAAATCCAAAACCTTATCAGGCTTTGATGCGCCTTATGTTCCAGGGTGGGATTGTCATGGCTTGCCAATTGAATTACAGGTTGAGAAAAAAATTGGTAAAGCTGGGGTTAAAGTTTCCCCTGAAATTTTTCGGAAAGAATGTCGAAAATATGCCACTAAACAAGTTAAGCTTCAAAAAAATGCTTTTATTCGTTTAGGTATTTTAGGTGAATGGGATAATCCTTATTTAACGATGGATTATAAATTTGAAGCCGATATTGTGCGTTCTTTGGGCAAAATTTATGCAAATAATCACATTGAAAAAGGCGCGAAGCCTGTGCATTGGTGTACTGATTGTGGTTCAGCCTTAGCCGAAGCCGAAGTTGAATATGAAGATAAACATTCGCCTGCCATTGATGTGCGTTTTAAAGTTTTAAAACCCGATGCATTGATTGAAAGTTGTCATCATGTGAAAGACCATGAAGGCGAAGGTACGTTGTCGGTGGTTATTTGGACAACAACTCCATGGACATTGCCTGCCAACCAAGCGGTTGCGGTAAATCCTGAATTAGAATATGCGGTGATACAAGTTGAAAATGAAGGCGTTAAAGAGCGTTTAGTGGTTGCCGAAGCCTTATTAAAAGATGTTATGTTTCGTTATAACATTGATGATTATCATGTATTAGCGTATTGCAAAGGTGAGACGCTCGAAAATCAATTGTTACAACATCCTTTTTATGATCGTCAAGTACCGATTATTTTAGGTGACCATGTCACTACCGAAGCAGGAACAGGGGCAGTGCATACTGCACCGGGTCATGGTCAAGATGATTATATTGTCGGGCAACGTTATGGTTTGCCAGTGGATAATCCTGTGGGCAATAATGGGGTATTTTTACCGCCGACTGAATTTTTTGCGGGTGAACATGTTTTTAGTGCCAATGACCATGTTTTAGAGGTTTTAAAAGAAAAAGGTGCATTAATTCATCATCATGCTTTATTACATAGTTATCCGCATTGCTGGCGACATAAAACCCCGATTATTTTTAGAGCCACGCCGCAATGGTTTATTTCAATGGAAAAAAATAAACTGCGTGAAACCGCTTTAGAAGAAGTTAAAAAAGTCCAATGGATTCCTGATTGGGGGATGGCGCGGATTGAGTCAATGCTCGATGGTCGTCCCGATTGGTGTGTTTCCAGACAACGCACTTGGGGTGTGCCGATTACGTTCTTTATCCATAAAGAAACAGGTGAATTACACCCACGGACAAATGAATTAGTGGAAACGGTTGCCCTGAAAATTGAAGAAAAGGGCATTGAAGCGTGGTTTTCATCGAAAGTAACCGACTTTTTAACTGATGATGCCGACGATTACGA
>DAOUSJ010000045.1 GCA_030627285.1 Methylococcaceae bacterium | reverse complement strand
GCTGTTTGCACTGACGCAGTTTTTCTGCTTGAGCCTTTAATAAATTTTCTGTTGATTGCATAATATTTAGCTTTAAGTTATGGGCTTAACAATATTTTTAACATCATATTTTGTAATACCAAAGTTAATAATTTGTACATTTATAATGTTTCTTCTTGAAAAGTTTTCAATTCTGAAACTAATTTATCTAATTCTATTTCGATTGCATTTAAAAAATTTATACTTAGTTGAATATCTGAAGATGAAGCTATTTTTTCAATTTCTATAGTCATAGCAATTAATTTTTTAGCTCCGAAATTAGCAACTGAACCACGTAATGCATGCGCTGCATTACAAATTTCTACAGCATCAGTATGTTGAATTGCTTGTTGTAAATCATCTAATAATTTAGGAGAAGTTTTAAAAAATATTTTAATTACATTATTAAGCAAATCTTGATCATTGCCCATTAATGCCAATGCATTATTTATATTAAAAACCCCATCCTGTATTTCTTTAGGTTGAAATTCATTTGTGTTTACATTAGGTGCAATCTTTGCCAAAATTTTAAATAACTCATCTGATTTAATTGGCTTATTAATATAATAATCCATGCCACTAGATAAACATATTTGCGCATCTTCTGACATAGCTTGGGCAGTCAAAGCTATAATTGGGATTCTATGCGATTTTCTACTATATTCTAAAGCTCTGATGGTAGCAGTTGCTTGCAAACCATCCATTTTAGGCATACGCACATCCATTAAAATCACATCAAATTGCTGTTGCTGATATGCTTCTACAGCATCTTTACCATTTCCTACTACAGTTATATTAGTTATATTAGCTTTGCTTAATAATCCAATTGCAACTTCTTGATTCACTAAATTATCATCTGCCAATAAAATTCTAATATTTGGATCAATATTATATGCAGATTTTTGCTCTGATTTAATTTGCAACTGTGGTTGTGAGATGTTATTAGCACAAAAAATAATATCCTTAATAAGATCTAATAAATGTACTTGTTGCACCGGCTTTTCTAAAATTCCATTAATTGCAGCACTATTTTCAATATTATTGTCTTTTATAGATCCAATAGAAGATAGCATAATAATAGGCATGTCTTTCTGACTAGGTATAGCTCGAATTCGTTTAGATAACTCTAAACCATTCATATCAGGCATTTTATAATCAGTAATTAACATATTAAACTCTTCGCCATTAACTTCGGCTGTCTGTAAAGCGTTTAATACTGCATGTGCGCTTTCAAATACAAACGGAACCATACCCCACTTTAATAAAATTTCATTTAACACTAATCTATTAGTAGCATTATCATCTACAACTAATATTTTAAATCCTTTGACATATTCTAAGATTTCAAAATCAGTATTTATGTCATCCTGCTGCTGTTCTAACTGGACTGTAAAATGGAAAATACTGCCTTTACCTATCTCACTATCTAACCACATAGTTCCACCCATTAATTGTACTAAATGTGATGAAATAGATAAGCCTAAACCAGTACCACCATAATGACGAGTTGTAGAAGCATCAGACTGCCCAAAAGCTTCAAAAATTTTACGCTGTCTATTTTTATCAATACCTATCCCAGTATCTTGCACAGAAAAATGCACTAATATAGTGCCATTTTCTAGGTTCTTGTTAGCATCAAGAAATGGCTCAACTTTGACTAAAATTTCTCCTTGTTTAGTAAATTTAATCGCATTACCAATTAGATTAATTATTACTTGTTGTAAGCGAATCGAATCACCAATCACACTAACAGGTAATTCTTTAGCAATAAAACACACCAACTCTAAATTTTTTTCATGCGCTCGCATTGATATAGTTGAAACTGTACTTTCAACACTATTACTTAATACAAATGAATGCGGATCTAAATCCAATTTTTTAGCTTCAATCTTAGAAAAATCCAAGATGTCATTGATAACATTCAATAATAAATCCGCAGATTTATTGGCAATATTTAAAAATCTCTTTTGTTGATTATCTAATTTAGTATCCAAGGATAATTCAATCATGCCAATAACACCATTCAAAGGTGTACGAATTTCATGACTCATATTAGCTAAAAATTCAGACTTAGCTTCATTAGCAGACTCTGCATTTTTTTTAGATTGTTTAAGCTCAGTTTCTTTAAGTTTACGTTCGGCAATATTTCTTACTATACCTAAATAGACCACTTGGTTATTAACTGCAACCCTACTAACTGCCAAATCCATAGGAAAAATCGTGCCATCTTTACATAATCCTTTAACTTCTCTGCCAATACCGATAATTTTACGCAGACCAGTTTTAGCATAATTGTCTAAATAACCATCATGCTCTTCTGCAAACGGTGTTGGCATCAACATTTTTATATTGTTACCAATAACCTCAAACGGTTTATATTGAAAAATATTTTCTGCGGCTTTATTAAAAGATAAAACAATTCCTTTGTCGTCAATAGTAATTAAGCCATCTACAGCATTATCAACAATTGCTTTTTGATAGGCTTCAGAATCTTGTAAAGCCTTGTCAGCATTAATTCTTTCTAGCGCGAACTTATGTTCCAATTGTCTAAATGAAGCGTACATATTAATAAACAAGCCGATTAAAACTGCTAAATAACTTGTTTGTTTAAGTAAATGCGCTACATCAAATTCAACATCATACAACTCTTTTGAAGATGACATAAATACAATTTGACTAACTACACTAATAATCAAAGCTAATACTAACCAATGTTCAAAATCATCATGCTTCCATTCACCTTTATTCAAATATCCCTTTAATGCAAAGATAAAAAATATTGCTGGCAGAAATTCTTCTGGGCGTGGGAAAAATAATTCTGGATAATATGCAGATGGTAAAGGCACAAAAATAAATACTAAACAACTACTGATAGTTGCAATTGCTATCACTATAAAAACAGTAGTTTCTTTAACAACACCTTTAGCACCTAATTTCTGTTCTCTCTTCCAAGCTATATAACTTATCCATAATAATAAAGACAAAAATAATCTTGGTGCTAACCAACTCCAAGGGCTTAATGCAGGTAAATCAGTGGGTAAATATAACTTAAACCAAATAGAAGTTACTAAGGCATGATAACCATCTAAACATGCAGTGCCGATAAAACCTGCGCCAATAATTAAAAAGGTATTGTTTTTTTTACTATAAAAGCGCACTAATGCCATAGAACCGACAACAAAAGCTAACATTGTTGCCATGCATTCCATGATTGTATGTAATTGCTCAGAACCACGCCAATCAGAACCACGTAAAAACCAATAACTAATAGCTAATAATCCCAGTAAATAATAACTTAGTACACGATAAAAGTGCGTTGAATTATTGTTAATCATAATAATTTCCGATTAATGTTTCTACATTATTATAACTTTGTTTAATAGTTATTTGCATTTAAAACCAGCCTATAAAAGGCTGTACAGTTACACTTTCACCAGCTAAAACTTCACCACGTTCAGATTCTAAAATAATAAAAGCATTAGCAATACTCATTGAATGTAAAATTCCAGAACCTTGTTTACCAGTAGTTACAACACTCAAGTTTCCATTTGGTGCTTGAGTTAAAATTCCACGTTGAATTTCAGTTCTTCCCGCACGTTTGCGTATAGAATGCAAAGTTTTAACAGTTAACAAAGGTGCAAAAGTTTTGTGCTTAATTCCAACTAATTTTTCTAATGCAGGTAATACAAATTGGTAAAAAGTTACCATAACAGCTACTGGATTTCCAGGCAAACCAAAAAATATGGCTTGATTTAAATTTCCAAAGGCAAATGGTCGCCCAGGTTTAATAGCAATTTTCCAAAAATCAATCTGTCCAAGTTGTTGCAAGACTGTTTTAGTGTAATCAGCAGCACCAACTGAAACCCCCGCAGATGAAATAATTACATCTACACATTGACTAATTTCAGTAAATTTACGTAATAAAACTTCTGGGTCATCCTCTAAAATACCTATATCTAGCACTTCAAATTTTGGATCATCCAAAGCTGCAAATAAGCTATACCTATTACTATCATAAATAGCGTTATCTTGTCTAGCTTGACCTACATCTAATAATTCATTTCCAGTAGAAATCAGAGCTATTTTTAAACGCCGTTGAACTTTGACTTCTACAATACCTAAAGAAGCCAATAAACCTATATCAGGTGGAGTTAATAATTTTCCGGCAGCTAATACAATTTCTCCTTGGGCTAAATCTTCTCCAGCTGTACGAATATTTACTCCAGATTTTAGCTTGGCATCAATTAATATAGTGTGGTGATTTAATTGCACATGTTCCTGCATTACCACCGCATCTAAACCAGCAGGAATAACTGCACCAGTCATAATTCGGATACATTTACCCGCTGCCACTTTATGCAAATATGGCTTACCAGCAAAAGCTTCACCTTGAATTATGAAGCCTTTTTCGCCAGCAGTTGCTACATCGACACTATATAAAGCATACCCATCTACCGCCGAATTATCTTGCAATGGCACATTAAAAGGCGCAATTATATTTTCAAACACCACCCGCTTACACGCTTGTTTTAAATTCACATATTCATAAGCTTGCAATGGTTTCACTGCTGTCAAAATTGCTTTTAAAGCTGCATCCACAGATTTTAATCCAACCTCGTAAGTATCCATACAACTGGATTCTGGCACAATCATTTGCGAATACTCGGAGCATTCATCGGTAAACCATTATTCATATAACTTAAAAAATATTCCAAATTGCGTAAAACTATTGATTGAGCTTTGGGAACAACCGCCCTAATTTGTTTATGACAAGCAATAATCCGCCGTTGTAAAGATCCTAAATTACCCCATTTCAATCTGTAAGTAGGCCAATGTGTAGTATGTCCCAGCATTGGACTTAATATTTCCGCACGCAACCGTTTGCCAGCATTTTGCACATGACAACTAGCACAAGAAAAATTTAATTGCCCACGACGTTGATAATAATAAGCTTTACCTTGTGCATAAGCTTGTAAAGCTGCCTGATTAGGAATTTCAATCTTAATCTGTTTACCACGCGATGTACTCGCCATATACGCCAAAACTTGCACTAACTCACCTTGCAAATATGGTAATTCAGCTTGTTGTCGTTGTAATCTACAGCGATTAATTGCCATAGCTAAAGTTATAACCTCATTTGTAGTTATATCCCAACGTGGATATGTCTGTGAAATTCCAAGACCTTGATTTTCAAAACAATCAGCATATTTAAACATTTTTTTCCCAGCTTCAAGCTCAAATTCATATGGTGGAAAAATTTTAATTTCTTCCCAAGAAGCCCGAGCAATTGGGTCTAAATTATATACACCATCAATATAATCCTCAAATTTAAGTTGTGGAAATACTTGTTGATAATTGTTGCGTAAATTTTGACTATCTGTTAGTGGAGTTGCTATAACTTTACTAACTAGCAACATTAACAAAAAAATGCGTGTAACATTAACCATCTACATTTATATGTCCAATAATTTCAACTAATTGGGCTTCACTTTCTTCATTTGGCACTTGGCAAGTGCCTGCATTCAAATGTCCACCACCGCCATAATTGAAACATAAACCACCAATATGAGTGTTTGAACTACGATTTAAAATTGATTTTCCAATTGCAAACACCGTATTTTGTTGTTTTAAACCCCATAAAACATGCAAAGAAATATTACATTCAGGAAATAAGGCATAAATCATAAATCTATTGGTAGCATAAATAATTTCTTCAGCACGTAAATCTAATACCACTAAATTTTCATACACTTTCGCGCAACGTTTGATTTGTGCTTGAGCTGCTTCTGCTTGCGCATCGTACAATTCAATCCGTTCTTGTACGTCAGGCAACAACAAAATTTCATTAATGCCATCATCTTTACAACAATCAATTAACGCCATCATTAACTGATAATTAGAGACAGTAAAATCTCTAAAACGCCCTAAACCAGTGCGTGCATCCATCAAGAAATTCATTAATACCCAGCCTGTAGGGTACAAAATTTCATCTTGATTAAATTGTGCTGAATCAGCTTTGTCTACTGCTGCCATCATTTCATCCCACTCAGGACGAAATCTTTTGGATCCACCATAATAATCATAAACCACTCGCGCTGCTGAAGCTGCATCTGCATCAATAATATGATTTACTTGCGGTTTATTGCGTAAAGTTTCACTAAAATGATGATCAAAAGCTAAATGAGCTGCTGCTACATACGGTAAATTAGTAGTTATATCATGCGCATCAATTGCAATTTTTCCGTCTTGCATATCTTTTGGATGCACAAATTTGATTTCTTCAATTAAATCCAATTCTTTTAATAACACAGCACAAATCAAGCCATCAAAATCACTGCGAGTAACTAATCGAAATTTTTTATTGCTCATTAGCATTTAACCTTAGGTGTATAAAAGTTTAGAATAGACCAGTAATTGTACCATCATCGTTAATATCAATGCGCTCCGCTGCTGGAATTTTTGGCAATCCCGGCATAGTCATCATATTTCCAGCAATAGCTACAATAAAACCTGCGCCATTGGCTAACCTAACTTCGCTGATATTCACAGTATGCCCAGTTGGCGCGCCTTTTGCAGTTGGATCTGTAGAAAAAGACATCTGAGTTTTAGCTATACAAATAGGAAACTTGCCATAATTTACTTCCCAAGCCAGCAATTGTTTTTTTAACGCAGGAGTTGCAGTGACATTATCGGCACCATATAATTTAGTTGCAATTGCTTCAATTTTCCCCCATAAACTCAGATTTTCATCGTATACATAAGTGAAATTTGGCTCACGAGTATCTACAATTTTTAGCACAGCATTCGCTAAATCTTCAGCTCCTAGACCACCTAATTCCCAATGTTTGGCTACTACACATTGCACGCCTAAAGATTCACATTTGGCGATTAATAAAGCAATTTCTGCCTCTGTATCAAAAGTAAAATGATTTAAACACACCACACATGGCAAACCATAATGTTGCTGAATATTTTGCACATGCCGCTCTAAATTTACACAGCCAGCATCTAAAGCCAGTAAATTTTCTTGATTTAACTTGTCTTTAGTTACGCCTCCATGAAATTTCAAAGCTCTTATAGTTGCAACTAATACTACAGCGGCAGGCTTTAAACCAGCCATTCTACATTTAATATCAATAAATTTTTCAGCACCTAAATCAGCTCCAAAACCAGCTTCGGTAACTACATAATCAGCCAATTTCAAAGCGGTTTTAGTTGCGGTCACGGTATTACAGCCATGAGCGATATTTGCAAACGGGCCGCCATGAATTAAAGCTATATTATTCTCTAAAGTTTGCACCAAATTAGGTTTAATAGCATCTTTTAAGATCACTGCCATAGAACCATGCGCATTTAAATCACTGGCATATATTGGGGTAATTCTATCACGTTTATAACCAATAATAATGCGCCCTAAACGAGCTTTTAAGTCAGCTCTATCAGTAGCTAAACATAGGATTGCCATGACTTCAGAAGCTACTACAATATCGTAACCATCCTCGCGTAAATATCCATTTGCTACTCCACCTTGACCCACAGTAATATGGCGTAAAGCCCGATCATTCATATCCACTACACGTTTCCACTGAATCCTTCTAGGATCAATATCTAACGCATTGCCATGATGAATATGATTGTCAATTAAAGCTGATAATAAATTATGTGCAATCCCAATTGCATGAAAATCACCAGTAAAATGTAAATTAATATCTTCCATTGGCACTACTTGAGAATAACCCCCACCAGCTGCGCCACCTTTAATTCCAAAACAAGGTCCTAGTGAAGGCTCACGTAAACACATTAAAGTTTTTTTGCCCAAGCGATTCATGGCATCACCCAAGCCAACTGTAGTTGTAGTTTTACCTTCTCCAGCAGGTGTAGGGCTAATAGCTGTAACCAAAATTAATTTTCCATCAGGTTCATTTTGCAGCTGTTTAACATATTCCAGTGAAAGTTTAGCCTTATAATGTCCGTATGGATCTAAATGCTCTGCCTGAATTCCAAATTTTTGGTGAGCTAAAGCAATAATAGGTTGCATCTTGGCTTGTTGAGCAATTTCTATATCCGACATAATTTTTCCTAAACTAAAATTTAGCACCACAAAATTGGTTATTATTTTAGTGCCATTAAAACCTAAACAGCCTCCATAACTCACAGTCATGCAGGCCGTATAATCATACTCTTAACTTTAAAGAACTGATTTAATCACTGTAAACTGGAAACTCAGCACATAAAGCACTTACTTTTGTCAGTACTGTTGCCAATAAATCTTCATCCTGCATATTTTCCATTACATCACACATTAAACCTGCAATTTCAATCATTTGAGCTTCTTTAAAACCACGCGATGTTGGCGCAGGCGTACCTACACGAATACCGCTAGTTACAAATGGTGATTTCGGATCATTTGGCACTGCATTTTTATTCACCGTAATATGTACTTTGCTCAAAGCCGCATCAGCTTCTTTACCCGTAATACCTTTGGCAATTAACGACACTAACATTAAATGATTGTCTGTACCGCCTGAGACTACATCAAAACCACGCTGCATAAACACTGCTGCCATAGCTTGAGCATTCTTAATAACTTGCTGTTGATATAGTTTAAATTCTGGCTCTAAAGCTTCCTTAAATGCCACCGCTTTAGCTGCAATCACATGCATTAAAGGCCCGCCTTGAATTCCAGGGAAAATATTTGAATTTAATTTTTTCTCCAAAGCTGGATTATGTTTACATAAAATCAAACCACCTCTAGGACCACGTAATGATTTATGCGTAGTGCTAGTTACTACATCTGCAATAGGAATTGGATTTGGATATAAACCCACAGCCACTAAACCAGCCACATGCGCCATATCCACAAATAAATACGCACCCACTTTATCTGCAATATCTCGAAACCGTTGCCAATCCCAAATTCTAGAATAAGCTGAAAAACCTGCAACTAATAATTTTGGTTTATGCTCTAAAGCTAAAGCTTCAACTTGATCGTAATCAATTTCGCCAGTTTCTGGATGCAAACCATATTGAATTGCATTATAAATTTTGCCAGAAAAATTTGGTTTAGCTCCATGAGTTAAATGTCCACCATCAGCAAGACTTAAACCTAAAATAGTATCTCCAGGTTGCACCAAAGCCATGAATACCGCCATATTGGCTTGCGAACCAGAATGCGGTTGCACATTAGCATAATCAGCCCCAAATAATGCTTTAGCTCTATCAATAGCTAATTGCTCCACTACATCGACATGTTCACAACCACCATAATAACGCTTGGCTGGATAACCTTCAGCGTACTTATTAGTTAGTTGCGAACCTTGAGCTTCAAAAATACGTGGACTAGCATAATTTTCAGAGGCTATTAATTCTATATGGTCTTCTTGGCGTTGATGCTCAGCTTGAATTGCAGCCGCTATTTCAGGATCAAAATCGGCAATACGCATAGATTTTTTAAACATGTAATTTTTTCCAAAGAGTGAAGTTTTGATTAAGCCATAGCTTTCGCTAATTTAAAAATTAAGTCAGCATCCATAATTTGGTGATTATTATCAAATAATTTAGCAATACAGGCTCGATGCAAAGCCAATTTTGCTGGACCAAAACCAATTGCTCCCCAAATAATTTTACCGTGTCGTTCCAAACCTTTATCTAACATTTTAATCCCTCCAATACCCACTGGCGGTGTAGAATTTGCATCTATTAATATTTCTAAATTGGGATTATCTTGCCAATGTTCAAGCTCTAATAATTTTATTCCAGCAGCTCCAGCAGCAAATACAATATTAGCATTTTCTATTGCTGCAGCTCTGGCCGCATTATCAAACGCTTCTACAGGAGTAATATTCACATTAAATCTAGCTTGCATGGCTGCACAAGCTTGCTCAGCACGGGCAAAATTTCGTGCAGTTAAAGTTACATTTGCACCTTCTTGTGCTAACATCACTGCTGCACGTTGACCCACAGGCCCAGTTCCAGCCAAAACTACTGCTTGCTTACCTTGCAAAGAATTATTTAAGGCTATTTTTGCTACACCAGCGGCAGCGGTGGTATTACAACCATTACTGTCTAACATAACTGAAACTTGGAAGCCATTAAAAAATTGCTGTTGAACTGCGGCTAATAATTGCTGTCCCGCATGTATATTACTGCCGCCAATAAAAATTGCAGTATTTTTTTTATATTTGGGCGCACGGGTAAAAATTGCCCCTTCAACTAAAGTAGATACATTTTCAGGAGTTATGCCTCCATGTCCAATTACATGATCTGCACCACCATCATAAGCAACTACAGTATCAAAAACCGAGGGATGTACATCTGTATCAAATTGAAATAATAGTTTCTTCATAAACTAAACTTAATATGCTGAGCAAAATATTAAAAAACCCGCTATTGTAACTTATTCGACTACAAAATTAAGCTTAATTAATCCTAGAGCATGAATAGACGACATTTTTTAAACCTGTTAACTAGTGCTGGTTTAGCGCCACAGATGGCTAGAAGTTCCACGCATGAATCCGCAGACATCTATAAATTATCTAAATTTGGCAATACCAGATTGCTACATTTTACTGATTGTCATGCCCAATTATTGCCAATATATTATCGTGAACCCCAAATTAATTTAGGTATTGGAAACCGTAAAAACCAACCGCCACATCTAACTGGCATAGAATTATTAAATTTTTTTGGCTTACAAAAACATAGTCGCCACGCACATGCTTTTAGTTCAGTCGATTTTGTAAAACTAGCTCAAGAATATGGAAAAATGGGCGGCTTTGCACATTTAGATACTTTAATTCAACAACTTAGAAATGAATCTGGAGAAAATAATAGTTTACTTTTAGATGGCGGTGATAGTTGGCAAGGTTCAGCCACGGCTTTATGGACTCAAGGGCAAGATATGGTGCAAGCCTGCAATTTATTAGGCGTAGATGTAATGACTGGACATTGGGAATTTACCTATGGCAAACAACAATTATTAAATAATTTACAACAATTTAAGGGTGATTTTGTTGCACAAAATATTCGTTTAAGTGATGAAGCACAATTTAATCAAGATATTGAAACTGAACAAATTTTTCCAGCCTACGTAATTAAGACTTTAAATAATGCTAAAGTAGCAATTATTGGACAAGCATTTCCATATACTCCAATTGCAAATCCACGCCGTTTTGTAACTGATTGGCAATTTGGGATTCAGGAAACTCAATTACAACAGTTAGTTAATAAAATTCAGCAACAAAAACAAGCTGATGTAATTGTGCTATTATCACATAATGGTTTAAGCGTAGATTTAAAATTGGCAGCTAGAATTACTGGGCTAGATATTATTTTGGGTGGCCATACCCATGATGCCTTGCCGCAACCGTTGATAATTAATAATTCCAGTGGTAAAACTTGGGTAACTAATGCTGGCAGCCATGGAAAATTTTTAGCAGTATTAGATTTAGATATTCGCCAACAACGCTTGCATGCTATACGGTATCAATTATTGCCAGTATTTGCGAATTTATTACCTGCATCTAAACCTATGCAAACTTTGATTGATACAATACAGCAACCATTTTTAAAACAATTGCGTATGCCATTAACCACCACTACAGAATTACTATATAGACGTGACACTTTTATGGGTAGTTTTGACCGGTTGTTATTGCAGTCACTTTTAGAAGTTAATCAAGCTGAAATAGCATTTTCAGCTGGATTTAGGTGGGGAGCTAGTGTATTACCAGCACAAACCTTGTATTTCGAAGATCTTATGCATCACACCGCAATTAGCTACCCTAACACCTACACTACAAGTTTGTCAGGCATGCAAATTAAAGCCATTTTGGAAGATGTAGCGGATAATTTATTTAACCCAGATCCATATTATAGACAAGGTGGTGATATGGTACGCGCCGCAGGTTTTAGCTATAATTGCCACGCAGAAGCTAATTATGGGCAACGAATTCATAATTTACGTTTAAATTCTGGCAAACTTATGCAAGCACAAACAATGTATACTGTTGCTGGTTGGGCGCAAGTCAATACTATTGCTACTGGGCAGCCAATTTGGGAAACTGTAACTGATTTTTTATCATTAACCAAAAATTTATGAAATTTAAATTAGTCTTGATTTTGTTAGTCATGTGGCAGGAAGTTGCAGTTTCAGCACCTACAACCATAGTAGCTGCCGCAGCAAGTGTGAAATTCGCCATAGAAGAAATTGCACAAGAATTTACTAATGAAACTGGACTAAAAATAACCTTTAGTTTTGGATCATCCGCAAACTTAACTCGCCAAATAATTCAACAAGCTCCATTTGAATTATTTATAAGTGCCGATGAAGCTTATGTATTACGTTTATGGGATCAAGGACTTACACCAAATCAAGGTGTGGTATATGCTAAAGGTAAATTAGCCCTATTTATTCCACATAACTCTCCATTAAATCAGCCAAAAACTGTAAATAATATGCAGCATATTTTACATTCTAAGCATATAAAGCATTTGGCAATTGCTAATCCAGAATTAGCTCCGTATGGAAAAATGGCAAAGGATTTTTTAATAGCTACTAATTTATGGCAAACACTTAAACACAAATTAGTTTTAGGTGAAAATGTTGCACAAGCAGCTCAATTTGCAATTTCAGGTGCTACAGAAGCTGGAATTATTGCCTATGCATATAGCTTCAATCCTACTCTGCAAAAAAAGGTAAATTTGTAGAATTATCTAGCGATAATTATCAGCCTTTAGTCGCACGCATCGTATTGGTTAACAATGCCAGTAACACTGCAAATAAGTTTTATCAATACTTACAACAAGATACCGCTAAAGAAATTTTTGTGCGTCATGGATTTCAATAACCTATATGGATTGGGGGGCGTTACTATTATCACTGAAACTTAGCCTTGTTACAGTAGTTATTTTATTACCCGTCAGCATTGTTTTAGGTAGAATTTTAGCATATCAAAAATTTTACGGAAAAAGCATTGTACAAGCAATTTTAAGCCTACCTTTAGTCTTGCCACCTACAGTATTGGGCTATTATATGTTAGTATTTTTAGGTAATGATTCAATCTTCAACAAGCTTTTTGGTAGCCCTTTAATATTTAATTTTTCAGGTTTAATCATTGCTTCAATTATTTTTAATTTACCATTTGCAATTCAACCTGTACAACGTGCATTTGAAGCTATTCCACGTGATATTCGTGAGGCTGGAGCTTGTTGTGGTCTGACTCCATTAAAAGTGTTATGGAAAATTGAATTACCTTTATCTTGGAGAGGTATTGTGTCAGCAATGATGTTAACTTTCGCGCATACTATTGGTGAATTTGGAGTAGTTTTAATGGTAGGCGGCAATATTCCAAATGAAACCAAAACTATCGCTATTGCTATTGCTATTGCTATTTATGATAAAGTGCAAATATTCGATAATGAAGCTGCCGCAATTATGTCAATGTTTTTATTAGTTTTTTCCCTAATAATTATTTCTATAACCTACTTAATAACTGATAATAGCAATCACAAACATGAATAAAATTGGTGTAGAAGTACAGTTATACCAAGACAAACGAATCCCATTAACAGTAGAATTTAGTTGTTTAGATAATGAGGTTTTAGCTTTAATAGGCCCTTCTGGAAGTGGAAAAACTACTATATTACGTAGTATTGCAGGCTTGTACCAAGCTCAAAAAGGCTTAATTGCTTGCCAACAAGAAATTTGGTTTGATAGCGTAAACAATGTTTGTGTAGCCGCACATCAAAGGGCTGCTGGATTTGTATTTCAAAATTATGCTTTGTTTCCACATTTAACTGCACTAGAAAATATTGCTGTGGGTTTAACCTATTTACCTAAATCACAAAAAATTTCAGTAGCTAAAAAACTACTTGCACAAGTACATTTGCAAGGTTTAGAAACACGTTATCCTAGCCAGCTATCTGGAGGGCAACAACAAAGAGTCGCAGTTGCTAGAGCTTTAGCACGTCAACCCAAAGTTTTATTATTAGATGAGCCTTTTTCAGCTGTAGACCAAGTAACACGTAAACGTTTATACCGAGAAATGTTTGAATTACGTCACACACTTTCGATACCGATTATTTTAGTAACCCATGATTTAAATGAAGCTCATTTGCTAGCTGACAAAGTATGTTTATTGCACAAAGGAATTAGTTTGCAAACTGGCACACCTACAGAAGTTGCTACTAAACCTATATCTACAACTGTGGCACGCTTAATGGATCAACAAAATATTTTTACAGCTGAAGTTCTTGCACATAATTTAGAAAAAAATATTACCCAATTAAATTGGCAAAAACATATACTAACTGTTCCTTATCAAAATAAATATGCTTTAAAACAACAAGTAAATTGGATGATTCCACCAGCAAACATTTTATTACATAGAAAAGATAGAGTATCTAATGGTGAACGTGAAAATCCATTGTCTGGTTTAATCATTGAATCTATGCTGTTAGGTGGATATATGAATTTGGTAATTCAAATTAATGAAAATCTTAAAACTAATTTACATATGAGCGTGCCATTACATGTTGCCAAACGTAATCAATTGCAATGCGGTGATATTATTTCAGTATCTTTGTTAACAGAGGGAATTCATATATTTACACACACGTAATAACTCAATTGTTTTGTTTACGCAAACAGGTAAAAACTTCTTTTATATCAATATAAATAAAATAAAAAACTGGTTCATTGTATAAAAAAAGAACATCATAAAAAACGCCTGTTTTCTCACATTTTTTTTCACAATTTTGTTTATCAAAAGTAATGCAATAGGTAACAGGTATTTCTATTTCATCATTATTTTTATGAATATCATTCACGATATATTTATAAAAATAAGTAAAAAAATCTTTGAAATTTTTAGATTTAAAATCTTCGTCTGAAATATCTGCATTATCAGCAAGAGATTTGAAATCATTAATATCTTGACTGTGAAAAAATTTATTAACTAAAGGTTTAATAAGTTGTTCATTAACCTTTTTATTTTCTTTTAAACTTAAAAAAGCGACAAAGTCACTTTTGGCTTCTGTATTTTCGCTAATCATGGTTTAAATAAACTTCCTGTATTAATTGAAAATTAGCTTTGAAAACACTTATTCTATTTTCTTGAAGGCGAGAATAAAGCAATTTATTTTCGATATCATCCCCAATATCTTTACATTTGTTATTATATGAAGGAATTACAAACTGACTCTTGACAAATCTTTTTCCATTACCATATTTTTCAAGACACCATTCATAACAAATTTGCTTGTTAATATCGTCATCAATCTTTTTACTTTTTTGTACGAAGTCACTTTCTATCATATATTTCCAGTCTGATATTTGTGAATAAGCAATATTTTTTACATAAGCTTTTTCATTTTTTACTTGCTCAAGAACATTTTTTGGGTAATTTTTAAAATTATTTTTACTTATAACTCTGGATGAAAGATTCTTATTTTTTATCATTACTTTTAAGTTGCGACAAAATGTTTTGTATTCTTCCATATTATCTTTAGATAATGGGACAACGGTAAAATCTAGTGTAAAAGAATGCTCTTTAATATTAATAATTTTTATACAATCTGCAAAAGTTTTATCATCATCTCCTACTATTCTCACTAAATCAGGACGCATCCATCTTTTTTCATGCCTAAATTGAATATAAAATGGATTTTTAAAATTTTTTTGTTTAAATATTTTATATCCACCAAATGTATCATTGGCAACAGCTTCACCATTAAAAACAATATTGGTATCAGCATAAACAACTTCAGAAGCCCATTTTGTAAAAACATAAGTATTACACATATCCTCCCATATTGACCAAAAATTATTAATTCCCCAAAAAATGCCATCTTCATGTGTATTTTGCATATCTAACTCACCATAAAGAAAAGACTCTATTGCCTCATAAAGCCGCCAATAATCCTCATCCTTATAAGCGGTTACTTTATCAATATCATCTAAACTATCTTTTAATGCTGTAATCGTGGTATCAAACGTTTCTTCATCAAATAAAGACTGGTCATGCGTTAAATGTTGCTCCTTAAAACGATGAGCTAAATCTTTAACACGTTCATCTGTTTCTTGTTCTAATTCATTTTCTAGCTCATACAAAATAAAACAAAATAAATCAATTAAAGTTGCTGATTCATAATGTAAAAAATGACGGGGTAATTCCATTTCATCAATATAAATTACATCCTCATCCAAATAAGTAGCTTTATGTAAATATTTATCAATTTTAGAATAATCTATTTCCTCGTTACGACCCGTTTTTCTCTCTATTACATCCAAGGCTAAATCACGATAAGCTTCAAGTAAATTTT
>DAOUSJ010000095.1 GCA_030627285.1 Methylococcaceae bacterium | reverse complement strand
TTCACCTGAAACTTCAACTAAAATCCCGCCTAATTTTTGCGCTTGCCAATAAATATCATTCGGCCATTTCAAACCAATATTTTCAATACCTAAATTATGCAATACTCTAATAACTGCAACTCCAACTACTAAACTCAAGCCTGCAATACTATTAAAACCATGTTGAAATTGCCACAAAATAGACATATAAATATTTCTGCCAAATGGCGATACCCAATGCCTGCCTCTGCGTCCACGCCCTGCAGTTTGTACTTCAGTCAAACAAATTTTTCCGCTAGCAATTGAATCTAAATGTGCTTGTGCAGTTAAATAACTATTAGTTGAATCTAAACATGCATGAATTTCAAGATTATTAATTAATCCTAATGTTTTAGGAATTAAATTAGCAGTAATTTTATCATGCGTCAACAATTCTAAAGCTCTATTTAGCTGATAACCTTTGCCAGAAACTGCATTAAATTCTAGCCCCAAAGAAGTTAAAGCATGTAATTGTTTCCAAACTGTAGTGCGACTAATAGCTAATTTTGCCGCTATTTTAGTGCCTGAATGAAATTCACCATCTGCAAGTAAGTTAATTAATTCTTGTTGTTGCGTACTAATAGACATTTATTTTTCGGGGATATTTACAGGTAAGCGTAAGGAAATTAATAATGTTGCTATAAAAACCAAGCCTCCTAAACATAATAACGCCATTACAGGATCAACTTGATTCGCAGCTGCATAAGTGTAACTTCCAACTGCAATTAACATGGCTATATTTTGAAAAAACCCCTGCAATGCTACTGCGCTACCACTACCAATTCCATGCTGACCTATTTCTTGTAAGGCCGCATTAATAGGCACTATAAACATTCCACCTACCATCCCAATTGCGAATAATGCTATACGTGCAGTTAAAACTGTGTCAGTAAAACTAAGCGCAATAATACCTAATGCCATGCCATAAGCTGGATAACGCGCTCTACTAAGAAAATTTAATGGGATTAAACGCGGCACTGCAATTGAGCCTACAACAATTCCAATAGCCAAAAACAATGTAAGTTCAGCCACTTCACTAGCATTTTTAGTTGCTAATACTAATGGAGCCCAAGCAATTAAAACTACTCTTACTGTTGCTGCAGCCGCCCAAAATAAAGAAGCTCCAATAATTGCAAATCTAGATCTAGCCGTAGTAAAAAAACTGCCTATTTGCTGTCCAAATTGAATTATTTGCCAACCTTGAGTTTTAACTTTTCCATGAATTATAGGTAAAAATAAACTACTTAATGCTGACAATATAAATAATAATATAGCTCCTATTAAAGCCCAATTAACACTGTAATCTGCAACTTTAGCTCCAACTACCATGCCTAATAAAATTGCCACTATAGTTGAACCTTCAATCCAACTATTTGCTTTTACTAACAATTCTTGCTTAACTAATTCAGGTAAAATTCCATATTTAGCAGGGCTATAAATTGCAGCTCCCATGCCTACAACTGCATATGCAATTAAGGGTTCTACCGCAAATAACAATAAACTTGCACCTAAAGCTTTAATTAAGTTGGCAGCAATTAATACAATGGATTTTGGATATTTATCCGCAATTGCTCCAGCCCAAGGCGCAAGAATCACAAACGCAACAATGAACACACTTTGTAATGCCGGCACATACCAAGTTGGTAATTGACTAGACTTTAACACCATAGCAATTACAGTAAATAAAATTGCATTATCCGCAAAAGCAGACAAAAATTGCGCAATTAACAACGAATAAATGCGTTTATTCATAAGAATGACTCAAAGTTATTCAAGATAATAATTATCTTAACATTTCCACAGCTAAAACATTGACTTGAGGATAATTAATTTTTCCAGTGGCTAATATTGGAATTGCATCTACAGTAAAAATTTTGCGTGGTAAATTAATAATTGCTACTCCAATTGCAACTTGGGATATTTGCGCTAAAGTTGCCTGTTTTTGTGTGGTCAATAAAATAATTTGTTCACCTTTGCGTGCATCTGCTACCGCTGCATGTTGAGTTTCCGGCCATGCTTGACTTGCAAGTTGCTCTACTACTGCTAAAGACACCATTTCCCCAGCAATTTTAGCAAACCTTTTACTACGTCCAGTAATTTCAATAAACCCTTCAGAATCAATAGTTACAATATCACCAGTATCATACCAACCCGCACCATAACGTGACTTTGCTGGCACTAATTGTCCTGGATTATCCGCTAACAAATAACCCTGCATAATATTAGGTCCTTTTAAATGTAATTGCCCACCTTGCTCAATCCCAGCAATTGACTCTAATTTAGCTTCCATCAGAGGTAATAATCGCCCTACAGAACCAGCTTTATAATTCATAGGCGTATTTACTGAAGTGACAGGCGAAGTTTCCGTAGCACCATAACCTTCTAAAACTCGAATTCCAAATTTTTCAGACCATATATTACGCGTACTAGCTTGTAATTTTTCTGCACCTGCAATTACATAACGTAAGCTTTGAAAGTCATAAGCATGCGCTTTTTTAGCATATGCCAATAAAAATGTATTGGTGCCAAACATGATTGTTGCTTTTGTTTCATAAGCTAATTCTGGAATTACACTGTAGTGTAATGGCGATGGATAAAAGAAAGTATTCATGCCGTTGAGTAAGGGTAAAAAAGTTCCGGCAGTAAAACCAAACGAATGAAACATGGGTAAAAAATTTAACACTACATCTTGGGAATTAAAGCTAATACTGCTTTTAACTTGGTTGATGTTGGCACAAATATTACTGTGAGATAATACCACTCCTTTTGGAGTACCTTCAGAACCAGAAGTAAATAAAATTACTGCGGCATTATTTGAATTTTGGGCTTGATTTGGATACCAAAAATTTGCAGTTTTACTAGCTATAATCGCTTTAATTTTATCTGAAAATTTTATTCCAGCGGCTAAATCTTCTAAGTATACTAATTTAACCACTTTGCTTAAAGCTTCAGCTTCTGCAGTTAATTTACCTAAATCAATAAATTTACGCGAGCTAATCACCGTATTAATTTTTGCAGTCTGACAAGCTGCAATCATCCCAGCAACACCAGTGGAAAAATTTAACATTGCTGGCACACGTTCTGAAAATTGTAAACCTAAAATTACATTCAAAGTAGTAGTAGAGTTGGGTAATAACACGCCTACATGTGCATTTGATGCAGTAATATTATTTAACAACTTTGAAAGTATTAATACCCGCGTAATTAAATTGTCATAAGTTAAAGGTTTGCGTTCTAAATCTTCAACAATCTGATGTTTACCACCATAGTTTGTACGTGCTTGTAAAAGTTGTGCAAAAATAGTTTTTTGATAATCACTAGTAAGAAATGCGGTGTCTTGCATAATATTAGCTAATTCCTGACCACTAATATTTCGACGGGCTTTACCTTGAATTGTAGCTGGAATCTCAAGAACTATTGGTGGTCTAATTTGAATAGTGATTTTAGGAAATAACCGCAGCCTATGAATACCTTTCATTTTAGAAAAATGGGTATATTCCGCCCCTGAAATTCTCACCGGCAATATAGTTGCACCAGACTTATCTACAACCATGCCTGTGCCATCATAAATTTTCATTAATGCGCCAGTAGTGGTAATTCTACCTTCAGGAAAAATAACAGTTTTAGTGTCAGTTTTTAAGTTTTGGATTAAAGCTTTTAATGATAATGGATTGGTTGGATCCATTGGAAATACATTCGATAACCATAAAAATGGTTTTATCCACCATATTTGAGATATTTGTGTATTAATAGCAAAAGTGATTTTATCAGGTAAAAAAACTCCTAATAATAATGGGTCAAGTAATGATATATGGTTCGATACAATTAAAACCCGTTTGCCTGCTTGATGGTAATGTTCTAAGCCTTGAATTTCAACTCGATAAATTAATCGTAGCAAAGCATGTAAAACAATTTTGAATAAAGTGTACAAATCTTACTCCCTAAATATTTTGTTGCTGGATATCAATTAAGCATAGTTTAATTATATTTGCAAAACTATTTTCTATATCACATTACAACAACTTGCATGATTAGAATTTATCTGCATACCGCAAACACATAAATAAAAAGAATTGTGTACCAAAAATTAAATTAGCTAACAATAAGTGAATTGGTTGCGCAATCGCTGGCATCCCTAAACGTTCTAAACTCATACCAGCAATAATTGCACTTAAAATTAATATTATTAACGCTTGAGTAATTTTAAATAAAATATGTCCCCTTGGAATAGCGTCATACACTTTAATAGTTAAATATATATGTAATAGTAAAATTACTGCTGAAAATGATCTATGCACATAAAAAATCCAAGGAAAACTATCACTCCAGTATTCGCGTTGAATATATTTATGTTGATTGGCAATTAAATCTACTGCCTGACGAACTTGAGCTCCCATAGCTATTTGCAATAACATACACACCATTGCAGTAGCTAAAACATACTTAACTGAAGCATTCAGACGATTAAATGCTATCTGAGCAATGAAATCTTGTTGCGAACGAGTAATTGTGTAAATTAGCAGAGCTACAATAAATAATGCTAATAACATGTGTAGCGTAATTATGAATGGATTCAAATTGCTGGCAACTACTACTGATCCTAGCCAACCCTGAAAACATACTAGCAAAAATGCACTGAATGCTAGATAAAATACCCGTTTATCCTCTTTTAAATATATCCTTGAAGCCCAAGCAGTTAAAAAAATTAGGATTCCAATAGTAACTCCAACTAAGCGATTAGCATACTCAGTCCAAGTTTTAATCAGGTTAAATTCAGTGTTTTTATAGCCTCTATCAGCATAAATTTCTTGATAATTAAAGGGTAATTCAGATTTATGTAATGGTGGAACCCATTGACCAAAACATGTAGGCCAATCAGGACAGCCCATGCCAGCACCTGAAGCGCGAACTAAACCACCCATTAAAATAACTGCATACACAGCCACTATGGTTAAGATTCCTAAGCGGCGAAACCTTGTAGCATCTTCTACCTTAAGCATTATCAATAATAATTTGAGTTTCTGATTTAGCTAATAATAATGATGTTAGTTCTATATCTGTTTGCATTACCAATAATAAATTTGTTTGCTGTGCTTGGCAATAAACATCTAATACTTCGCCTACTTTATTACCATCAGCATTAATAATTGCATCCATACTCTGAACATTATTTTCCAAAGTGTGTGCTACCAATAAACTACGTTTGTTTTTACCTAGATAATGGGTGCGCGCAACTATTTCTTGCCCTGTATAACAACCCTTAGTAAAACTAATGCCACCTAAAGTATCTATATTTAATATTTGCGGAATATATTGCTCACTAGTTTGTGGAGTTAACCATGCAATACCAGCTTTTAAAGTTAATAATTCCCAAAAATCAGCTGTTTGAGGAAAATAATCTTGTGTTTGAATTAATTCTTGCCACAAATCAATGCTAGTTTGAACTTCAGCAAGAACCAAATAACCTGCACTTGCAACAGGTAATTTAATTATTTTATACTTATTGTCAGCACTAAAATTTTGCGGTAAATTATTTAAACCAGCAATACAAATCTTAGAACTAATATTTTCTAATACCACTTTGGAGCGTAAAATATAGCGTTTTAATTTTTGTTGCACCATTTCTAATAGACTTAACGGCAATAAAATTAAAAAATCTGTAGCTTGTTTGCAAATCAACAAGGTACTAATTACTTTACCTTGATGATTGCAAATCGCAGTAAAATAATTATTATCCTGAGTTAAAGTCTCAATATCACAAGTCAATTGACCCTGCAAAAATTTTGACGAATCTAGGTCTGAAACTCTTAAAACCCCTAGATTATTTATGGGATATATAACAGGACAGTTACTATCAACCTGAATTGATTGCATAGATTCCAAGAAGTCTAACCATTGCGTATTCATGCGCT
>DAOUSJ010000079.1 GCA_030627285.1 Methylococcaceae bacterium | reverse complement strand
TGCCATTGAAGCTGAAGTTGATGATGAAATTGTCATAGTTAATTTATCTGAAGATGCAGTCGAAGAATCACAATTTAATCGTAAAGTGTTTTTTGCAGGTTATCGTTCTGAGTTTGGTTCTTTAAAACAAAAACAAGTTGAAGGTTTAGATTCATTATTAACTTCATTTGAAGCCGATGCAGAAATAACTAATATTAAGCATATGGCGTATATGTTGTCTACTATAAAACATGAAACTGCAAATACGTATCAACCGATTACGGAATATGGTGGTAAATCATATTTTAATCGTTATGATCCAATTTTAGCTAATTCGTCTCGCCGCCGTTCAGCTGCTAAACGTAATGGTAATACCAGTCAAGGCGATGGTTATAAATTTCGTGGACGTGGTTATGTGCAAATTACATGGAAAAATAATTATAAACGTTTAGGAAATGCTTTAGGAGTTGATTTAGTTGCACATCCAGAAAAAGCTTTAGAACCTAAAATTGCTTATCAAATTTTATCTTATGGGATGCGCAAAGGAGCTTTTACTGGAAAAAAACTAACCAGTTATATTAATGAACATCAAACTGACTATACTGGAGCTAGAAGAATAATTAATGGCACTGATAAGGCTTCAACCTTAAAAGCATATGCACTTGATTTTGAAAGGATTTTATTTAAAGCATCGGCGTAAATAGACTTTTGCAAAATGCTTCTCAAGAAGTATAGTTATATTCGATAAAAAATACTTGCATAAGCTTGAAAAGCAGCTATAATAGCATATCTTTACTTGGGTTGTTAGCTCAGCTGGTAGAGCACCGCACTTTTAATGCGATGGTCGAGCGTTCGAATCGCTCACGACCCACCATATATTTTGTTCAAGATTTATTATTTTGAATAACATAAAGCCGACTCCGTGTCGGTTTTTTTGTGCCTGTCAATAAGTAAAAATTTTCTTCCCTAATGAATTATGCTTATTTGAGTTAAATAACCTACGACAATATATTATTTGACGTAATTTGAAATAGTTGTATAGATTGAATTTTATAAATTAGGTTGAAAATATAACTGCTTTATTGAAAATAATAATTGGCATGTTAATTGCTTGTTTATCTTGATAATAAAAACTTAAATATAATAAGGGATTGTGTTTATGAGTAGAGTAATTGAATCTAGACCTGAAGTGCTTAAACGTGCAGCAAGTCGTAAATTATATCAATTGATTATACGTTGGCATTTTTTTTGTGGGTTAATGTTTATCCCTCTAATTTTAGTTGTCAGTATTAGTGGTTGTATTTATTTGTTTGAAGATGAATACGAAGATTTTATGTATGAAGAGTTATTATTTGTAGAACCTGGATCACAAATTTTAACTGCGTCAGAATTGTTATTAAAAGCTAGCAAAGCTCATCCACATATGAATCCAGTGTTATATAAAATTAGTGCTGATTCGGATCGCAGCACTGAAATTGTTTTTAAAACTGCGCACCAACCTAAGCCAGTAATTAGTATGGAATGGGCTGGTGATGGGCCAGAAAAACTGCCTATGGTGATGAATGCAGAAAAAATAAGTGTATTTATAAATCCGTATACTGGTGATATTCTAGGAACTATTAATAGTGGCGATCGTTTGATGGGGATCGTGAAAGATTTGCATGGTAATTTTTTAGCTGGTGATATTGGTACTAAATTTGTTGAATTAACTTCTTGTTGGTTAATGATGTTAATGACTACAGGGCTTATTTTGTGGTGGCCGCGCAAAAAAACCAAGGTTATGGGTACATTGATTCCACGTTTAAATACTAACAAACGTTTGTTTTGGCGAGATTTGCACGCAGTACCAGCATTTTATTTTTCCTTTTTTATTATTTTCTTAGTTATCAGTGGTCTGCCATGGACTGATGTTTGGGGTGAAGGTTTACATTATGTGCAACGTAGTTTAAATATGTCTGCTCCAGCTGGTTTTCATTCGCGTGCATTAAAATCTGACATTGCAAATGCTGGCAAGATGATTTCTATTGATAATGTGATTGCTACTGCTAAACAACAAGGATATGCAGGCAACTTAAATATTAAAGTGCCACATAATAAAACTGATACTTTTGCAATTGAGGTAAATTCTGATGATCCAGCACAGAGACCTTCAATGCATTTGGATCAATATACTGGAGATATTTTGGCAGTTAGTGATTGGAAAAATACTGCCATATTAGCAAAAGCCGTAACCTATGGGATTAAGTTGCATCGGGGTGAATATTTTGGAGTATGGAATTTGGTGTTAGTATTAATTACTGTATTGGTGCTAATTTTTATGTGTGTTTCAGGGGTTATTTTATGGTTACAGCGCCGTCCTAAAGGTAAATTAGGTGCTCCCAAGTATCCCAAAGAGTATAAGCAACCTAAGTTAATTATTGGTACTACTATTGGGTTTTCATTGTTTATGCCTTTGTTAGGAGGCTCGTTAGTTTTATTTATCCTCGGTGATTTGGCATATTCCAAAATTCGCAGGGTTTAAAGATAAAATTAGTATTTATTTTAGATGCATAAATTTTGTATGAGTTATTGCATCTTCCTTTGCTTTACGTAGTTCATTTTATTAATATTTGGTTACGATATAATGCTTTAAAAAATGGCAATATATGAGTTTAAACTGCTATAATATCGGGTTATTTTTTGTAATTTTTTGAGTACACACATGGCAGACTTATCGCTTTATCGAAACATTGGTATTTTCGCACACGTTGATGCGGGCAAAACCACCACTACAGAACGTATTTTGAAGCTTACAGGTAAAATACATAAGCTAGGTGAAGTACATGATGGGGCTGCAACCACTGACTTCATGGAGCAAGAACAAGAGCGCGGGATTACTATTCAGTCTGCGGCAACTTCATGTTTTTGGAAGGATCACCGTTTCAATATTATTGACACCCCTGGACACGTTGATTTTACTATTGAAGTGTATCGTTCTTTGAAAGTGTTGGATGGTGGTGTTGGTGTATTCTGTGGCTCTGGTGGCGTAGAACCGCAATCAGAAACTAATTGGCGTTATGCAAATGACTCTGAAGTTGCGCGAATTATTTTTATTAATAAATTAGATCGTTTAGGCGCAGATTTTTATCGCGTAACGAAACAAGTAGAAGATGTTTTAGGTGCGCATCCACTAGTAATGGTGTTACCGATTGGTACTGAAGACGACTTTATTGGTGTAGTGGATTTATTAACTCGTAAAGCATGGGTTTGGGATAACTCTGGCGATCCAATGAATTATGAGTTGCAAGACATTCCTGCTGACATGGTAGATTTAGTAGAAGAATGGCGTGAAAAGTTGATTGAAACTGCCGTTGAACAAGATGATGATGCTTTAGAAAAGTATTTAGACGGCGAAGAGCTAGATATTGATGTTATTAAAGCTTGTATTCGGAAAGGCACAATTAATTTAGATTTTTTCCCAACTTATTGTGGTTCTGCTTTCAAAAATAAAGGCGTACAATTAATTTTGAATGCTGTTATTGATTATTTACCATCACCTACTGAAGTTAAGCCTCAACCTGAAGTTGATTTAGAAGGTGAGCCTACTGGTAAATTTGCTATTGTTGATATTGAAAAACCTATGCGTGCCTTAGCTTTCAAAATTATGGATGATCGTTATGGAGCTTTAACTTTTGTTCGGATTTATTCGGGTAAAATTGAAAAAGGTATGACGATATTAAATACTTTTACTGGTAAAACTGAACGTATTGGTCGTTTGGTAGAAATGCATGCTGATGAGCGTATAGAATTAGATGCAGCTCAAGCAGGTGATATTATTGCAGTAGTTGGGATGAAAAATGTCCAAACAGGGCACACATTATGTGATCCTAAATTTCCTGCTACTTTAGAGCCTATGGTATTTCCTGATCCAGTAATTTCGATTGCAGTTGCACCTAAAGATAAAGCTGGTTCAGAAAAAATGGGGATTGCAATTGGCAAGATGATTGCTGAAGATCCTTCTTTTAGAGTAGAAACAGATGAAGACAGTGGTGAAACCATTCTAAAAGGCATGGGTGAGTTACATTTAGATATTAAGGTGGATATTTTAAAACGTACTCATGGGATTGATGTTGAGGTAGGTAAGCCGCAAGTTGCTTATCGTGAAACTATTACTGGTACTATTGAAGACAGTTATATTCATAAAAAACAATCAGGTGGTTCAGGTCAGTTTGGTAAAATTGATTACAAAATTGAGCCAGGCGAATCAGGTTCAGGCTTTGTATTTGAATCTAAAGTTACTGGTGGTAATGTTCCTAGAGAATTTTGGCCAGCAGTTGAAAAAGGCTTTAAAAGTTGTATTGAAGAAGGTGTATTGGCTGGATTTCCATGTTTAGATTTTAAAGTTACTTTATTAGATGGAGCTTACCATGCGGTGGATTCATCTGCGGTTGCGTTTGAAATTGCTGCTAAAAATGCTTACAGACAGTCTTTGCCTAAAGCAGGTCCGCAATTAATTGAACCCGTTATGAAAGTTGATGTGTTTACACCAGAATCTCATGTTGGTGATGTAATTGGAGATTTAAATCGTCGTCGTGGGATAATTAAATCTCAAGAAGCAAATGTAACTGGGGTAAGAATTAAATCTGACGTGCCATTAAGCGAAATGTTTGGTTATATTGGTGATTTGCGTACTATGACTTCAGGGCGCGGGCAATTCTCTATGGAATTCTCACATTATGTGCCTTGTCCGCGGAATATTGCAGAGGACGTAATTAAAGAAGTAAGAGAGCGCAACGCAAAAAAATAAGCTAACAATATAGTTTATAACTAGCCCAGAATTTAGGTTTTGGGCTAGTTTTTTTGATAAATTCAGCGTTATCTCACCATCTTATAATTTTTGCAAAGCCATCTGGTCACAAAAAAATGGGTCATATGCCCTAATATATAGAGTGATTTTTTTGAGCTTAATATTTAATTGTATTTGATATATAAGTGTTTTTCATATAAAAAATTTAATTGGTCTATTTTTTGCTTCTATTTTTAGAAAGATTTGCAACATTTTTTGTTGTATAAAAATAAGGCTTGACTATATGAATTATAAACCCCTTTTACTTGTATCAACTTTATTACCTTCAATGAATGTAATAGCAGAAAAATCACCAGATAATGAAATTTATGAAGGTGAAGATATGATTATTACTACTGGGCATAAACTTTTTCCTAACACTGCAGTTTCTACGCCTAGTTTTGAAGTTATAGAAGAGGATATTAATAAAACTAATCTTATAACGGCCTCGGATGCAATTAAAATGGCTCCTAGTGTACATGTAAGGCGACGTTTTTATGGGGATACTAATGGTGTAACTGCAATTCGTGGCTCAACAAATTTTCAAACCAATCACTTTAATATGTATGTTGATGGGATTCCACTACATAATCCAGTGCAAACCAAATGGAATGGCGCGCCCAAATGGTCATTGGTTGCTCCAAATGCCATACATTCAGCAAAAGTTTTTTATGGGCCTTATTCGGTAGAGCATAGAGGTGCTTTTGGTGGTAGTTTTGATTTAAAAACTAAATTACCCGAAGAGTTTGAAATGCATATGGATGTGACTGGGATTATTCAGGATTCACATAGATTTGGTAAGGATGAAATCTTAACTGGACATAAAGAATTTGTTTCTGCTGGCGACCGTTTCGGCAACTGGGCAGTTTATGGTTTTTATAATCACTTAGAAAATGAAGGTCAACCCCAATCTTTTGCTGCTACTACTGATCCAATCCGAGGCAATGCAGGAACTAATGTTACTGGCTCCTATTTAACTAATGATGTTTATGGTGTGAATAGAATTATTTCTGGCGACAAGGGTATTAACGAAAATATTACTGATTTATTTCAATTTAAAGTCGCCTATGATTTTAATGAAGATTTGCGCGCCTTATTTACTATTGCTTATGAGGATACTACTCGTAACAGCCAATCACGCAGCTATATTCAAGATTCCAATAACAATACATTATGGGATGGTGTAGGAGTACAAAATGGTTTTGAATTTGATATTAACCCATCATCATTTGGACGCGGCACTTTAAATGGTACAGAAAATGAACGCCAAACTTTAGCATATGCAATGAATTTGTCTGGAAAAATTACTGAAAATTGGAGTATAGATACTACGGCAAGTTTTTTTGATGCTTTTAAAGATGAAACTTTAGAATCTAGTTTTAGCCAAAATAATCCACTTTATGCAGAAGATAAATCAGGTAGAATTAATGATGTTGAAGTTTGGTGGGTAGATTATAGTATTAAGCTTGCTACTCAAAAATTTTTTGATAATGATGATATTGGTTTTATGGCTGGATATCAATTTAATCACTCTTTTTTAGATTTAGATTCATGGGATTCATCTAATGTTGCAGCTGGTTCAAAAGATGCAATCAGAGAAAGCAACATCAATGGTGGTTCTACAGAAACTCATAGTTTATTTATGCAAGGAGATGTAGATATTACTGAGAACATAAATATTATGGGTGGAGTTCGTTACGATCATTGGCAAGCAATGCGCGGACATATTAGCAATATTGATTTAGCTGATAGAGATGCATCCAGAGCATCACCAAAATTTTCTATGGTTTACAGACCTATTGATTATTTAAGCATGCGCTACTCATTCAGTAAAGCCTATCGTTTTCCTGTAGCAGAAGAATTATTTGAAAGTTCCACTAATACTAATTCGGTTAATATTTCAGATCCAAATTTGGGGCCTGAAACTGGGTATTTTCATGATTTAAAATTTCAGTATGATTTAGTGGGCGGTTTTACTAGTTTAACTTTATTTTACAATACTATTGAAGACGAAATTTTACGTACTAGCACTATTTTATCTGATGGAACATCCAGTAATCGTACTCGTAGCATTGATACAACTGAAGCTTTAGGGATTGAATTTGCATATGTTCAAGATTACATTTATGACTTGCCTGTGGGATTAGCATTGAATGGCACTTGGATTAATAAAGAAATTAAACAAGATATTAATAATCCTGACAATATTGGTAAAGAATGGGCGCGAATTCCTAGATGGCGTGCCAATGGAACTTTAACTTATCACACCACTGAAGTTTGGGATAATACTGTTGCGGTTCAATATCGTAGCGATCAATTTGGACAGGATGACAATAGTGATACTTACAATAATGTTTATGGGTCATCAGATGATTATGTGTTAGTTAATTTTAAATCTGCATATAAAATGGATGTAGGACATGATACTACGGTTAAATTTTCGGTTGGTATAGATAATATTTTAGATGAAAATTATTATGACCATCATCCTTATCCGCAACGGACTTATTTTGCCAATATTGCATTGGATATTTAAGTACATGTTTAGCTGATTTTTGTGAATGCTTGTTGAGCAATTTCCAATTCTTCATTAGTTTGAATTACTAAAATAGCTGTGTCCATGTGTTGTGCATGGATGCAAATATTATTAACTTGGTTGGGATTCGTATCAATTTTCAAACCTAAACCAGTTAAATTTTCACAACAGCTTGCGCGTAATTTAGCATTATTTTCACCCATCCCACCAGTAAAAATTAAGGCATCTAAACTTCCTAACACAGCGTAATAAGACCCAATATATTTTTTAATTCGATAACATAGCATTGCAAAAGCAAGTTTAGCATTGGCATTTTCAGCGGCAATTAATTCATGCACAGCACGTAAATCATTAGTACCTGCAATCGCTTGTAAACCGCTAGCATGATTTAAATTTTGTTCAATTTCTGTAATTGAAAAACCTGTTTGTGTCTGTAAATAAGGATAAATTGAACTATCGATATCACCACTTCGAGTTCCCATCATTAAACCTTCATTTGGTGTTAAACCCATTGAAGTATCAACACTGACACCATTTTGAATTGCGCAAGCACTTGCACCATTCCCTAAATGCAAACTAATAATATTTAAATTTGCTAGTGGTTTATTCAATATTAAAGCTGCTTGTTTGGCGACATAAGCATGTGAACTCCCATGAAATCCATAGCGACGAATTTTATATTCATGATACCAATGATTAGGTATTGCATAGCGATGGGCATAATCTGGAATGTTTGCATGAAAAGCAGTGTCAAATACAGCAATTTGTTTGACTAAAGGTAGATGTTGCCACAGAATTTCAATGCCTAAAATATTGGTTGGATTGTGTAAGGGTGCTAGTGGAATTAATTCTTGTAGTTGCGCCAATTTATCTGCATTAATTACAATAGGCTGTTTAAATTTTTCGCCGCCATGTACGACTCTATGTGCAATTAAATTTATGCTGGCTAAAGTATGTTGTTGTTTAAGGCTTTGCAATAAACATAATAATGCTTGTTTATGATCTTGGAGAACTAATTGTTGTTTAAGCTTATTTTGGCTACCAAATTGTGAATGATGGATAGCTATATCAGTGCCAATTTTTTCAAATAAACCATTTAGTAAACTGATTTTTTCTGGAAATTGGAATAGATTGTATTTAAGTGAGGAACTGCCAGAGTTAATAACGAGAATTTTCATAGTTTATTAGTCTTTGGATGAAC
>DAOUSJ010000053.1 GCA_030627285.1 Methylococcaceae bacterium | reverse complement strand
TAGCCGCTGCCATAGCAATGCAAAAAGCCCGCATTTTATCCAATTCAGTAATTTCAGTACCTACAGTACGGATTAATTTTGGTCCATAAAAAGCTAAACCTAGTGCAATTCCAGTCGCGCCAGTTAATAAGATCCATAATGGAATCGTAGCTTGTTTTATGACTTCGCTATTGAATAATGTTTCATTAATTGCAGCTAGTGGCCCAATTGCATTAGCAACATCATTGGCTCCATGAGCGAAACTTAATAAAGCAGCTGAAAGTATAAGTGGTAAGGTAAATAGTTCATTAACACTTTCTTTTTGATGTTGAATGCTTTCAGATATTCTTTGAACCAATGGTTTGCAAATTAAATAGACTGCGATTGCAAATATACAACCAATGCCTAAAGCAGTAAAAAAACTTGGATTCCAAACTTTTTTTAGACCTTTTAAGATAATATAAGTGGCAAATACCCAAATCATAGCTGCAATTAATAAAGGTACAATTTTTTTTGCAGCTCGAATCATATGTCGATGATAAGTAATTTGGCGTTTAATTAGATACAAAAAACTTGCTGCAATAATACCACCTAAAACTGGTGAAATTACCCAACTTGCAACTATTTTGCCAAATACTTGCCAATTTGCAATCTCGAAACCACCTGCTGCAATACCAGCACCTAAAATTCCACCAACAACTGAATGAGTGGTTGAAACTGGCGCACCAAAACTAGTGGCAATATTTAACCAAATAGCAGCTGCAAATAATGCTGCCGTCATCAGCCACACGAATTCATTACTATTTTGAATTAATGCAGGATCAATAATGCCTTTTTTAACGGTATTTATGACTTCTCCACCAGCTATAATTGCACCCATGGATTCAAAAACTGCGGCAATAACAATAGCTCCACCTAGAGTTAAAGCTTTAGAACCTACAGCAGGCCCCACATTATTGGCAACATCATTTGCACCAATATTGATTGCCATATAAGCACCAATAATAGCCGCGGTAATTAGTAAGTAAGGTTGATTAATATTTGAACTAATTTTATTAACGTACAATACAATGATGCAACCAAATACTAGTAGTGTAGATAATTTAAAAATTTGAGATTTCATTGGTTGGATATTATTAAATTGAAAAACCTTATTTTTAAGCATGGTTAATTTTAATTCTAGCTGTAAATTGTTTATTTTAACTTAAATTCTAGCTGTATTAGCAATGACTGGCAGTCCATATAGGAACTAATAAATTATCGCATATATCCAGAAACTGCTGTTCAAATACCAATTCATGCTGGTTTTTGGTATATAAAAGTTGTAATTCTAGGTTATAAGGTTGATTTAATTCGTATTTAAATTTTTCTTGCGCACTGTTAATAGCTGGTTTTTTAGTGCGAGAATTAATTTTTAATTGATGGCTTTGTTGTATATATGCAAAAGCTACTTCAGTAAACCAAATATTTGGGTTGCTAAGTGCGGTTTGATAGAGATGGATTAATTGTTCTAAAACATCATTTGGGAAACTTGCAGAGCGTAAACATAGGCTTGCATCTTGACTGATTAAATAAGTATTTTGGCATTGTTGTTGATTGATTAATGCATGGTGGATGATAGCCGCAATTAAATCTTTGCCTTTTAAGGCGGCAAATCTATACAGTAAACTACCATTAGTATATACATGGTTTAATTCGCCAATTAGGTTTTGGTTGCCAATTTTGGTGTCGATGGCGTAACCAGAAATTGGATTGCCAAGATCTAAAGTTTGAATGGTGCTGACAAATTTATCTAATTGGCTTTGTAATTTTTGAAATTCAATTGCCCCCATAGCACCAGTTAACCATTGTCCGCGTGCTTGTAAGCTGCTTAAATCCAAGTTTTGGTGCTGTAATAATTGCGCAACACTAATTTGAGCAATGTTATAACTACTTAAATTATCAATTATAAACGGTTCATGTGTTGCTGGATTGGCTTGGATTGTTTGTAGTTGTAAACCTAATTGCTGACGAAAAAAATATTTCTGCGGTTGTCGATAAAAGCTAATTAAGTCTTGCAGTTGAATTGTAGTTGCGCTTGGAGTTGTTGAATGATTATGCCACCAAGTATTGATTGAGGTTGGTGCAGTATTTACTGCGGATGCAATTTGTAATTGTTGGTTTGAATAGCTATATAATTTAGGATTTGAATTATCAAAATAGCGTGAATTAAAAGCATGTAATGGATGTGTAATTACTAAATTGCTAAGCTGATAATCCTGTTGTAAAGATTCTAGTAATTCACTCACTACCATTGCAGCAGGTAGAGTTTGATTATTATGTGCTGATTGACCTTGGTAACTGATTATTAGTTGGCGTTGCGCGCTTAAAATTAACTCCAAAAACTGTTGGCGTTGAGTATTAATAGGATTTGGATCACCAAATTGTGGTGTTTGTGAAATTAAATTAAAACTAGCTTCAAGTTGTTGAGCTGGAAATTCACCTTGATTCATACCCAAAATTGCAATAATTTGAAATGGAATCTGGCTAATAGTGGCTATGGAACAAAAGTTTAATTTGCCATTTAAAATATTCTGAGCTTGAATTGTAGTATTGGCAAGTTTGGTTAAATGTTCAATTATGACGCTTAATTCAATAGTTTGGGAATTATGCAAATTGAAAGTATTATGTAGTTGTTGAATGCATTGTTGTAATTGTTGTCGTGCTGGATTGGCGATAAATACTTGTTTAATGCTAGTTTGTAATAACTCCAACCATGTACTGAGTGTATGTGCTTGAGCAAAAATTTCACTATTGGTAAATAATATTTGCATGAAATCATAAAGACCGCCTAAAGCTTGGGCAGCAGAACCTTCAAGTTCGCAATAGGGCAAAATTCCATTTACGGGTTGCTCTGGACTTAGAACTGCATAACCCATTAATAAACGCTCTAAAGTTGCTTGCCAAGTATTTTCTGTTGTAGCTGGTAAATTTAGTTGCTGTTTGTGCGCTGCTGATTTGCCCCAACGCACATTGGTATCAGTTAGCCAATGTTTAATAAGCTCTAAATCAGTGAGACTTAAATCGAAGTTTGTATAGATGTTGGTTTGTTCTAATAAGTTAAAGACTGCCGAAAATTCAAATCGACTGGCACTAAGGTTTAATAATTGAATTAAAACTGGTAATAAAGGTATGCTTTGAGCAGTAGTTTTAGCGTGAATTTGGTGCGGAATATCTTTAAAAACGCTGTTAATTAAATGCGCATATGCTTGAATATTCGGCGCAACTATTATGCAATCACGCAGTTGCAATTCTGGATCTTGGTTTAGGCTGTGCAGTATGTTGTTATAAACCACTTCTAATTCGCGTAATTTAGAGTGACAAGCATGAATACTAATAGATCCATCTGGAGTTAGTTTTTTTGGTTGCTGAATTTGCGTGTTCAGTGTAATTTGTAGCTGTTGTAAATTATTTGCTGATTTTGGTGTTTGAAACTGAATTTGAGATTGTATGCAGGGGATTGTTTGTTGCAATTGATGCTGAAATTCTATAGCTTGAGAACCCAGATTTTTCAATAAAGTATGCAATTGCATCGGTATTGTTGGCGGTAATGGGGTAAATTGATAGCAATATATATCAGTGTGTAAACTTAATGCCTGTAAATAAGCTAGGTTTGTAGGTGGACATGCATGGAGACTAAATATAAATAAGCGTTTTGGTAGATAAATTTGAAGTTTGCCAGCTGGAGTTTGTTGTAAAGTTTGGATGCTAAGTTGTGGATTAGATCTAGGATTTAGTTGTGGTTGTATTTGCAGCCATAAAGCTTGTTGCCAGAGTTCACTTGGATCTGTAGTTAAATACATTCCTTGTTGCCACAAGTAAAATAATTCGGGTCTAAAAATTTGATAATTATTAAAACAAGTGCTGATTTGTTGTGCTAATTGATAACGTTTGTTAGCAAGATTTGGGGCAATTAAATATTTTTGTAAGGGTTCAAATACTGGATTGGCTAAATTTCTAAGTGCAGCTTCGACACTCCAGATTAAATTATCCACACTAGTTGTATCTGAATTGTCATTGATGCGTTTACTAAGGGAGTGTAAAAAATTACTTAAGGTATTGCATTGATAATTTGCAAATACTTTAAATTCTAAAGCTATGTTTTGCAATAACCATTGTTGTAATGCAGGGGTTTCTGCTAAAAAAATTTCTTGGGTAAATAAATTATTTGCAGGCTGTTGTTGCAAAGTTCTGATTAAAGTTTGGCATAAAGCATGGATATTACTGGCTTGGTATAATCTAAACATAATTTGTCGGTGCTAAATGTAAAATTTAAAATGGGTTTTGTATTCTAGTTAAAGCAGGTTATGCTTAAGAATTGTGAATATATTTGGAGTAAATTATATGTCTATAATACCAAAAAATTTAAAGTATCAAGCTACGCATGAGTGGGCTATATTAGAAACCGATGGCTTACTTAGTGTGGGAATTAGTGATTTTGCACAGGCTGAATTAGGTGATTTGGTGTTTTTGGAATTACCAGAAATTGGACAAGAATATACTGCTGGCTTGGAATGTGCAGTGGTAGAATCAGTAAAATCAGCTTCAGATTTGTATGCTCCGATTGCTGGTATTATAGTTGCAGTGAATGAAGCTTTGATAGATGAACCAGAATTAGTCAATGATGATTCTTATTTGAATTGGTTGTTTAAATTAAAGCCAAACAATCCGCAAGATTTGGAAACTTTAATGGATGCAACAGAGTATGCAAATATGCTAAATAGTGATGCTTAATTTATATGGCAAATCAACAGACAACTGGTTTTAGACGCATAATTAATGCTAGTAAATTTTCGCTAGCAGGTTTTAAAGCTGTATGGAAACATGAAGAGGCGTTTCGACAAGAACTAGTTTTAGCTGGTGTATTATTTCCACTAGCTTTAATATTGGGTGGTAATAATATAGAAAAACTTATTTTAATTGGTAGCATAGTTTTAGTATTATTAGCTGAGTTATTTAATTCTGCCATCGAAGCGGTAGTGGATAGAGTTGGCTTAGAACAACATGAATTATCAGGTAGAGCTAAAGATATAGGTTCTGCGGCAGTAACTTTAACTTTGATCTGGGTAGTTATTACTTGGACATTAATTTTAATTTAGAGGAACAAAATGAGCGCATTAATTTGTGGGTCTATGGCATACGACACTATTATGGTATTCCATGATAAGTTTAAAAATCATATTTTGCCAGAAAAAGTACATATGTTAAATGTGTCTTTTTTAGTGCCAGCTTTACGGCGTGAATATGGTGGTTGTGCGGGTAATATTGCCTATAATTTGCAGTTATTAGGTGGAGACCCTAAAATTATGGCAACTGTGGGGCATGATTTTGAACCATATGCACAATGGTTGTGTTTGTCTGGCGTTTCTAGTGAATATATTAAGGTGTTAGATAACAATTATACGGGGCAAGCTTATATAACTACAGATGAAGATGATAATCAAATTACGGCATTTCATCCTGGAGCAATGAATGAATCACATTTAAATTCAGTGCCAGAAAATGCTGGAATTGAAATTGGGATTGTGTCCCCAGATGGGCGTGCTGGAATGTTATTACATGCGCAAGAATTGGCGCAATTAGGAATTCCATTTATATTTGATCCTGGTCAAGGGATGCCGATGTTTAATGCTGAAGAATTAGTGCAATTTTTAGAACAGGCAACTTGGGCAACTTTTAATGATTATGAATTTGAATTAATGCAAAAAGTTACAGGTTTAACTACTGCGGAAATTGCGGCTAAGGTGGATGCGTTAATTATTACTTTAGGTGCTGAAGGTTCAAAAATCTATACCAATGACAAATGTCTTGAAATTCCTGCAGCTAAAGTAGAGCAAATTCTGGATCCAACAGGTTGTGGTGATGCTTATCGAGCTGGTTTATTATATGGTTTAACCAATAATTATTCTTGGGAAGAAACTGGGCGCATGGGAGCATTAATGGGAGCTATTAAAATTGAACAGCATGGTTCACAAAATCACACTTTTGAATTTGAATATTTTAAACAACGTTATGCAGACAGTTTTGGGCAGACTTTCTAAAAATTGCTTTCACGTCTAAAGGCAGCATATACAATATTTTTTAATCGTTGAAAAATACTGGCAGGCTCGCCATGTAATATTACTGTGCCGCGCATAACTCTTTGTAAATCCGGCACAGTTTGCAGTAATTTCAAGCGCACTTTATAAACGCTAATTACTGGAATTAATTCATTGTCCTCAGTTTCACGCACTGCTACATCGCCACCAAATAATGAAGCTGAATATAACGCATCCATAGAACGAACTGCCATTGAATCTATTTCAATCAGTTTGGCGGTCAATGTAGGATAGTGACCAAATTCTGGATAAAATTTAGCTAAATTACCACGTTTTATTCTAGCTAAATCATCTTCGGCAACATAAGCATGAACAGTGATATTATTTGGATCTAATATTGCCATAATTTGCGTGCCTTCTGCAATCCAAGCTCCAGTTTTAAATTGCAGGTTTAAATCCGCCACTATTCCAATATTGGGTGCATATAATAAGCGTTTATTATGTTTGGCAATTAAACCGCGTAAATGTTGATTTTGGGTAATTAGATTGCTATTTATAACTAAAGTTTCATTACGCATTTTACGATTAAAACCCAAATATGCCCGTTGCCAACTCAATTCTTCATAACGATGTTGAGCCTGTGCGCGTTCATAAGCCAATTCTGGAGTTTCAATTTCTAGCAATAATTCATCCATATTCACAGCTTGATTATTTTTTACTGGAATTTGTTGTATTTTTCCTGCAACTGGAGCATATACAGGCGTGTAATGAGCTTTAATAAAAGCTGGAGCTTCAATAGCACTGCGCCACGGAATAAAAAATATGCCTAATAGGATGCAGAGGAATATTAGGCTACGGATAGTAATAGCATTCCAATGTAATTGCGGGCTAAATTGTCGCCAAGCTTTGAATTCATTCATAATTGGACGCAGAATAAAGTAAATAATTTCAATGGCAAATAATACAATGCCTAAGATTTTGAAGAAAAATGTGTAGACTAAAACCGCAATTCCCAAAAATAAAAATAAGCGGTAAATCCAAACTGCATAAGCAAAATAAACTAGTTTGAAGTTAATTTTTTCTGGAGGATCGGCTTGCAAAGCGAATAATTGTTCACGTAACCACCATTTAGCCATAGCGAATGCACGCGGTTCTAAATTGGGAATTCTTAATGCATCTGAAATTAAATAATAACCATCAAATCGCATAAGTGGATTAAAGTTAACAAAAATACTCATAATCCAAGTAGTGGTGGCGAGTAAAAATAATACACTGCGTAACATGCCATCTTGTAAAAAACTCCAGCAAAATAAACAAATTATAGCTACGCCTAATTCAACTGCAACCCCAGCAATGCCAATCTTAATTCTTTGGCTGCGAGATTTTAATTTCCATGCATCACTGGTATCGGTGTATAAAATCGGAAAACCAACTAAAAATGCCACCCCAATAATGGGTACTTTACAGCCCATATATTTAGCGGTATAAGCATGTCCAAGTTCGTGCAAAATTTTAATCATGGTTAAGGTGATTAAATAAATTCCGAAACCTTCAGGGGTAAAGAAGTGTAAAAACGTGCCAAGAAAAGTATCTAATTGTCTGAGAGTAAAGAATATTCCGCAAAGCAATAACAAGCCTAACAGCATAAATGTTAATGGATTTCCAAGCCAACTTACATATTTAATTGTGTTATTTAGAAACTGATCTGGATGTGTGAGTGGAATTCGAAAAAACAAATAGCGTTTAATAATGCTACCAATAACATTGGTTTTGCTGGCAGCGTGTTGTTTAAGATACCAAGCCTGTTGATTAGCATCACCCATGACTAAATTATTCACTCGTAAAAAGTCGAATAATTCCGTAACTTGTGCAACTGTAACTTGTAGACCCATTTTCATACTGGCTAATTGGGCAATTTTTTCTGCATCTCCTTGTCCACACAGCATTAATAAATCCACTTCTAATTGTCCTAAGCGAAAATGTCGATTCGCCAAAGGATCATGTAAAATCCAAGCTTCAGCACCATCAGCATCTGCTTCAGCTGGAAATAAATCCAATTCTTGGCGCAATATTGGTGCTGGGGGTTTTTTAGGAGCATTCAAAGCTCTTGGATCTATAATCCTAGCCATTGTCTAATCGCAGCATATGGTCTGCGTAATAAATAATAATACACCGGTACTTGCGCGCCATAAATTTTTGCCACTCCGCGTAAACCAATGCGTGGCAACTGATTTGTAGCTGTAAAATTAGCACGAGCGCGAAAGGCAAATAAACCTTCTGGAGACATTTCAGCTTGAAAATTTACATAATTCAAGTTAGCTGGATATGAAGTTTCAGGATTAACATTTAAAAACAACTCAATTTTTGCATGTTCAGGCAAGGTTATACTATCACCAACTGCTAGCCACATTTCTAATTCCGCAGCTTCTGGGGTAGCAATAATTAACAGACGTTCGCCCAATTTCACTGGCTTGCCCTCTAATTCATAGGCATCTGGAATAATCGCAATTCCAGTGGTGTTTGCATGAATTTTCACTCTATTTAATAAGCTGTTTACATAAGCAACTTCGGCATTATTTTGCTGAATTTTAGCGGCTAAAATTGGGATTTCGGCAGCGGCAGTGCGATCAGTAACTGCAACTTGTTCTGCGCGTCTATATTCGGCTTTGGAGATTTCTAACTCTTGCACGGCTACATTTAAGCGTGATTTTAAGCGGGTATCATCTAGAGTTATCAATAATTCTGCTGATTTAACGCTGGTATTGGGTTTAGCTAAAACCTTAGCAATCACACCTTCTATAGGCGCGCGAATAATTGTTGGATTTTTTGCTACCACTTCAGTTTGAGCCAAAATTGACAGTGAAACTGGTAAAAATGCTGCCCAAGCTAAACCTAAGATGCTGGCAAATACAAGTAAGCTTTTTATCCGTGAAATAGTTTTAAAAATAGACTTTTTACGATATGCCAATAATTCTACTGCATGAGCAATTGCACCACTCCAATATTGGAAAATCCTGACTTCATCTACTTGCCATGGATCTGCGCGGGCTAATAATAAACCGCCTAAAGTGTCACCTTCAGCATTTATTAATGGCAACCATAATAATTCTGTAGGTAAAAAATCTTGCCATTGTGTAGACAAATTTGCTGGTATAGTTTCAGTTTTAATTGGTTGCGGTGCAGAATAATTTTGTTGGACTATGTGTTTAAATAATGCTTGTAACCAAATATGAAATGGGGCGGTTTTAATGGGCATTGGTAAACCAGAAATTGCTTGAATCCCTTTGTTACCTTGAAAATTATGATAAAAAATCCCAATTTGATATGGGGAGATTTTGTGGCTGCTATTAACTAGAAAATAACCTAATTCAGTTAAGCTTAATTTAGCGCGTAATTGTTGCTGTAATAGTAGAATATCTGCCGCTGCTAGGGTGTTTTTTTTAACCTCCATTTAATTCACACTTAAGGTTTTTTTGTTGGAGCAGCTTGAGAAAACTTGATTACTCCACTCATACCAGGCAGTAAATTACGCGGCGGTTTTAATAAGGTGGCAATTACTCGAATTGTTTGGCTAATTGGGTCAATCATGCCAATATTACGCGCGATTTTGGCACTAACTGGCTTGGAAAATTCATCTAATTTAATTGTAAAACGGGTTCCAATGGGAAATTTAACTAAATCAGATGAATTAAGCACCATTTCAAGTTCCAAACTAGAAGTATTGACTAATTCCAGCATCGGTTCACCTTCTTTAATAAATTGATGCGCTTGAGCAATTTTTTCAGTCACAATTCCAGAAAACGGGGCTTTAACCTGACATTCGGATAATACTGCTTTAATTCTAGCTAATTCAGCCTGTTGAATATTAACCTCAGATTCACTTAAAATTACATCCAATTGGCTAATATTACGATATTGTTCCAAGGCTTTGTTGGTAGCAAGTTTACTTTTAGCCGCATTGAGTTTTGCAATTACCACGTCTTTATCTGCATGAGCTATTTTACAATTGAAGCTGGCAATTTTTTGTCCTTGTTTAATTCTTTGTCCATGTGTAACTGGGAAATCTAATAATTTACCTGACATTCCAGCAGCAATCACAGTGAATTCGCGCGCTCTTAATTGTCCACGAATTACTGGTTTTGGAGTTGCTTGCAAAGCCTTGCTAATAGGTGATGGAATTATAATGTCGGCGGCTTGATTATTAGTGACCCAAATTAATAAAGCACTTAGTGTAAAGATGGATAATTTAGACATTATTTAGCCTCAGATTTAATAGTGGTTGCAGGCTGTTTAACTACAGGCATTCCTGCGCGTTTAAACTCAAAAGCTGTAGATTTAATAAGAGATTTATCTGGCTTAGCTGATTTAACTATCTTTTGAGTTGGCTTGCATTTTTTTGCCAGCGGTTTTAATGTAGTTGTATGTGGAAAATAAGCTTTTTCTATAGCTGGCATTGGCACTTGTTTATCTAAAATTTTATCTATAAATGCACGCCTAATTTTCTTTTCTTTATATTCAGACACTCGTTTTCGCATAATTTTAGGATCAATAATATCTAATTGTCCTTGCTCCCAAGCATGGTTTTTTTGCTGTAAAATTTGTGCTAATTCAGGGATAGAATTTTCTTGATAATTTTCAGGTACTGGATTAGAACCCAAACTAACTATAAAGGCACCAAATGAATCTTGGCTTTGGGCATAATATAATAAGTGTGACATTTCTGAGCTAAAAGATTTAAATTCAGATTGAATTGCTTCTACTTCACTGCCAGTACGGTTTTGTTCCGCGTTCCGAGTTAATTCTGCTATTTCTCGATCAATATCATTCAAATATGCGGATTGAGATAATAAATTAACTGAATTAGTATAATTTTGCCAAGCTAAATGCACACCAGTAATTACCGCAGTATTAGTTGCTAAACGACGAGATTTAGCTAATTTCTCGCTAACCTCGGCATAATCTAAAATATCTGGAATTGTGGCTAATTTTAATACATCGCCTAATAAACGTATACCTAATTCACCCCATAAATTATTCCACAAAAATGAATTGGAGGCATAATTGCCAGTATAAGAAAATTCTAATCCAGGCAATAAGCGTAATAAAGATTTGCGTGATTCTAAGTGATCAATTTGTACGTTGTAGATCTCGCTGGCATAATCGCTGGAGTTGATTAAAGCGGTTAATTCCATCTCCTCAATATTATGTGGAATTTTAGGAATATGAGTAAAATCGCATGGAATCACCAAATTTAATTTAGTGTTGGCTGGAACATTAATTAAGGTGGCTAATTCAATATTTGCAATACTAATTGACTCTTTTAAACCTTCCAATTGTTTTTTAGTTTCAATTAAAATCCGAATATCATTTAAAGCAAATAATGGTGTATATAATTGTTGTTCTCGCACAGCTTTTAAATCTGCTAAAGTAGAATTTACCTGAATTAACATGCTTTCAATGTCGGCAGACATTTTTTGATGCACTACTCCACGCCAATATGCAGATCGTACTTGCTGTAATAATTTTAACATTACTTTTTCACGAGATTTTTGCGAAATTAAAAACCGATCAGAATTTTGCACTGCTTGTAAATAACTCACACCAAAATCTAATGCATTCCAAGTAAAACGAATATCTGCAGTTAAACGTTTACGATCTTGCGAGGTTGATGGTTCTAAAGATTGCCTGTTAGTTAATATGGATAAACTTTCAGAAGCATCTACATTTATCCGATCAAAATAGCCCGCAGATACTCCCAACATTGGTAACATGTCCAGTTTTGCCATCTCCACACTTTGATGGGCTACTGCTTGTTCCATGAGCTTCACTCGATTATCCAAATTATATTTTAACGAGCGCGCCATTGCTTCAGCTAAGGTTAAAACCTTTGGTATAGATTCTTGCTGTTGATACATGTCAATTTGATCCAGCACAGCATAATCAGCTAGTTGTTCCTCAATTAAAGGTTTGGGAGTAATACCGCATGCTGACACTAATGAAGCTGTAATGATTGGATAAAAAAAATGTTTTGAAAATTGCATCACATGGTCTCAGAGATTATTTGTATTGGTTATGGATAGCAAAAAAAAGGAGAATAATTACTCTCCTTATATGAATGATAATGCTATTCGTGAATAGTTAGGTATTTTTAAACAGTGATTTTAAAGTGTTTAATAATTGACCTTTTTGTTGCTGATAACCAAAAAATCCAGCTTGTTTAATTTGTGTATTTAAGTTTTGTTTAGCCTGAGTTTCAGTTTCACTAGTGGGAGCTTGATCTAAATTAGCTACTAGAATTTCTTCAGCACTAGCTTCCATTTCTGAGCTGAGTAACATAGCTAAAATAGCAAACTCATCAACTTGAGTTATATCTTCGGATTCAACTTCAGGGGTTTCAGTTTCTGGAACAGGAGCTTCCAATGGCTCTACAGCATTTAATTCAAGATCAAAAAACACTTCAAAAATTGCAATTGCTACATTGTTTTGCTCATCTGTAACTGTAACTTTAATACTTAATTTTTCCAGCTCTTCTTCTGAAATTGTTTGCATATCAAAGGTAAATTCTTTGGTTTCAGGGTCAAAAATAATAAATTTTGGTAACTCTGAACCATCTTCTAAGCTTGCAGTATAAGTTAAGGTTTCATCAGGGTCTATGTGTGTAAAAGCAGTTTCAGGAATTGTATAGACATTATTATCCTCAGAAATGATTTTATTAGCTAATTCAGCATTAATTTGAATAGGATTAATACTTGAATCTTGGTTGCTTAAGTCATTTGTAAGCGCATTATCAGTAGCAAAATCATTAGCTGTATTTGTGTCATTTTGACCATTAGTTTCATTATTAGAGTTGGCTAATGCTATTGTTGAATTATGATTATCTTGGCTAGTTCTGGTGGTGTCTTCAGTACTAGATTCATCATCAAATCTTACTTGAAAAGTACGAGAAACTTTATTATTTTGATCGTCACTTACTTCTACACGAATTAAAATGCTTTTGACTTCCAAGGATTTAGCTAAATCACCATTGATTTTGAATTCTCCAGATTCAGAATCAAACACAATATATTCTGGTAAAGATTCACCATTTGGTTGGCTAGCAGCATAATTTAATTTAATTGATGGATCGGTATGTGCAAATTCACCATCACCAATAGAATATTTATAAATCCCTTCTGTAACATATTGATCTTGTACATCGCCTTCCATAGTTACTGGATTGCGTGCTGGGTAAATAAAGTTTTGAATGCTAGGGTTGTGAGCTGAAACTGGTTCTGCAGTAGCTTGGATTAAGTTAAATGGATTATTAGAATTTGTCCCGGTTTGAATTGTTATGACACTAATATGTGGATTAGTAATAGTTATAACAGGAATAGCAGGATTTAAAATTGCTGCATTCACAAAATTTTCGACTGGATAATCAATCTGTACCGTAGCTGGATTTGACACCAAACCAGTAACATCTGCAACCGTGTATTCAATTGGAGTTGGATCTTCGTTGAAACCAGCTTCTGGGGTGAAACTAATCGCGCCAGTATTTGGATTTACTGACCAAACACCTTCGCCAACTACAACTTTATCGCCATTTGCATCCGCATTTATTATGCTGACAGAAGTTGGATCCAAAGCATTATCGGCATCAGTGTCATTGTTTAAAACTTGC
>DAOUSJ010000036.1 GCA_030627285.1 Methylococcaceae bacterium | reverse complement strand
TCGTTAGAAATTAAAACTAGGCAAGAAAATTCTTTAAATCCATTATATGAAGCCTGAATAAAAGACTGTATAAGATTTAGATGAGAAGATCGTGTATTTGGCGGTAAAAAAGATAAAACAATTGCAATTTTCATTTAATTTTCTGTTTAATGGTAAAAATAAAATTATTGTGCCAATAAATGCTTAAAGATATTCCATATTTGATTTAATCCAAATTCTTGATCACAAAATAAATAGATGTTTTTATAAAAATTAACAATTTTTGTATTGTATATGTAGCCATGTAGTTCCGACTTTCTGACATTTTATGCCTAATGTAAATATTTTTCTTTCATTTGTAAGCACGCTCATCTTTAGCAATAGCGACTAGTTTTATTTTCATTTTTAAATCAACCCTATAAGATCTTTAGCTAAAACAATTCCTATTCCACCCCAAAACTGTCCATTTTTGAATGGTCTATGAAAATGAGATATAGGGTTGTTGCCAACGCATTGGTAAACAGGCGCATATCGTTGAATTATTTCTATTGCATCTGCCACGCCTTTGATTTTTTCTGAACCTTCCCATTGAATATCATGAAAAAATATGTACCCATCTGGCTTCACTAAATTGGCAAATTGTGCAAAATCTGCTAAAACACAACGCATTACATGATTAGCATCAATAAATATTGCATCTAACAGATCACCATTTAAAGTTTCTATAACTTTATTCCTAGTATTAAGATGTGTTGAATCTCCTATTATAGAAGTATAATTTTGCTCTGGTTTAATATGATTTTTTATTAACCTTTCTTTAATAGGGTTTAATTGAATATCTAAATCAATTATTTTGGCATCAAAAGCTAATAATGAAGATAACCAAGCTAAATTGGCTTTATTAAAAGTTCCAATTTCTAAAAAATTATTAGCATTTTGTATTAACCTAAAAGCCCTGATTTTTTCTTCTCGGGCTAATTTACTATTACCAATACTTTCTGGGTTATCGCAAAATTTATTCCATGCGAGCATAAAGATATCAATTTCTATCTTTTTGCTCAAGTTTTTACAAGTTTCCAATTCCATAGGAATATCAAGCATAAATTTAGGTAAAATCATTATTATTTCCTTAATATATTATAAATAATTTTCTGCTTTGTTTAGCCACTGACTTGCATAACCACCAAATTCATCATTTAACCATTTTAATAAATCTAAATTATTTAATGATATAGTTGCCAATATTTCATCGTTTAATTCAATACTAGGACTTCTATTTACACTTTTACTAGTATTTTTAAAATAATCATTATTATAATTTTCTCCAATATGATTAAAAACTGTTGAAATAATTTTTTGTGGATTAATTATTATATCGTCGTGAAAACATACACATATTTGTTTTTTTTGATAAAAGTTTAAAAATTTTTCAAAAATAGATTTGTAATCAGAAAATTTTAATTGTATTTGGCTATTAATCCCATTTTTTAAAAATTTGATTTTTTCTGTATCAGAGAGGTTTGGATTATTTCTAAGTGTATAAGTTAAACCAGACCATATTCTATCAACTGGATCACGCAGCATAAAAACAAGTTTAGCATCTGGTAACATGTTATATAAATGCTCTATACCATCTTTTGGTAATAAGGAATAGTCAGGAGAAAAGTCTCCAGTCCATTTATCAGGTGCAGTCTGATTAAACAGGGATTCGTACCATACATCATTATAATTTTCTTTACTAACAAGAGTGTATTTAGCCATCCATTTTAATTCTGATTCTAATTCTTTGGTAAGATTTTTTGGATTTTCTCCTAATTTATTCCACAATGCGCGTCTTAACTCTTTAATTCTTTCTTTTTGGATCACATTAAAATTATGATAATGAATAGTATCAAAATATCGTAATTCCTTTCTTGGAGGAAAAGAAAATTTAGGATGATGCCATAGTTGATTAGATAGCCATGTGGTTCCGCCTCTTTGCGCACCAAAACACAATAAAAAATTTTCTGATCTCATATTAATAAATATTTTTAATTAATGGAATCCAAGACATTATCTAGTTGCAAAAATTCATTTGTTACGGCAATTTCTGTAATTAATATTTTGGGAATTACCAAAGTAATTTCATTATCACGTAGCATGGTATTAAGTAGTAAAGCTAAAAAGTAATCGGCGGCTTGTTCTTGAATATTATTTAAATCCAACTCTGATAGGCGTAAGCAACTACAGTTGCTGATTAAATCTAGGTCGGTATTAGCTAACTTAGGTGCTGTTCCTAGAGCTAATTTTATTTTGCCAGTGGCTGCGTAATCGTCACGGTTGCCTGCTTGCCAATCCATATTTTCGGTATCAGCGGTGGTTAACATACGAGTGTGTGCAGTCACTATACTTAAGTATGGTTGTTGTTGCAACGCTTTTAAAGCTAGAGTATAAAATTCAGCTTGCACTTGCATATTGGGTAATAAAAAACTAATGTAATCACTATTTAAGTTACTTAAAAATTGGCGTATATAGTTTGGATTAGGAGTATTCCAAGCACAATAATGAATTGCTACTTGAGGATTGAAATTGTCTATGTAGGCAGTTTTATAGGTTTGATTCAGGATTAAGGCGATTTTAATATCTGGGTTTGTTAATAACGATGCTAATGCGGATAAATGAAAATTTACTTGGGCTAAAGAACTAAAACCATAAGCAATAATAGTCATTTTACCCTTGCAGGTTTTAAGTTTTGGTAGTTGTTTATAAGTGGTTTCTTGATGCCAATAACATGTTGATGTAGGTAGTGCTTGAGTTTTTGCAGTAGAGAATTTTAATGCTTGCGCATAGGTTGTAGCTAAAGCTTCCGCGCTGCCATCAAATTGTAAACAGTTATTACCTGCTTGCCAATAATTTGCTTGGCCAAAAGCTGCGCAGTTTTGATTTAAAATAATTTTATTGTTTCGTAAGGCACTTTCATAAGCAAATAAACATAAACTTTCATAATTAGATGGAATAACTACAATTGCTTGACTGATTAGTGCGTTACGTAATCCGGCTTCAGGATTGAGAATAAAAACAATTTGCTCTTTATATTCAGGAACTACTAAATTTTTTAACCATTTGATGTATTTATAATCCCAACCGTAAGCAACTAAATAAAATTTTCCAGTGTAATCTAAATTTTGACTTAGAAAAATAACTGCTGCTTTGATAAATAAATCTGGGCGTTTAAAGGGTTGTAATCTACTTGAAAACACAAAATTTTCTGTTTTGGAACTGGAATTATCTTGCTTCGGAGTTATTTCTTCAGTTTCTAAAAAAATTGGCGGGAATTCATGCACTACTTTTGCTCGCCAAGTAGCGTCAAATTGATAAAAATCTTGATTAATTTGGGTTATGATTTCTAAATGTGATACTACTAAATCTGCTAAAGCTATACTTTGTTGTTCTAAAGCATGAAAGCTTTTTTCTGCATAGGCTTTGGGATGATAAAACGGTTCAGCTTGATGAATTAAACCTTCGGTGGAATGCAGGCGCACACTTAAGATGCTGTTTTTAAAGGCTAAACCTGCATGTTTTGCATGAATACTGCTAAATCCCCAAGCTCCGTAATCTGGAAATTCGATTATATCTAGTTGCAATTGGTATTTGGCTTCTAAATATAATAGTCCATTGTAATATTCTAGTGATTTGCGCATAAAAACGTTTTTACTATAGCCAGTTGTTTCTAATTGACTAAATAATTTATGTTCTTGGGCAGATAGAAAGGCAAATGTTGTTGGTGTAACAACTACTGTACCTAAATCTTGTTGCTGAAAATAACTAGCTATTTCGTTGGTATCAGAAATTTCAGTAGCAGGAATTAAAAAGAAAAACCTGCATTTATTGGTTGGGTGTTCACGATTTTGCACCGCGAAATTATACATTAAACGTCCAATGCCACCAGGTTTAAATGGATAAAGTTCATTGGTGATAAAACAAACATTTTTCATAAATATAATTCCTAAAACCTAACTAATAAAATCCAGATAACTTTGCATGCTTAAACTTTGACGTAATGTTAAATGGTCTTTAATCATAGCTTGTAATCCAACTGGATCAGTATGCCATTGTTGACAAACTGTAGTTAAAGTTTGGCTTAATGCACCTACATCATCGGCAAATTCAACTTCACACAATTTAGTTAAAGGATGCTGTTCAATTTCAGCATGAATACCCAGTTTAGCATTAATACAGGGGGTTCCAACTGCTAATGCTTCAAGTTGCGTCATGGGTTGGCATTCAATTAATGAGGCATGCATAATGGCCGCTGATGAAGCTGCTTGAGATAACATTTGACTGGGGCGCATAAAAGCTATCCATTCTAATTTATCACTTGGAACTAGATCTTCAATTCCATTGGGCCAATTAACTACATTGATTGTTTGGACTGCATCAGAATAAACTGCCGCCAGCACATTAGTATATAAGTTTTTGCGCCAATTATTTTCTACTGGAATTAAGACCCTATTTAATTCGCGTAAACTAATGTTTGGAATTATTTTAGGGGCTAAATTAATTAAAGTTTGCGGGAAAAATTCTGGAATCGTGCTTGAGAATCTAGGTTTTACTGAGCCTAAACGTTTAAATAATCCAGATTTTAATCCTGCTAACATTTTGTTTAACATTAGCATTTCAAATTGATTTTCAAACTGAGCTGAACTTACATGGGTGATTACATATTGTTGAATTTTAGAGCCAAATTCTTGTTGCAATAATTCAGCTAATTTAAGTGCATTCTCGGAAAATCCTTGATAACAAATATGTTGTACTTGATGTTTATGTAAATAAGCATATAAATGATGGATTCCATCGCCACTTACAGCTTGCTTATGCGAAATTGCGATTTTATGTCCAGGTAAACATGCAGTAGCACTACGAATGCCATGCCAAAATACATCAAATATATGCATGACATTATTTAAATCTTGATGTTGATGCGCACGTTCAATATCTGAGGCTGTATTGAATAATATCCCTTGTTCTGAAATTAACATTATTAGCCCTATCCTTGTTTGGTTAATTTTAATTGCTGCAATCGCGCTGATGTAGTTAAGTTCGAGCTATCAATAAATGGATGTGCTTGATAGCCTAAATAAACTCCTTCAGTTAAATAATGTACCAATGGAATTTTACCGTTTAATGTTGCTTTATATTGTTGAAAATAAAACTGAGTGTGAAAAAACCGATTGCAATCAATGAGTTCAGTTTTGCAAAAATCTAGTATCGGTGCGATTTTAAAATTATTTAATGATTGCTTGGTTATAGTTAAATAAAATTCTAAATCAAAAAAATCAGATATATTGGCATTATTTTGCCAACCTTTACTGAGATAATGCAGCCACAAGTTTTTATCTACATTAACTGCTGCTTGTAATTTAATTGGATTAATTAAAATATTTGGAATTAAATTTGCAGTTTTTTCGAATTGTAAAAATGATAATAATGTTGGTTGGTTTAATAAATGTTGCTGATTTACTAACTGTTGTTCAATAAAATCAATGTCAAACATAGGATGTGGAGCTAATCTTTGCTGCCAACCTTGAGTAAAATAATGTGCTAAAGCTTGTTCTATCGTAAGTTGTTTCGGTAATTGTGCTTGTTGTTGATAATATTCTAAATCAAATAATAATGCTGGATTATAGTTGGCAATCAAATCAAAGAAAGCAGTCATCCATTGATCTATTTGGATTAAATCTTTATATTGGGTTAGAGTGTTTAAGGCAATAATTTCATTTTTAAGGCTTGAATTTAATAAAAATTTTTTAATCGTAGCAAATTTCTTTATTTGAAATTTATCTGCTTCATTATGCACCATAATAATTGCATCTAAATCTAATTTATTAAATAATTGTGCATCTAAGCTAATTAATTCACTGCTAATTAATCTAATCAAAGCTAAAATTTGTTGATATTGTGCTTGTTCTACTGACTGAGTTGCTAAATATTGGTGTTGTTTAATAAGCAATTTTAATAGTGCAACTAATACTTTTACATCAGTGTCGTAATATAATAAAGCCTTTAAAATTATGCTTTCAGCGTCGTTATATTGATATTGTTCTAAAACTTTGCATAATTTTAAAGTTTGAATATATACGTATGCTGTAGCAATTGGATCTGTTTGTAAATATTTTAAGCATAATTCCAAAGCAATACTTAATTTATGCTGTTGTTGAATAGAGATAGATTCTAACTCACAATCATCCATTAAGATTTGAATCAAAAAAATCCTAAATTCATTAATATTAGCAAATTTATGCATTGGAAGTTTTTGTAGAATGGTATATAACTGTTGCTGATCTACAGAATTTAAATTGCTTAGATTGCATTCACGTTGTAATAGGTTTATCCAATTGCCTTGCAATAATAAACTTAAATTAGAAATTTCTGCTGTATATTCAAGCTGTTGATGTTGGGTGATTTTTTTTTGTACCCAAGTTAAATTTTTCAGTTCTAAGGCTTTTTTGTATGCAGTGATACTGTGTTGAATTAATGCTGGAGTATAATTTTCATAAACTTCAGCCAAGCTAGTATGTAAAAATACACATTTTGCTTGAGTTTCTAAACGTTGTAATAATATTTGTTCTGCTTGTTCTACTGCATTGGTTTTTAGGTATAAATGAGCTAAATCAGCAATAATAAAATTTAATTCAGCTTCATGTTCAAATGTGACTATATCAATCGCTTGTTGATAATAAGTTATCGCTTGGGGAAATAACTTATATTCGGTAGCAATTTTACCTAAATTTCTGAATGCCCAAAAATTTTGTGGATCTATGCAAAGAAGTTTTTGAAAATAATATGCAGCTAAACTATAGTTATTATGTTTTAAATTTAACTTGCCTTTGTTAAACAAACTTAAGGCTTCAGTAGTATATTCTTGTAAATAAACTTCTTGCATAATTTTTTATTAAGGTTAATTATTTAATTGTAAACGTGCCTGTTCAATAGCTTTAAGTACTGTTTCTGGGGCAGTGCCACCAATGTGTTTGCGAGCTGCTACTGAACCTTCTAAACTCAAACTTGCAAATACATCTTTTTCTATAACATTAGCAAAACTTTGTAATTCGGTTAAGGATAATTCTGCTAAATCTCGTTGCGTATCCAAGCCTAAACGCACTGCCTGCCCTACAACTTCATGTGCATCTCGAAAAGCCAAACCCTTACGCACTAAATAATCAGCCAAATCGGTAGCAGTTGCAAAGCCTTGTTTAGTGGCTTGGTACATATTTTCCGGTTTCGATTTGATTTTTGGCATCATGTCCGCAAATGCGCGCAAGCAATTAATTACTGTATCCACACTATCAAACAAAGGTTCTTTATCTTCTTGATTGTCTTTATTATATGCGAGTGGCTGGCTTTTCATTAACATTAGCAAAGACATTAAATTTCCAGTTACTCGTCCTGATTTTCCACGAACTAATTCTGGTACATCAGGGTTTTTCTTTTGTGGCATAATTGAAGAGCCAGTGCAAAATTCATCTGGCATTTCAATAAAATCAAATTGCGCGCTAGTCCATAAGACTAATTCCTCAGAAAATCTGGATAGATGTAGCATAATCAAACTTGCAGCACTAACAAACTCTATCGCAAAATCCCTATCACTGACTGCATCTAAAGAATTATTTGCAGGCTTACTAAAACCTAATAATTTGGCAGTCATATATCTATCAATTGGATAAGAAGTTCCAGCTAATGCAGCTGCACCTAAAGGCATTACGTTAATTCTTTTTAAGCAATCTGTCAAGCGTTCTGTATCCCGGCTTAACATTTCAAACCATGCCATCAAGTGATGTCCAAAAGTTATTGGTTGCGCTACTTGTAAGTGCGTAAATCCAGGCATAATAGTGGCTGCATTAATTTCAGCTAAGTTCAATAACGCAGTTTGCAAGCGAGTAAGTTGGGCTTGAATTACATGAATTTCAGCACGTAAATATAAGCGTATATCAGTTGCAACTTGGTCATTTCTGGATCTACCTGTATGTAGTTTTTTACCAGCATTCCCAATTAAAACAGTTAAACGGGCTTCGATGTTCATGTGTACATCTTCTTGCTGTATTGACCATTTAAAATCACCGTCGCTAATTTCCGCGCTAATTTGGGTTAGTCCCTGAACAATGTTGTTATATTCAGTATTAGTTAAAATACCAATGCTAGTTAACATTTGCGCATGTGCTAGCGAGCCTTGAATGTCTTGCTGTGCTAAACGTTGATCGAAATCAACTGAAGCGGTAAATGTTTCTACAAAAGCATTGGTGGCTTCAGCAAAACGCGCACTGGAAAGCTTATTGGTATTCACATTATTAGTCATTGGCGGTGATTTTAAATTAAGGGAATTAAAAGTTATTTGGTTAATATTACAAAATATAGCGACTTAAATCTTCGTCATCAGCAAATTCAGTCAGATGTGAATCCACATAACTTGCATCAATAACTAATTTGGTTTCTAAACTATCTGGTGCTTCAAAAGAAATAGTTTCTAATAACCGTTCTACTACAGTGTGAAGTCTTCTAGCACCAATATTTTCAATAGATTCATTTACTTGCCAACCAATTTCTGCGATTCGTTGAATTCCATCTTGGGTAAAAATTAATTCCACGCCTTCAGTAGCTAATAATGCTTGATACTGTTCGGTTAATGAAGCATCTGGTTCAGTTAAAATACGCAGAAAATCTGCAACTGATAAAGCTTCTAATTCTACTCGAATTGGAAATCTACCTTGTAATTCAGGAATTAAATCTGAAGGTTTGGTTAGATGAAATGCGCCTGAAGCAATAAATAAAATATGATCGGTTTTAATCATGCCAAATTTAGTGCTAACTGTACTACCTTCAACTAAGGGTAATAAATCTCGTTGTACGCCTTCACGTGAAACTTCGCCGCCACTACCGCTATCAGAGCGTTTGCAAACTTTATCAATTTCATCTAAAAATACAATTCCATGTTGTTCCACTGCATCTAAAGCGCGTTGTTTAATTTCATCTTCATTAATTAATTTGGCAGCTTCTTCCTCTTGCAAAACTTTCATTGCATCCACAATTTTTAATTTGCGGGTTTTAGTTTTGCCACTATTCATGTTTTGAAACATGCCTTGTAATTGATTGGTCATTTCTTCCATACCTGGAGGTGCCATAATTTCTACACCTACAGAACCAGCAGAAATTTCAATTTCAATTTCCTTATGATTTAAATCGCCTTCACGTAATTTTTTACGCATTTTTTGGCGGGTATTTTGTTCAGAATCTGATAACATACCACCATCAGCAGCGGGTAGCAAAATATCTAATATTGCTTCTTCAGCTTCATCTATGGCACGATTTTGGACTTTTTCCATTTCTGTGGTTCGAGTCATTTTAACTGCCATTTCAGCTAAATCCCGAATAATAGATTCAACATCTCGACCTACATAACCTACTTCAGTAAATTTAGTGGCTTCAATTTTAATAAATGGAGCATTAGCTAGTTTAGCCAAGCGTCGCGCAATTTCGGTTTTTCCGACCCCAGTAGGACCAATCATTAAAATATTTTTTGGCGTAATTTCATCCCTTAATTCAGCACTAACTTGCGCCCGTCGCCAACGATTTCTAAGTGCAATTGCTACTGAGCGTTTTGCACTTGCTTGTCCAATAATGTGTTTATCTAATTCGCTTACAATTTCTCTAGGTGTCATGTGAGTCATATTTAAGTTACTTGGCAGGTTCTGCGACTAAGGTTTCAATGCGTAAATTATGATTGGTATAAATGCAAATATCACCAGCAATATGTAGCGATTTTTCTACAATATCACGCGCACAAAGTTCGGTGTTATCTAATAATGCGCGAGCAGCGGATTCAGCAAATGCTCCACCAGAACCAATAGCACATAAATCACGTTCAGGTTCAATTACATCGCCAGTTCCAGACAAAACAAAAGTAGCTTTGGCATCGGCAATAATTAATAAAGCTTCTAATTTGCGTAAAGCTCTATCGGTGCGCCAATCTTTAGCCATTTCTACCGCTGCACGGGTTAAATTGCCACGATATTTTTCTAATTTACCTTCAAAATGTTCAAACAAAGTAAATGCATCTGCTGTTGCACCTGCAAAACCAGCAATTACTTGGTCATGATATAAACGTCGAACTTTACGGGCATTGCCTTTCATGACCGTATTACCCAAAGTTACCTGTCCATCACCGCCAATGACAACTTGATCTCCTCTACGCACTGACAGAATTGTAGTACCTCTAAAACTCATAACACATACTCTAAATAGATAAATATTTCAATTTTACAGGCTATTATGACAATTTGGAAAAAATATTGTGTTATATGTAGTAACTTATTTAAAATTACTTAAACAACGTTAACTATCTGTTTGATTTTATTGGATTGCTACTAGTTATATAGATATTTATTTTAAGGTAATTACATATGTTATATTATTGTCTATAGATTATTTTTTTATCCATACAACACAATGCATCATTCAATTAATTTTCGTGATTCAATTATTGCGACTACATTGTTACAAATGGCAATTAGAATTACCTTGGTTGTGTTGGCAGTTACTGTATTGGCATATTGTTTTTACTTTAGAAACAGAAACACATAATAAACTCAGAGAATATATTACCGAAAGAAGTGCTAAAGAAAGTGCAGTTTTTTTTACTTGCAGAAAGTAATAATCAAGTATTTAAGAAAAAATTTCTGGAATTTAGAGAATTAATGCCAGATGTAACTACAGCTGAATTTTATGCGTTGTTTGAAGCTCATGATGATGGAACTACACGATTAAAGGAAGAGAATTATACTGGTCGTAGGCATAAAGATGGCTGGATAAGTAAACATGCAACTGGTTTTGTAGGTAAAAATGCACCTATCCAAAGTCAGGAATTTAAAAATAGATTGATGCTTGGATATAAATTGGTGGATCAATTTGGAGCAGCATGGACAAATGTTTTTGCTAATATTTCTATGCCCGAAAATGTAACTATTGTTTATTGGCCTGGATATTCATGGGGCTTAGATTTAACTGCTGATGTTGATCTTACCCAAGAAGAATGGGTTACAGTAGCTAATTTCAAAAATAATCCACAACGTGAATCAGTTTGGACAGGAGTGTTTTATGAAGAAACTTCAGATACTTGGATGGTATCTGCTGAAACTCCAGTAGATGTAGGTAATCAGAATTTAATTAATATTGGACATGATATTTTACTAAACACTTTATTTGATCGAGTTCTTAGTGACCATTTAGCAGGAACTTATAATTTTATTTTTCGTGAAGATGGTAGATTGATTGCACATCCAGATAAAATTGTAGAATTGAAAGCTGCGTTAGGTGTCCTTAAAATTCAAGACATAAATAATACTGAATTATTAGATATGTATAATTTTATTTCTGAGCATAATCAAGTTAATTCAGGAAAAATTTCTAATATTACGCATAAAGATAAAGGTTTTTTGGATACACTTAATCTGCTTGATTTTTTTATGAAGCAACCAGTTATTGAAAGTAATCATCACGAAATAATGGTACTTGATAATAAACAACATGATGTTTTATTAGCTGTTGCAAAAATTCAAGGTCAAGATTGGTTTTTTGTGACTGTTTACCCAAAAACTCTTTTAGAATCAAGCGCACGTGAAACTGTAAAATTTATTGTAATCTTATCTTTATCAGCTCTATTTTTAGAGTTAATGATGTTGTATTTTGTGCTTAAATCTAAAGTAGTACAGCCATTAAAATCTTTTATGAATGCTTCTAATGAAGTTGCTATGGGGAATTATATTGCAGTAGCTAAAGATGATTCTGGTTTGCCAATTACAAGCTTGGATGAAATGGGCATGTTAGCGCGAGCTTTTCAAAATATGGCGATTAATGTAAATGATTTGCGGGAAAATTTAGAGCAAAAGGTGCATGAACGTACCCATGAATTAGAAATTGCTTCTGAAAAGGCGAAAAATGCTAGTAAAGCTAAATCTGATTTTCTGGCTAGAATGAGTCATGAAATTAGAACTCCTATGAATGCAATTATGGGTTTAAGTAGGTTGGTTTTAAATAGTAAACTTAATGCGAAACAAACAGATTATATGGAAAAAATTATTGCATCATCTGAATCATTATTGGGAATTATTAATGATATTTTAGATTATTCAAAAATTGAAGCTGGAAAACTTACAATCGAAACTAGAGCTTTTGATCTGAATGATGTATTAAAAAATGTTAGTACAGTTATTGCATTGAAAGCACAAATTAAAGGTTTGGAATTTTTATTTCAGATAGATAAAGATGTGCCGAGAATATTAAAAGGTGATGCTTTAAGGCTAGGACAGGTATTAATTAATTTAGCTAATAATGCGGTTAAATTTACTGAAACCGGTGATATATTAATTCATATAGAAAAAGTTTCTACTATTGAAGATGGAATTATATTGCGTTTTATTGTGAAAGATACTGGTATTGGAATTAGTAAAGCTCAGCAACAAGAATTATTTTCGCCTTTTTCGCAGGCGGATGGTTCTATAACTAGACGTTTTGGTGGTACTGGTTTAGGTCTTGCGATATGCAAACAAATTACTGGTTTGATGCATGGAGAAATTTATATTGAGAGTGAGGTTGGTGTTGGTAGTAGTTTTATTTTCACAGCTAAATTAGGTATAGGTGAAAATATTGCGCAATTTTCATTGGATAAATTAAAAAATATTCGGGTATTAGTGGTTGATGATAATGCATCTGCGCGTGAAGTGTTTAATCAAATGTTATTAGATTTTGGAATGCGTCCAAGCATAGCTGAAAATGGTTTAATTGCTTTATCTAAACTTAAACAGGCTGAAGCAGAGCATGATTGTTATGAGCTTATATTGTTAGATTGGAATATGCCGCGTTTGGATGGAATTGAGACTGTTCGACATTTGCGGAAAAAAATTATCTTAAAAATATTCCTGCGATATTAATGGTTACAGCTTATTCACATGATGATGTTGCGAAGTTAATCATAGAGGTTGGAATTAAACATTTGCTTACAAAACCAGTGAGTGAGTTAACTTTACATAATATTATTATTGAATCATTATTTAATGATGAGGAATATTGCAAGATTCCTAATAAAATAATAGATCAAAATTCACATAGTAATTCAGTGAAAATACATGATGCTAATATTTTGTTGGTGGATGATAATGCTATAAATCGTGAGATTGCAATTGAATTTCTTAAAGAAACTAAAGTAAATATTGATATTGCTGTAGATGGGTTAGAGGCCATTGAAAAAATTCGTACTGGTAAGTATCAATTAGTATTTATGGATATACAAATGCCTAAGATGGATGGCATAACTGCAACTAAAGTTATTCGTTCGGATGAGGCTTATAAAGATTTACCGATAATTGCTATGACAGCTAATGCAATGGTAGATGATTATGAAGATAGTCTTGGTGCTGGCATGAATGATCATATTACTAAACCCTTTCATCCAGAAATGTTATTTGATATTCTTGCGAAATGGTTAACTTAGAATACAAATTCAATCAATACTTTGAAAAATAACTATAATCAAATGTATGGATTTAATTTTTTAAATATATTGGTTTAATAATGGAAGCATTTGAGCAACTTTCAACCACTTTAGCTTTGACGCTTGGTGTAGGCTGGGCAAGTGGAATTAATTTATATGCTGCTTTGGTAACTTTAGGACTTATGAGTTATGGCGGTGGTTTTGATTTACCTCCAGATTTGGCTATTATAGCGCATCCTTTGGTAATAGGTGCAGCTGGAGTTATGTATGGAATAGAATTCTTTGCAGATAAAATTCCTGGAGTAGATTCAGTTTGGGATAGTTTGCATACATTTATTCGGATTCCAGCTGGAGCAATGTTAGCTGCTGGAACTGTTGGTGATATTAGTCCGGCCATGGAAATTACCGCAGCTATAGTTGGCGGTAGTTTAGCAACAGGCAGTCATGCCACTAAAGCTGGAAGTAGAGTTTTGATTAATACTTCACCAGAGCCATTTAGTAATTGGGCTGCTTCTATAGGCGAAGATATTAGTGTTATTGGTGGCATGTGGTTGGCAGTGCATAATCCGGTCTGGTTTTTAATTGCTTTGGCAGTATTCATTGGTCTAGTGATTTTTTTGTTGCCCAAAATTTGGCGTGGGATTAAAAAAGTCTTTCAATTTTTTATACGTTTATTTGGCGGTAATCCTGAAACTGAACCGCCACCAAGTTAATGTTTAATACGGGTGAAAGTTAAAAAACTATAGGAAAAATCTACATTATTATCATTAGTTATATCTTCGCGGGAAATTTCTTGCCATTGGCTTGGATCAATTGCAGGAAAATAGGTATCTCCATTAAAATCTTGTTTAATTTCAGTGATATATAATATATCCACTCGATTTAATAATTTTGCATATAAAGTAGCACCACCAATTACAAATACAGTTTTTTCTGCGCTACAACTTGCTAATGCAGTCTCCAAATCATGGAATACTTCACAATTATTAGCAGCATAATTTGCATTTCGACTGACAATAATGTTTCTGCGTTTTGGTAATGCTCTACCGATTGATTCATGGGTTTTGCGTCCCATTAATATAGTGTGACCTGTAGTAATTTGTTGAAATTTCTTTAAATCTGCGGCTAAATGCCAAGGCATTTGATTTTTCAAGCCTATGACACGATTGTTGGCCATGGCGACAATAAAAGCTATTTTCATGTGGTAAAAATTAAATTTGGTTATAGATTTTCCTGACCGCCAATAAAAAAATTATAGGCTGGATTTTGAGTTTCTTCTTGATATTGAAATCCAATTGCATCTAAACAATATTGAAATTCTTGACGTGCGGATTTAGGCATTTGTAAACCCATTAAGACTTTGCCAAAAGCTGAGCCATGATTACGATAATGAAACATGCTAATATTCCAACGTCCACCTAAAGCGGTTAAAAATTTTAACAATGCATCTGGTCGTTCTGGAAATTGTAAAGTATAAATAATTTCGCTTAATTCATAAGGTGCATGCCCTCCTACCATGTAACGTATATGTTCTTTAGCTAATTCATTGGTGGTCATATCAGTAATTGCAAAGCCTTCTTGGACTAAATTTGTAATTAATTGTTGACGTTCAGATTCAACTCCAGTGCTAGAAATTCCTACAAAAACTTGTGCCATCTTGGAGTTGAAATAACGGTAATTAAATTCAGTTAAACCATGACCACCTAATAATTTGCAAAATTTTAAAAAACTTCCAGGTTTTTCTGGAATACTAACGGCTAATAATATTTCTCTATGTTCGCCTACTAATGAACGTTCTGCTACATAACCTAAGCGATCAAAATTAACATTAGCACCACTTTCAATAGCAATTAAATTTTGCTGTGTGATGTTTTGTTGTTCTACATATTTTTTAAGTCCTGCAACTGCTAAAGCACCAGCAGGTTCAGCAACTGAACGGGTATCATCAAAAATATCTCTAATAGCCGCACAAATTTCATCTGTATTCACTGTAATGACAGCATCTACATACTTTTTAGCCAGACGAAAAGGTTCTTCACCAATTTGTTTAACTGCAACTCCATCAGCAAATAAGCCAACTTGTTTTAATGTAACTCTATGTTTGGCTATTAAAGCTTGATTTAAACAATCAGAATCTTCTGGTTCAACACCGATAATTTTAATTTCTGGGCGCACAAATTTAATATATACAGCAATGCCAGCGATTAAACCACCACCACCAACTGGTACAAAAATGGCATCAATATTACCAGTTTGTTGGCGTAATAACTCCATTGCAATAGTACCTTGACCTGCAATTACATCAGCATCATCATAAGGATGCACAAAAGTCATATTTTTTTCTTGAGCTAATTTTTTGGCATATTCGTAAGCTTCATCATAAGAGTCACCATGTAAAATTGTAGTTCCGCCCCTAGATTTTACTGATTTTACCTTAATTTCTGGTGTGGTGGTGGGCATGATTATAATGGCTTGAATACCAAGTTTATTCGCTGCTAAAGCTACACCTTGAGCATGATTGCCAGCAGAAGCGGTAATTACACCTTGAGCGCGTTCTGTTGGGTTTAAGTTAATAATTTTGTTATAGGCACCACGTAATTTAAATGAAAATACTGGTTGTAAATCTTCACGTTTTAAATGCACTTGGTTGTTTAAACGACGTGAAAGAATAGGTGCAAAATCTAACGGGCTTTCTTCGGCAACATCATAAACTTTAGCGCGTAAAATTTTCTCTATGTATTTTTGCATAATTACGAATTAAAACCGCCATGATCGAAACTTAAACTATCATTATCCCATAAATGATATTTTTTACGACATAAAAAAAGGCCAGTTAGTTAATAGCCAACTAGCCTTTTTTTGGAAACTATAACAACTTACATTTGCATTGAAGATGTAGCACTTGAAACTTTTTGTTTTGAACTGTCTGGATCATCCATACAGCCAGATAAACCAACAATCATTAATGTCATTGCTAATAGTGATAATACTTTTTTCATTATGTCCTCCAACAGGATTTTTATATTTTTTATATGCACTAAGTGTTTAAGCGCGGGGTAATTTATATCATGGCTTAAATAAAAAATGCAATAATAAAATTAATTTTAGAGCAAATTTATGTCTTTCGGGACTGATATTTGAATAGTTTTTTGCTGCCATTTTGCTGTTCCTATGGTACTCCATGAACCAGATAAGTTATTGTTTAATAAGTCTTTATGCCATTCAAATGGAGCTTGTATTTTTTTAAGCTTTATTTGAAAGACGGTGTTATTCAGGTTAAGTTCAGATTTGGTTCCCCAGAACGCAGTGACTTTCATAATAAATTTTTCTAAACGTAGCTTATCAATGTTGGATGTAATCGCGATATTTGCCCACATAGAATGTACCCTGCCCCAATTAGGTGCTAATAATCTACCTGCTTTATTTACAAATGGAAGCCAAATTTCAGTGCCATTTTTGTCAAGATAAGTAAGTGCAATAATATGATTATAACCTGCAAAATGGTCATGTAAATATAGTGCATGCGGTGTGATGCCAACAAAAGTATGCGATAACATAATTGCTGTGTTACTTAGGTTTGCTAAGGTGGCAGTAATTGGAGATGCTTTAAGGTTGATATTTAAACGATACAGTAGTCCGTAATGGATGGTGGTATTAAGTTGCAATACAAATAATACTAGGCATATTTTTGCGAGTATCCGAATATTTTTTTTAAAATTTGATTTGATTTCAGGGTTAAATATCCGTTCATATAACATGGGGGCTATATTGCTAGTTTGGATGTTGCATTCTGTGTTGCAACTTAATCTAACCCTAGAGTCTGCTATTTTTCTATATTTTTGTTCTGCAAATTTGAAGATTGCTGGAAGTTGGATTAAATAACCTAAAATTGCTGGATAACGTAAATGAATTAATATTTGTGCGTAACTGTCAACCCCAGCATAAATTTGTTGTTGGTTGTCAATGGCATAGATGTCAGTTAATAAAGTTTCTGGGCTAATTGAATCTAAGGCAGGGTAATTTTTGGCATATTGTTGGACATTTTTGAACTCAATGCGCTTTAAAATGTCGAAGTGATTCAAAATTAAAATAGTTCGATTACATAATGGGCATTGGGCATCATAAAATACGCTTAAGGTGCTTGGTTTAGCTTGCAGTTTGTTTGCAATTGCTCGATACCAAGAGAATGGAACTAATAGCACATAAAAAATTAACATGCTAATCCCAAATGGATAAATATTTAGACTAATCGTGATTCCAAAGTGTATTCCAAACCCAATTAATAAGTATATTGGTCGTAAATATTTTATGTGAAATAGGAATATGAAGCTAAATTGGAATACTAGGATGGTATAACCAATAATTTTTTGGAATGATTCAAGGTTTAATAGCCATGACATGTTAATTGCGGATACATAATATGGCATTGATGCTGGTAGCCATGCACCTAAACCATTGCGCCAATGTGGAGCAAACATTTTGTGTACTGCTGAATCAAAATACAGGAAGCCTAAACATATAACTATTGGCAGATAATAAGCTAAGATGCTGACGGTTGGTTTGGAGTAGCTTGAATAATGTTTAAATGGGTTGTTTAATTTTTGGCGTAAATTATCTAATGAAAATGAGGTGTTGATGGGTAGGAAAATTAAAAAGAAATTTACTCCTATCATGAAGGTATCAAAACCGCCATCAAAATCGCGTTGCATTGGGGTGAAGTTAACGAATGTTATCCAAAAAATATAATTGGCTATGATTGAAAATTGACTACGATAGCCAGTAACAATGCAGCCAGCAATAATTGCCCAAATACATAGAAAAAATGGAATCATGGGAAATTCAACATCCATATAGGGTATGGGGTCGAAGATTAAATGATTAAAGTACAGTAAAAATAAAATTTCTTGGAGAGTAACTAAGCCGAATAAAATTCTTAGAAGTCCAATGCCTGTTGCAGGCACTTGTTGCTGTTGTAGCGAGAGTAGTAATTTATACATTTTTTAGAGGCTGTAGATCTCAGAAAAATATTTAAATTATAAGGTATTTCATGGTTGTGTGTAGTGGTTGTTAAAAATAAAAAACTGTTGCAACATTGACATGTAACAACAGTTTCAATGCAGAGATCGAACTCGGTAAAGCTTATTCTTCGTCTTCAGGCTCTGCGAAAACCCATTTAACGAAGAAATAACCAGCAGTAATAACGACAATTGCTGTAATCATACCTGCTGGTTCTTTTAACATTTCTGTTATGTCTAAGATCGCTCCCATGAGTGTCCTACCTTCTTTTTAGTGTGTTGTAAAAATATGCCAAATGCGGCATAAGGAATTAGTATGGTACTGTAGATGTGTTTAATGTCAAGTTAAATTACTGCATTTATTGGTTATATGAGCACTAAAATTACATGAATATTATTAAGGTAATTATTTAACAGTTGTTTAATTCTGGATAAATTGGTATTTAATTTTAAAAACTAGATATAATTGTGATTTTGGTGCATTTTTATGTGTCATTAGCTAAAATATAAACCGTACGAGGGATAGTTTTAATAGCGCATTTAATTTGTATATTAATTTTTATCTTCAGATTATAACTTTTATAACAATAAATACATCGAGGTAATAACAATGGTTTATAGTGGGATAATCGCTATTTTAATAGCAATTTGGATTTATAGAACTGCAACAGATGCAAAAATAAGTAACAAGTTTTATTGGGTTACAGGCAGTGTTCTTTTCTTTATGCTACTGAAAATAATTATGATTAATTTCAATGTAATGATTATTGAAATTTTTGATACTGATATTGGTGATGCGTATGATAATGCTGGCGGGCTTAATCGAAGAGATAATAGTGATGCAGCAGGATTACAAACAGGGGCTGGCGGTACATTAATTGGTATTTTATTTGAAATTTTACCTGCTATTATGCCTTTCCTTGGTATAGCTGTTCTTAGATTATTAGTCATGTTAAAGCAACCTTTTGGGTTTATGGCTTTATTTGGTGGTCTTAAAGAGATGTTTATTGCTATTGGTGATAGTTTTAAGACTAGTGACCAAGAAGCTACATCTAATAATGATCCTGAAGATTCAAAATAATTATTTAGTGTTACATTTAGATTAAAGAAGCCCAGGTTTTTAGCTTGGGCTTTTTTACTTAACTACCAATGATAAGCTTGATAATAAACACCAAAGTTAAAATAAAAACTATTGTTGCTGCAATACCTACAACAATATAACTAACTACATTGCCTTTAGTAAAATCATGTTCTCGATTAGATTTACTTTGGATGCCCATAAAAGCAGCTAGTACACTTTTAATTACTTGCCACCAACTAGGTTTTGACATATCCATTCCCCTTTTGAATCATATTAGAAAATCATAATATACTGTGCTTTATTTTTTAAGCAACATTTAACTTATCCATTAATATTCTACACAACCTTTATCACATGAATACTAACAAATTAAAACAGCAATTGTCCCAGCGAATTTTATTTTTAGATGGTGCTATGGGAACTATGATTCAAAGCTACCAACTTGAAGAAATGGATTATAGAGGGGAACGCTTCAAACATTGGGCAACAGATTTAAAAGGTAATAATGATTTATTATCTCTAACCCAGCCTGATATTATTCAAGCCATTCATACTGCTTATTTAGAAGCAGGCGCAGATATTGTAGAAACCAATACCTTTAATTCAACCACGATTGCGATGGCTGATTATGCTATGGAATCATTGGCATATGAAATCAATTATGAATCTGCACGCTTAGCTAAATTGGCTTGTGCTGAAATTACTGCCAAAAATCCAGATAAACCACGTTTTGTTGCAGGGGTTTTAGGCCCGACTAATCGCACGGCTTCCATGTCACCTGAAGTCAATGATCCAGGTTTTAGAAATATTCATTTTGATGATTTAGTTACTGCTTATACCGAAGCCGTTAAAGGCTTAATTGAAGGCGGAGCAGATATTATTTTAATTGAAACTGTTTTTGATACTTTAAATGCCAAAGCCGCTATTTTTGCAGTATCGCAATTTTTTGAAGTTTCTGGACAAAAATACCCAGTAATGATTTCAGGCACAATTACGGATGCATCTGGACGTACTTTATCTGGACAAACCGCTGCCGCATTTTGGTATTCATTAAGACATATTGAACCAATTTCTATTGGTTTTAACTGTGCTTTAGGTGCTACAGAATTACGTCAATACATTGATGAACTTTCTAGTATTGCGGACACGCATGTATCTGCGCATCCAAATGCAGGTTTACCAAATGAATTTGGTGAATATGATGAAACTCCAGAACAAATGGCAGCCGAAATTGGTGATTGGGCGGCAAATGGATATTTAAATATTATTGGTGGTTGTTGTGGAACTTCGCCAGCATATATTCAAGCCATTGTTGCCGCTGTAGAAAAATATCCACCTCGACAAATTCCTGTGTTTGAACCGCAATGTCATTTAGCTGGTTTAGAACCCATGCATATTGGTGCTGATAGTCTCTTTGTGAATGTAGGTGAACGTACTAATATCACTGGTTCGGCACGTTTTAAAAAGTTGATTATAAATGAGGATTATGAAACTGCTTTAGAGATTGCCAGACAACAAGTAGCCAATGGCGCGCAAATTATTGACATTAACATGGATGAAGGCATGTTGGATTCTAAAGCGGCGATGGTGCGATTTTTACATCTCATTGCATCTGAACCTGATATTGCTAAAGTGCCAATTATGTTGGATTCGTCAAAATGGGAAATTTTAGAAGCGGGTTTAAAATGCATTCAAGGCAAAGGCGTGGTTAATTCAATTTCTATCAAAGAAGGTGAGGCCAATTTTATTAAACAGGCGACCTTAATTCGTAGATATGGGGCGGCTGCAATTGTAATGGCATTTGATGAACAAGGTCAGGCGGATACTAAAGAAAGAAAAATAGAAATTTGCACACGCGCTTATAAAATTCTTACTGAAGAAATAGGCTTTCCACCGGAAGATATTATTTTTGATCCAAATGTTTTTGCGATTGCCACTGGTATTGATGAACATAATAATTACGGGGTTGATTTTATTGAAGCCACGCGTGCGATTAAACAAAATCTACCTTATGCATTGATTTCTGGTGGAGTTTCAAATGTATCATTTTCTTTTCGGGGCAATAATCCAGTACGAGAAGCGATTCATGCGGTGTTTTTGTATCATGCGATTCAAGCCGGCATGGATATGGGAATTGTAAATGCTGGACAGTTGGCTATTTATGCAGACATTCCTACAAATTTAAGGGTTGCGGTGGAGGCTGTAGTATTAAATCATAATCTTGATGGCACTGAAAAATTATTGGAAATTGCAGAAACTTATCGTGGAGATGGTAAATCAGTTGCTAAAAAGGAAGATTTAGCATGGCGTACTTGGGAAGTTAATAAACGTTTAGAACATGCATTGGTGAAAGGGATTGCCGATTATGTGGAAGAAGATGCGGAAGCAGCACGCTTAGTTGCAGAAAAAACTTTGCATGTTATTGAAGGCGCATTGATGGATGGCATGAATGTTGTTGGAGATTTATTTGGTGAAGGCAAAATGTTTTTACCGCAAGTGGTTAAATCTGCGCGGGTAATGAAAAAAGCGGTGGCGTATTTAATGCCATTTATGGAAGCAGAAAAAGATGGGTTAATTAATTTTAATGGCAAAATTCTCATGGCAACCGTAAAAGGCGATGTGCATGATATTGGCAAAAATATTGTTGGAGTGGTGTTGCAATGCAACAATTATGAAGTCATTGATTTGGGAGTGATGGTATCTGCTGATACAATTTTGAAGGCTGCGCGTGAGCATAAAGTGGATGTTGTTGGTTTAAGTGGTTTGATTACGCCTTCATTAGATGAAATGGTGCATGTTGCCAAAGAAATGCAACGCCAAGGCTTTGATATACCATTATTAATTGG
>DAOUSJ010000047.1 GCA_030627285.1 Methylococcaceae bacterium | reverse complement strand
CTGTAAGTTCTACTGTACCTAAACCTGCAGAAAAATGCCCTCCAGATTGACTTACAGTTTCGGTTAAAAATTCACGTAGCTCTTTGGCAAGTGCAGGCAGTTGAGATTTTGAAAGTTCACGTACCTCATCTGGACTATTGATGTTGTCAAGCAAAGGGTAGCTCCCTGATGAATTTTTCATGATTGCAATGTCCTTAAGTAGCGCATTATTTATTTAAACATGCCTAAATAAAATAAAAGAGGCTGATTATGCAGGTCTAATACCGACTAATCAACTCAGAAATTAAGAAGTGCCCTAATGATCACGTTGAATAATATACAATGACAAAGCTCTTAATAAGTCCGCTTCAGCCCCAAAATTAGCCAAACTAAGCACAGCTTGTTGATGTAACTCTTCGGCTTTAACTTTTGCAGCAGCTAAACCTAATAAAGCTGGATAAGTTGGTTTCGCTGCATTTTTATCTTTACCTTGGGTTTTACCTAAAGTTAGCGTATCACTCTCTTCATCCAAAATATCGTCTTTAACTTGAAATGATAAACCAATACATTTGGCATAATGATCCAAACTTTTAGCTACTTCAGGTTCAATATTAACTCCAGCAAAAGTTGCCATTTGCACACTTGCACGAATTAATGCGCCAGTTTTATGAATATGCATATTTTCTAATTCAGGTAAATTTAACTCATAACCAACCGCAGCCAAATCAATAGCTTGACCACCAACCATACCTTGAGAACCACTAGCTCTAGTTAAAGCAGAAATCATTTGTAACCGTTGAGTAGCACTAACTTGCAAACTAGGGTCGTTAGCTAAAATTTCAAATGCCAAAGTTTGTAAAGCATCTCCAGCCAAAATTGCAGTAGCTTCATCAAACGCTTTATGACTCGTAAGTTTTCCGCGCCTTAAATCATCATCATCCATTGCTGGCAAGTCATCATGAATCAAAGAATATACGTGAATTAATTCTACTGCACATGCTGGCGCATCTAATAATTCCCTAGAAAGACCTAAAACCTTACCAGTAGCATAAGTTAACATTGGGCGCATCCGTTTGCCACCATCCAAACTACTATAACGCATTGCCATATGTAAACGCTCAGGTAATATATGTGCAGCTGGTAAACGTGCTGCTAAAGCGACCTCTACATGAGCTTGACATTGGCTAAGATATTCTTTTAAGACATTATTCATAGGATATTTTTCAGTTTAATAGACATATATTGCTGGAAAAAGTTACCAACATTAACAAAAAATATTGCAATACAAGCTTTTAAGCCTGTGTTGAATCAATGCTATTATAGCTAAAATTAACCTGCTAAATTAGAAACTATGACCCATGAGTATAACGCTGCTGCTATTGAAGTCTTAACTGGACTAGATCCAGTTAAAAAACGACCGGGAATGTATACCGATACTTCATGTCCAAATCATTTAATTCAAGAGGTAATAGACAATAGTGTTGATGAAGCTGTAGCTGGATTTGCAACTCAAATCAACGTTATTTTACATACAAATGGCTCAATTTCAGTGGCTGATAACGGTCGAGGAATGCCAGTAGATTTACACCCAGAACAAAAAATTTCTGGAGTAGAAGTTATTTTGACCCAATTACACACGGGCGGCAAATTTTCCAATAAAAATTATCAATTTTCTGGTGGTTTACATGGTGTCGGAATTTCAGTAGTAAATGCTTTGTCTAGCAGTTTAAGTGTAGAAATAAAACGCGCTGGTAAATTGCATAGCATGAGCTTTACAGATGGCAATAAACAAACCGAATTACATGTAATTGATACTGTTGGCAAATATAATACTGGCACCAAAATAATTTTTCTACCTGATGCAAAATATTTTGATTCTAACAAAATTTCAGTGTCAAAACTCAAACAAATATTGCGCGCTAAAGCAGTTTTATGCACTGGTTTGAAAATTAAATTACATGATGAAATTCAAAATTTAACTTGGAATTGGCATTATCAAGATGGTTTGGAAACTTATTTATTAGAACGTATTGGCACAATTGAATTTCAACCCCAACCTGCATTTTTGGCACAAACTAGCACTGATAACTCCAAAGTTGAATGGGGTATTATTTGGTCTCAAGAAGCTAGCACAGAACAAATAACTGAAAGTTATGTAAATTTAGTGCCTACGTTACAAGGTGGAACTCATGTTAATGGATTGCGAGCTGGTTTAACTGAGGCTATACGAGAATTTTGTGCGGTTAGAAATTTATGTCCCCGAAATCTAAAAATCACCCCTGAAGATGTTTGGGATAAGTGTCAATTTGTATTAGCAGTGCGAATGCAAGAACCACAATTTTCTGGACAAACTAAGGAACGTTTAAGTTCTAGGGAATGCATGCCTTTAGTAGCTAATATCGCTAAAGATAGTTTTAGTTTATGGCTACATCAATATCCACAAGCTGGAGAAAAAATTGCTGAGATAATTTTAGCTAGTGCGCAACAACGCTTAAAATTAACTCAAAAAGTGGTGCGTAAAAAAATTCTTGCTGGCCCTGCATTGCCTGGAAAATTAGCTGATTGCACCGCACAAGACAATAGTCGTACCGAATTGTTTTTGGTAGAAGGTGATTCTGCTGGTGGTTCTGCAAAACAAGCACGAGAACGTGAATTTCAAGCCATTTTACCTTTGCGTGGCAAAATTTTAAACACTTGGGAAATAGCCTCTGAACAAGTAATGGCATCACAAGAAGTGCATAATATTGCAGTTGCATTAGGAATTGAACCAAATTCAGCTGATTTAAGCCAATTACGCTATGGCAAAGTCTGTATTTTGGCAGATGCAGATTCAGATGGCTTACATATTGCAACCCTAATTTGCGGCTTATTTTATCAACATTTTCAAGCACTAGTTGCTGCTGGACATGTATTTGTCGCCATGCCACCTTTATATAGAATTGATTTAGGGCAACAAGTATTTTATGCTTTGGATGAGGCCGAACGTTTACAAATTATGCAAAAATTGCGTGCAAAAAAATCTCGTGGGAATATTAATGTACAGCGTTTCAAAGGCTTGGGAGAAATGAATCCTAATCAATTACGCGAAACTACTTTGAATCCAGCTACGCGTAGATTAGTTCAATTAACCATTAGTGCCAACGATGATACGCATGCACTAATGGATTTGTTGCTAGCAAAAAAACGTTCTGGAAATCGAAAAACTTGGTTAGAATCTAAGGCTTAACACTCACGGGCTAATTTTTCTGCATAGCCTACATAAGTATGTGGAGTTAACTGCAACAACTCTGCTTTTGCTGCCGCTGGCAAATCTAAAGTTTGAATAAATGCTTGCATAGATTCTGCAGTCAAACGTTGCCCACGAGTCAGTTGTTTTAGTTTTTCATATGGTTGTTCAATTCCATAACGGCGCATCACAGTTTGAATTGGCTCAGCTAAAACCTCCCAATTTTGTTCCAAATCTGCATTAATTGCTTTAGGATTAAGTTCTAATTTGGATAAACCTTTAAGATTAGCTTGCAAAGCAATACTAGTATGCGCCATACCGACACCAATATTTCTTAACACAGTAGAATCAGTTAAATCTCGTTGCCAACGTGATATTGGTAATTTTTCGGCTAAAAATCCAAATACTGCATTTGCAAGCCCTAAATTGCCTTCAGAATTTTCAAAATCTATTGGGTTAACTTTATGCGGCATGGTAGAAGAACCTACTTCACCAGCAATGGTTTTTTGTTTGAAATAACCTAGGGCAATATAACCCCAAATGTCGCGGTTAAAATCAATTAAGATGCTGTTAAAACGACTCAAAACATGAAAATATTCCGCAATATAATCATGCGGTTCAATTTGAATAGTGTAAGGATTAAAATTAAGTTCCAATGATTCTACAAATTCTTGTGCCACTAGCTCCCAATTAACTTCTGGATATGCCACCGCATGCGCATTGTAATTCCCAACCGCACCATTAATTTTGCCTAATAATTCTACTTGCGCAAATTGTTGTTCTTGTCTGCGTAAACGTGCAACCACATTGGCAAATTCTTTACCTACAGTAGTTGGAGTTGCAGATTGACCATGTGTACGTGACAACATTGGTTGGGCTGCATATTTATCCGCTGATGTTTGTAAACTAGTAATTACCGCGCTAATTTGGGTTTGAATTACTCTACGTCCAGCTTTTAACATCAATGCATAAGCTAAGTTATTAATATCTTCTGAAGTGCAAGCAAAATGAAAAAATTCACTGATATTTTCTAACTCTGGTATTGCAGCAACTTTTTCTTTCAGAAAATATTCTACAGCTTTTACATCATGATTAGTGGTGGCCTCTATAGTCTTGATTCGTTCTGCATCAACTTCAGAAAAATCTACAACTATCTGGTTTAAAAACTTATTTGCCTCTAAACTAAATTCTGGTACTTCAGTTATTTGTGCTTGTTTAGACAAAGCTTGCAACCAGCGCACTTCAACCGTAACTCGATAAAGAATTAAACCATATTCACTAAATATGGGGCGTAAGGCAGCAACTTTGCTGTGATAGCGACCATCAATAGGGGAAATAGCAGTTAGAGCAGAATTTGACATAATGAAATATAGAAAGCTTAATAAATATGCATGTATTATAACCTAGTAGGCTTGGGATACAGAACTACATAATTACAAAATTAAATCATCACCAGATAACTCTAAAACCCTAACTAATTCAATTTGAGCTTCTATAACAGCCAAATCCTTGTGATTATGTGTTATATCAAGATATAGTCACGTAATTTGGGTGAAAAAAAGCATGTAACCCAACCTACGCAACTGGTGAATCTTGGGAAGATGCGGCTTTTCGTATTAAAGCTGAGAAATTGGCGGATAAGTTGAATTAGTTTTCAAATTAGATTAACACCTGATGTTACGCACTACTTATTATGAATCAATAACTTACAAATTTTTCAAATTTCTACAGCCCGCATTCTATTTAGACCATGCGTCACATCAGTTAACACATAAGAATCTTATTCCCGTAAATGTCGTTTCTTTAAAATCTAGCTAATATCTAATCTTACAACGAATTTCATTAAATTTAATGAATTTATATAACATTAACTATTTGATTAATATAGTGGAAAATATATTTGACAGGGCAGCAGATATGGAATACTATTTCTCATAGTGAGTGTGAAAGGCTTGCTAACCCTACAGTTCAATCATTTTTATAATTGTAGGAATTAATATGAAAACTCGTAAATTTAAAAAAGTATTTACTCCAGTTAAAGGAAAATCTCCAATGGCTTGTACTGTACAAGGCGGATATGCTCGATAAGGCATAATTTCTTATGTAATATAAAGATATAGGCACATTAATGAGCCTATATCTTTAGTGAAAATTTGGTGTAAAAATGAGTGAATATAATTTATTAAAATTAAAATCTGATTCAGGAAATATGTATGTTTTTGACGCGCTCACTAACGATATTTTTTTAATTGAAAATAACGAAGACTTTGATTCGGTTTGCATGGCAGATTTTGGTCACGACAGTGATTTAAGATTACATTCTCTCGAATTTTCTGATATAAAAAACGAAGTATCATCAAATGCAAAAACTCTTATTCTTGAAATTACGGAAGAATGTAATTTGCGTTGTACTTATTGTGTGTTTGATGAAAATCACATTTTTGAACGAAATCACAGTAATAAAACAATGTCACTTGAACTTGCTTTTGAGGAAGTTAAAAAGTTTTATAATCGCACAAACCAAAATGAAGGCTATATTGTTTTTTATGGAGGTGAACCGTTACTAGCTTTTGAGATGGTTAAAAAAATCGTTAATTATGCAAATAAAGTTTCAAATTATCGTTTAAAATTTTCATTAACTACCAATGGATTAGCTTTATCAGGTAATAAATTCGATTTTTTTATCAAAAATGATTTTTTAATTACAGTAAGTTTGGATGGTGACAAAGAAACACACGACAAAAAACGTGTAACTGTAACAGGTAAAGGTACTTTTGATGCCATTACCAATAACTTGAAAAAATTAAACAACTACAATGCCCAATTTTTTAAAAATAATATTTTAATAAATTGCGTTATTTCAGATGCTAATGATTTAGAAAAAATAAACCTCTTTTTTAAAGAAAACGATTTTGCAGAAGAATCATTACGTTTTTCGCCAGTTTTACAAAATAACATTGCTATTGATGGTTATATTACAAATAGCATTTCTCTTAAATCAGTTAAACAATCACTAAAAGCTGGTTTATTACCTGTAGAAAATCATTTTTTAGATAGCATTTTAAAAAAGATTGAGTTTAGAAAATTAGATGCAGAAGCTAATTTAGGTAAAAAACTCTGTGTGCCTTTTGCAAATCGAACTTACATCAGGACTGACGGTACAACTCAATTTTGTGAACGCATAGAAAATTACGGTAAATCAAAAAATAAATCTGTAAATTTAACTGAAAAATCAGAAAGTATTTACAATGAATTTAAATCTTTCAAACAAGAATCTTGTAGTAAATGCTTTGCTTACAATTTCTGTGAAATGTGTCCCGCATCATTCATTAAAAACAATCAATTTGACAATGAATTAGCGAATTCTAAATGTAGTCAATATCAACAAACGGTAGAACAGGCATTGCAAATTTATATTAGTAAAATGGAATAGAATGTGTTAAATACGAGTCAACTAGCAGAATTTTATCCCATATTGTGGAAAGTTTTGGACGAGTTATTTAATTCAAAAGACAATGTTTTCCCTTGTCTTTATGCAATTAGCTCATTCAATAAGAAAAAAATGTACTTTGGCGTTTCAAATCAAAATGAATTAATTGAAGTTTTAGCTGATGATTTAAAGGAAATGTCATTATTGCTAGGAGATGAGCGTGACGAAAAATCAAAAATATTTAATACCTACGTTCACATAATTCAAAGTGAAAATATCAAAAACGTTAGAGAATTTTTAATTAACTTATTACAAACGTTACACAAAACAGATAAAAAGGCATGGTTAAAAAATGCTACAAAAGACATGAATGTTCCTGAATTTGAATTTTGTTTTAATGGTCAATTATGGTTTCCAGTTTTGCTTACCCCAAATCATCCTTCGGCAATTCGTCGTAGTCCTTACACGTTGATAGCTTTTCAACCAATGATTACTTTTGATTATAACAAAAAAACGAAATCGGAATTTTATCAACGAATGAGAACATTAATTCACAGCCGAGTTGATAATTTTTATAACGAAAATAGACCTTATTACTTATCTGATAAATCGAGTGGTAAAAATATTTATCAATTCATTGGATTAGATTCAAGTGAAATTTATAATTATTATCCAATTATTGATGAATAAAAAATTTAAACTAAAGAAATTAAAATGAATATTGTCGTAATTGTTGAGATAAATAACTCGTAAGGCGGATAATTGATAACCGCCTGAGAATCTTCAGCCGCATATCAAATATTATTTTTACAAACGCTCAATCGTCAATTTAAACCCTAAAGCTCGTAGGATGGATAGAGTGTAATGAGCGATAGAGAAATGGAACGAAACCCATCATTTCATGCCATCTCTTTGATGGGTTTCGCTATCGCTCTACCCATCCTACAAACTAACTTATTTGATTAATAGAATATCAAAAAGTCAGAGTCAATTGATTTATAAGGGATATTTAACCATAAAAATTAGAAAAATTGAATTTTAACAGTTTTAACCCCCCTGAAACTAATAAAAATAGTCACGTAGGGTACGTTACATGCTTTTCGTAACCCAACATTAAACTACATAACTCATGCCAGCTTTAAAACGTGGGTTTTGATTTAAAATAGCTCCTAAAAGAGTTGATCCAGAACGAGGCAAACCAGAAATAAAATAATATTGCTGCATTATAAACGCCTATTTTTATAAGTTAGTTAATAGGAAGTATAACTTGTATATCTAAGACATGGTTAACATCAGGTATAATTTTAGGACAAATATCTATGCAAAAATATAATTTTCACACTATACCTAAAACTATGCCATTAACTGCTAAAATAAACCCTAATGATTTTTTTCGCCCTGAACTTGCAAGCTTAAATGCTTATAAAGTAGTTAATGCTACTGGCATGATAAAATTAGATGCTATGGAAAATCCTTATTCATTTCCCGAAGACATGCTTAATCAATGGTTGGCTAGTTTAAAAAATTGTCATCTAAACCGTTATCCTGATCCACAAGCATGTGAATTAAAGCAACTTTTACAGCAAGTTAATCAAATTCCAGCAACTTGTGAGATTTTATTAGGTAATGGTTCCGATGAAATCATTCAATTATTGCTAATGGCATTACCAACAACCGCAAGTGTTTTAGCACCTGCACCAGCATTTGTAATGTATCAACAAATTAGTCGCAGTTTGGGCTTAGACTATCAGAGCGTGCCATTAACCCCAGATTTTGAATTAGATTTACCGGCAATGTTAACTGCAATTCAAACTTACCAACCAGCAATTATTTTTTTAGCGCATCCGAATAATCCTACCGGCAATTTATTTAATTTAAACGCCATAAAACAAATTATTACTGCTAGCAATGGATTGGTAATTTTAGATGAAGCTTATGCCGCTTTTGCCAACTCTAGTTTCATTCCAGAATTAGAAAAATATCCTAATTTATTAGTTATGCGCACCTTATCCAAATTAGGTTTAGCTGGTTTACGCTTAGGCTTTATTGCCGGTCAACCTGATATTATTGCCAGCTTAGATAAAATCCGTTTACCCTACAATATTAATACCCTAACTCAAGCTAGTGCTGTGTTTGCACTCTCAAAACCTGAAATGTTTGCTCAACAAACTCAAGCTATTTGTCAACAAAGAACTCTAGTATTCAAACAACTACAAACCTTAGATAATATTCAGGTTTATCCTAGTTCGGCAAATTTCATCTTATTCAAAACTGCGCCAGAACAAGCGAATATAATTTTTGCAAAATTAAAACAACATGGAATTTTGATTAAAAATTTATCGCCTCAAGGAGGTTTGTTAAGTGATTGTTTACGAGTCACAATTGGCACAGAATTAGAAAACAAAAGCTTTTTAAATGCCTTAAAAACTATTCTATCTGAATTGATTTAGTAACTTGAGCTAAATAATCACTTCAAATTGGGGATTAGGTTTGTTAAATTACACGGTGGCACGCAACATTTAGCCTACTTTAGATTTAAATATGAGTGTAAATAAATTTAAATACTATAGTTAATAATAATTAAAACTCCCTTACAACACAGGAGTGTTACAGATGAATAATGAAGGCGTAGATACGTCAAAACGTCAATTTCTGACTTCAGCTTTAAGCGTAGTTGGTGCAGTTGGTACAGGATATTTAGCAGTACCATTCCTATCACAAATGCAACCCAGTGCTAAAGCGATGGCAGCAGGCGCGCCGGTCGAAGTTGATATTAGCAAAATGGAAACAGGGCAGTTAATTAGAGTAGCGTGGCGTGGCAAACCAGTATGGGTGTTAAATAGAACCCCAGCAGCCTTAGAAACATTAAATACTCTAGAATATGAATTAGCTGATCCGCTGTCAAATGAATCCATTCAACCAGAAAATTCTAAAAATCAGGGGCGATCGATCAAACCTGAAATTTTTATTGCCGTAGGTTTATGTACACATTTAGGTTGTTCTCCCACGTTTCGCCCTGAATTAGCAGCTCCAGATTTAGGCGATGACTGGTTAGGTGGCTTTTTCTGTCCTTGTCATGGTTCAAAATTTGACTTAGCAGGACGAGTTTATCGTGGAGTTCCAGCACCTACAAATATGGATGTGCCGCCACATCGCTACATCACAGACACGCATATTATTATTGGCGAAGAAACAACAGAGGAGCAAAGTGCATGAAACCAACACGTACTGAAGCCTGTGGAAATTGGATTTTAAGTCGTTTCCCAGTCACAAAACTTTGGAATGAACACATGGCGCAATATTACGCGCCGAAAAATTTTAACTTCTGGTACTTTTTTGGCTCTTTAGCTTTATTAGTCCTAGTTAACCAGCTCATCACGGGTATTTTACTCACGATGAACTACAAACCTGACGCACAACTTGCCTTTGACTCCGTAGAATATATTATGCGAGATGTCAACTGGGGTTGGTTGGTACGTTACATGCATTCCACTGGCGCATCAGCATTTTTTATTGTGGTCTACCTGCATATGTTTCGCGGCATTATGTATGGTTCCTTTAAGCAACCGCGTGAATTAATATGGATTTTTGGCATGTTAATCTACGTATGTTTAATGGCAGAAGCCTTCATGGGATATTTATTACCATGGGGACAAATGTCATACTGGGGCGCGCAAGTAATCATATCCTTATTTAGTGCAATTCCAGTGGTAGGGGACGATTTATCACTCTGGTTTCGTGGTGATTATGTAATCTCAGATGCAACCTTAAATAGGTTTTTCGCCTTCCATGTAATTTCAGTTCCACTAGTATTACTCCTATTAATCTTCTTACACATTGTAGCTTTACATGAAGTTGGATCTAATAACCCTGATGGCATTGAAATTAAAGATAAAAAAGGTGCAGATGGTATCCCACTAGATGGAATTCCATTTCATCCTTACTATTCAGTAAAAGATATTGTTGGTGTTGGTGTATTCTTATTTTTCTTCGCCGCAGTAATATTTTACGCTCCAGAAATGGGTGGTTACTTTTTAGAATCTGCTAATTTTATTCCAGCAGATCCATTAAAAACTCCGGAACATATTGCACCTGTATGGTATTTCACGCCATTTTATGCAATTTTGCGGGCAGTTCCAGACAAATTTGCTGGTGTAATCGCAATGGGCGGCGCAATTGTAGTATTATTTTTATTGCCTTGGTTAGATCGTAGCCCAATAAAATCAGTGCGTTATCGTGGTGGTATTTACAAAAAAGCTTTAGCATTATTTGTTATAAGTTTTGTAGCTTTAGGTTATTTAGGCACTCAACCTGCAACCGCTGGCGCAGTTTTAGCTGCACGTGTATTTACTGCAATATATTTTGGATTTTTCTTATTAATGCCAATTTATACCCGTTGGGAAAAAACTAAACCTGTTCCAGAAAGAGTTACAGAACAACCATCTTTAGAAGATCGGATTCCAGCAGTGATTGAAACTTTTCATGAAGTAACTGCAAAAAAATCCTTTACTGATACTGAAGGCAATACCGTAGAAAAACTCAGACCGAATCCAAGCGGCATAGCAAATGTTTTGGTTCGAGGACTTAAAAAACTAAAAGCCAGTTTGGATTAAGCCTTATGAAAAAAATAATTATAACTCTCTTAATGTTATTACCGCTGAGTACGTTTGCAAGCGTGGGTATTGAATTGCAAAGTGCAAACATTGATGTCTCAGATGGTGACTCTTTACAACGTGGTGCAAAAAACTATGTTAATTATTGCTTAGGTTGTCATTCGCTAAAACATATTCGCTATAAACGCATGGCAATGGATTTTGGAGTTGAAGACAATAAAGTTCTAGCAGAAATTGCTCCTGAAGGTGCGCGGATTTATGACCAAATGCATACTGCAATGAATGCACATGATGGTACTAAATGGTTTGGGACTCAACCACCTGATTTATCTTTGATTGCCCGTTCTCGCGGTGCTGATTGGTTGTATAGTTATCTAAAAAGTTTTTATTTAGATAGCAGCCCTACAGGTAGTAATAATCTAGTCTTTGAAGATGTAGGTATGCCCAATGTTTTATGGGAATTACAAGGTATTCAAACACCTGTCTACAAAGAAGATTCAGCTGGCAACAAAAAGTTAGAATCAATTGTATTAAAGCAATCAGGCACAATGACGGAAAAAGAATTTGACCAGTTCAATAATGATTTGGTGAATTTTTTAGTCTATGTTGGTGAGCCAACTCAATTGGAACGTAAAAGTATGGGTAAATACGTACTATTATTTCTATTAATGTTCACTGTGTTAGCATATTTTCTGAAAAAAGAATATTGGAAAGATATTCATTAAGTTGCATTAACTCTTAAAAACGGGCAGTCTTATCATGAGACTGACCGTTTTTTTATGCCTTAAAATTATTTGTTGCGATAAATATCAGTAGGTTATTCGTAACCCAACATTTTACCTCACTTCCAACGCTTTATTAATTAATTCTTACCGCAAATTTGCCACCAGCAACTGCCTTAACCAGTTTAAAAATATCCGAACACTTAACCCCTAAACATGGCACGGTTTTATTTTTAATGCTGTATATTTCTTTTATGAATTAAAATGCTTGCTAATTGATATACCCATTACACTTCAGGATGCAGGTTTAAACTCCATAATCACTGGTTTTCAAATAGGATTTATTCTGCATCTTTAATTCGTTTGGGTATATACAATAATTGGGATTAATTAATAAATCTAGGAAAAATATGAGTAACCATACTCCACACAATGTTATTTGTCATAAATTAAATGCAACACAAAATAAGCCAAAGCAAGGCATAGTACAGGTTATTTTTGAAAGATTTGGGAAGGATTTATATTTAGTAAATCAAGAAAAAATGTTTTGTGAAAGTGAGAAAATTCTTGTTACATCAAAATATGAAGAGATAGAGCCGTATAGAGATGGAGAATTATTTGCTTTAGAGACAACAAAAGACAGTGATAATGGCGGAGAGTGTAGGTATCTTTCAAATAGTAGTCCAACTAAACTAGTAGCTAAAGATATTATCGAAATTATTAGCCTTAAGTTACCAGAGCCGTCACAAAGAATTATTAATATTAATTTCCTCCCAAGTACAAAATATATTTTTATAGAAGATGATGATGGTTATTTATATGGAGCATTTGAATATATAGTTAGGGAAAGTCTGTCTGGTGGTTTTAATCTAGAATTAAGCACACCAGATTTATTTAATAAAAGTTTGTTTAATAAAAATATTGCCAACAATTATGTTCACAAAATAATTATTGGAACAGAAAGTATTTTGGAAGCTAAAATAAAACAAATATATAATAAATTTATTATTAATATTGATGATGCAAGTTTTAAAGAAAATGGTATTTATGACTATAGAAATGATGAATCCATTATCCAAGATGGTAACAAAATATTAAAAAAAATAGGAAGTGATGGACTTACTAAAAGCCAAGTAAGGGATTTAAAAAAGGATATTAAGGATATTAATGACCTCAGTGAGATAGATAATAATACAATAAAAAGATTTTTCCCACTTTTGGAAAAAATGGAAGAATGGAAAAAAATAGCAGCCAATCTAGTTCAAGAATATTTAAAGTCTGAACACGGTGAAGAATACCTTAATAAATATATTGAAAGGGATAAAGGTACTTATTTTGAAGAAATAAAATCCAATTTAGAAGCCAAGGCCGAAGAAGAAACCCAAGATCTTAAAATAGAAATTGATGATCTTCAAGAAAGAAAAGAAGGATTAGATAATAAAATTAATTCTTTGGCTGAACAAGTAAGAGAAAAAACAGAGGAAGTAAGGGAAAAACAACAAGATTTAGAAAATGTAAAGCCTGATGAGTCATTAAAAATAGTTTCAGAGGAATACAAGAAACAGGAAAATGAATTACATGAAGTTAAAGAAAAAGTAACTAAAATAAAAGATGAACACAAAAAACTTAATGAAATAAATGACTTGAATGAAGAAATAAGCTATTTGGAAAGAAAAAGAAAGGAGACAGAAAAAGAAAATCAAGAAATAGAATTAACCAGCAAAAACATTAAAAACAAATTAGAAACAGAAAATGATAACTTCAAAGAAATGTTACTTGAACATAAAACATATATAGATGTTATTTATACTTCCAAAAATGAGAGTAATACACTAAAAGACTATTCTATAAAAATTTGTAAAAAAGAAAAAAATAATAAATCTCAAGCCAGAACAGAATATATAGAACAGATTCATAATTTTTTCTTAAATAATAGTCGAAACTATAAAAAAGATGAAATAGTTAATTTAATCGTTTCTATACAACAATCATTTTTAACTGTTTTAGCTGGGCTTCCTGGTATTGGAAAAACCTCTTTAGTTCAATATTTAGGAAAGGCTTTAGGGTTAAATAATCGCCTATTAAATATTTCTGTTGCAAGAGGCTGGACAAGTCAACGAGATTTATTAGGATATTTTAATCCTTTGAATAGCTCCTATCAGGCTGCACCAACAGGATTTTATGAATTATTACAAGCAACATCAAAGGAAAACCGAAATACTCAAGCACCTATTTATGTTTTACTTGATGAAGCAAATTTGAGTCCTATAGAACATTATTGGTCTAATTTTATGATAATGACTGATGACCAAAATGAAAAAATATTAAAAACAGGACAATATACTAAAGATGCCGATATAGTTATTCCTGATGCTCTACGCTTTATTGCAACAATAAATTACGATAATACAACAGAAACTTTAAGTCCTCGTTTAATTGATAGAGCACCTATCATAAAATTAAGCCCCGAAAAAGTTACACAAACTATTCCTAAAAAACAGATTAATGAAGAATTTTTAGTTTATTCCTCTCAAGAATTAAATGATTTATTTTCTATTTCTGATGGAGAAACCGCAGAGTTAGCAGATGAAGAAATAGAGGTTTTTAATAAAATAATGAAAATACTTGAGGATGAAAATACGGATTTTGGACAACCTATTATAGTATCTCAGCGTAAGCAAATTGCTATTACTCGTTATTGCCATATTGCACGAGATAATATGATTGAAGAGGGCAATTTAAGAGCTTTAGATTATGCTATTTGTCAGCATATTTTACCGCTTATTAATGGTTCAGGAGACCAATATTGTAAAAGATTAGAAAAATTACAAGAGGTACTCCCCAAAAATCATTTTAAATTAAGTAATGCTCAGTTAGAAAGAATTATAAAAGTAGGTAAATTAGAAATAGATACATTTAATTTTTTTGTTTAGGAAAATAAAATGGAGAATATAACCTTTTCAATACAAAAAGAATCTGGAAATATAAATTTTCCAGTAAAAGATATACCTTATTTAAAAGAAGATGAAAGTTTTTTATTTTCTATAAAAGCTCCTGTTTCTTATGGAGAACCAATACTATCTCTTCAAGATTTGGATAGCGTCGCTATTTTTGCGAAAGCTTGTTTTGGACATCCCAGTCTCAAGCAAGCGGCAAAAAATTACGCGACGATTTAATGTCTTCGACTGCCTAAATTCGTCCTGCGTCCG
>DAOUSJ010000099.1 GCA_030627285.1 Methylococcaceae bacterium | reverse complement strand
TATTACAGCACGCCAGATTCATGGTCGGTTAAAAAATCTGCCCAAAAGATTTTATCTGCAACTAATTCATGGTTATATAGCCAAGGACATCAACGCTACAATTCTGCTCAAGGTATGGTCTGTACCTTAAGCGCAATTGTGTTTAAATCTGCCACTGCACATATTTTCCATATTGGCGATTCTAGAATTTATCGTCTGCGCAAAGGTAATTTAGAATTAATGACTCATGACCATCGCATTAATCTAGCAAACAATAAAAATTACCTCAGTCGTGCTATGGGCATAGAGCCACATTTGGAAGTAGATTATCGTTCTTTTCCTTTAGAAATAGGCGATGTATTTTTAATGACCACCGACGGAATCCATGATTTCATCAGTGATAAAAACCTTAAACGACATTTAAATAATAATCTAGACTTAAATACTTGTGCATATGAAATTTTAAAAGCTTCCTTAGAAAACCAAAGTGATGATAATTTAACTTGCCAACTAGTAAAAATTGAGTCGTTACCATTAGCAAAAGAGGATGAAATTTTACGCCAACACGCTAACTTACCTTTTCCGCCGCCATTAGATATTGGCATGACTTTAGATGGATATACTGTTGAAGCTGAATTGCATGCTAGTAAACGCACCCAAATTTATTTGGCTTTCGATCAACAAAATCAACAACAAGTTATTTTAAAAACTCCATCTATCTTATTTGAAGATGATACCCATTACATAGAGCATTTTCTGCACGAAGAATGGGCAGGAAAACGCCTCAATCATAAAAACATATTAAAAGTTTTAGGTTCAGATAGAAAAAAAAGCTGTATTTACTATGTAACTGAATTTATTGATGGCCAAACTCTTAGAGAATGGATTGATGAAAATCAAAAACCTTATATTCGTGAAATCCGTCCAATTATTGCACAATTAATCAATGGCTTGAATGCATTTCATAGAATGGAAATGTTACACCAAGATTTAAAACCAGAAAACATCATGTTAACTAGTGATGGCACGGTTAAAATAATTGATTTTGGTTCTGTAAAAATTGCAGGAATCAGTGAAATAAGTCCATTAGATCACGGTGAAGATGAAAATATTTTAGGTACCTTAAATTATACTGCGCCTGAATATCATTTAGGTCAACGCGGATCAATAAAATCTGATTTATATTCTGTGGGGATTATAACTTATGAAATGATTAATCATGCGTTACCTTTTGGAGCTGAATTTCCAGAAAAACCTAATAAAATAAATTTAGCTAAATTATATTATCAAGCTAGTTTTACACATAATGCTATGGTACCAATATGGATAGATGGAGCTTTGAAAAAGGCTACTTCACTGAATCCACAACTTCGTTATGAACAATTATCTGAATTTAAATATGATTTAAATACTCCAAATCCTCAATTTTTAAAAAGTGACTTAAATGTGCCAATTTTACATAGTAATCCATTACTATTTTGGAAAATCATTAGTTCCCTGTTACTATTAGGCAACCTAATTTTAATCTACTTTTTGAGTTTGGAATAAATTCATAATGCCACAAAATACATTTAATAAAATTACTGGAAATAACAATACTTTACTGCAATTTTATAAGCAACACGCAACACAACAGCAAAAATTATTAACTTTAATTAAAACTTTATTACCTGCAATCACTGCTAAATATGTTAGCAATTCAATTTTAAGTGGCACAACATTATTTTTGTATACCGAAACATCTATCGGTAAATCCCAATTACGATTTTATCAACCCAGTTTACTTAAAAGTTTAACTACTCAGCAACTTGCAATTGATAAGATAGAAATTCATATTTTGCCAGCTAAAGCGACAATTAAATCCACTGAAAAACCCAAACCACCCTCTAAAAAAATCCTACAAATTTTAAAAAATCCAACTCAAATAAGTAACAATAAAACTCTTCAGCAAGCTTTATTAAAATTAGCTAAAACCTTAGAAAAAAATTCCCAATAAACTTAAATCTATTCAAGCTGATTTTCAACTGAACGCATAAAAGATAATGGCACATCAGCTTCATTATCAAAGGTTACTTTTTCCCAAGCATCTGGATTAGCTAGCAATTCCTGCAACAATTTATTATTTAGCGTATGACCAGATTTATAACCATTAAATTCACCAATTAAACTATGTCCCAGCAAATATAAATCCCCTATTACATCTAAAATTTTATGTCGGACAAATTCATCTGAGTAACGAAGACCTTCTTCATTTAAAACTTTATCTTCATCAACTACAATCGCATTATTTAACCCACCACCTAAAGCTAAATTATTTTCACGCAAAAATTCAATATCTTTCATAAATCCGAAAGTACGCGCACGACTAACTTCTTTAACAAAAGTAGTTGAAGAGAAATCAATAGTGGCAGTTTTCAAATGATTAGAAAATGCTGGATGTTCAAAATCAATGGTAAAAGTTACTTTAAAGCCTTCAAAAGGAGAAAAAATTGCCCATTTATCACCATCATCAATCCGAATAGATTTTTTAATCCGAATATATTGTCTAGGTGAATCTTGTTCAATTACTCCAGCTGACTGAATTAAAAATACAAATGGCCCGGCACTACCATCCATAATTGGAACTTCTGCCGCACTCACATCAATAATTACATTATCTACACCTAAACCTGCTAAAGCAGATAATAAATGTTCTACTGTAGAAATTTTAACGCCATCTTTTACCAAAGTCGTAGATAATTTAGTTTCACCAACATTTTCAGGTTGCGCACAAATAGTAACCGGTTCCGATAAATCTGTTCTACGAAAACACACTCCAGTATTAATTGCAGCTGGATGCAAAGTTAAATAAATTTTTTCACCTGTATGCAAACCTACGCCAGTGGCTCGAATAGTATTTTTTAAAGTACGCTGTTTAATCATGTAAAATGCCTGTTAGGCTAAAAACTAAAATATAGCTAAGTCAAATATAAAACAACCAACTTAATGTGTATTAATCTGCTTGTCTACGTAAAAAAGCTGGAATATCTAAATAATCTAAATCCGCAGAACTATCTTGCTCTGGCTGCACTCCAAAACGTCGTTCCTTAACTTCTGATCTATTATTTCTAATCACTGTAGGTTTGTCTAAATCACCATAATTTACATCTCCAACCGCAGCCTTTTGCGCTAATTTAACCGTAGAAGCAGTATCTAATTTATTTAAATCACCCATGCCTGTAGCTACTACAGTAACTTTAATCTCATCGCCCATGTCCTTATTAATTGCCGTGCCAATTTTCATGTCAGCATCATCAGATGCAAATGCATGCATAATATTGCCAACTTCATTAAACTCAGTCAAATCCATATCTGCTGCGGTAATATTAACTAAAATTCCTTTAGCACCTTGCAAACTAATATCTTCTAATAAAGGACAAGCAATAGCTTTTTCCGCAGCTTCACGCGCACGTGTTTCACCTGTAGCAGAACCTGAACCCATAATTGCTGCGCCCATATTTGACATTACAGTTTTTACATCAGCAAAATCTACATTAATCAAACCTGGATGAGTAATTAACTCAGTAATTCCTTGGACTGCATCTGCTAATACATCATTCGCCGCATTAAATGCATTCATCAAAGATAAATTATTTCCTAAAACTGGCAATAATTTTTGATTTGGAATCGTGATTAATGAATCCACATATTTTTCAAGTTCACGAATCCCAGCTTCAGCCACAGCAACTTTCTTTTTGCCTTCAAAATCAAATGGTTTGGTTACAACTGCAACAGTTAAAACTCCCATTTCTTTAGCTAATTCAGCAATTACAGAAATAGCACCAGTTCCAGTTCCACCACCCATTCCAGCAGTTAAGAACACCATGTCTGCGCCTTCAATAACTTCTTTTAACCGATCCTTGTTTTCTTCAGCCGCCATTTTACCAACTTCTGGACGCGTACCTGCACCTAAACCTTTAGTTAATTCGACTCCAATTTGAACTACAGTTTCAACATTTAACCGCCTTAAAGCTTGTGCATCCGTATTTGCACAAATAAACTGTACTCCATCAATATTGCCATCGACCATGTGATTAACTGCATTACCACCACCGCCACCAATACCAATCACCTTAATCACTGCATTTTCAGTGCTTGCATCAACTAATTCATATTTCATTTTAACCACCCTCGTTAAAGCTTAAAACTATTTAAAAGTTACCTTGAAACCAATTTTTAATGATAGCTAGTAACCCTAGCTTTTCGCCCCTTAAACCATCAATTCTACCATGATGCTCTCTACCATAAAGTAACAAACCCACACCAGTCGAATAAACAGGATTTTTTACCACATCAGTAAGCCCTGCTACATGCTGAGGAAACCCAACTCTTACAGGAATTTCAAATATTTCTTCGGATAACTCAACCAAACCACGAGCTTTAGAACTACCACCTGTTAGCACAATTCCAGCAGCGATTAAATCTTCATAACCACTGCGTCTTAATTCAGCTTGCACCAATAACATTAATTCTTCATAACGTGGCTCAATAATTGCAGATAAATCCGAAGCTGAAATTTGACGTGAAGAACGTTCTCCAATGCTAGCAACTTCAATTGCTTCATCACTATTTGCTAATTGCTTTAACGCACAAGCATATTTACATTTCATATCTTCAGCATTTTTGGTCGGTGTCCGCAAAGCCACTGCAATATCATTAGTAACTTGATCGCCAGCAATTGGAATTACTGCGGTATGTTTAATTGCTCCATTAGTATAAATTGCAATATCAGTAGTTCCACCACCAATATCTACTAAACACACACCTAAATCTTTTTCATCATCACTTAACACCGAAGTACAAGAAGCTAATTGCTCTAATACAATATCATCCACCTCTAAGCCACAACGTCGAATACACTTAATAATATTCTGCGCCGCACTCACACTACCAGTAACAATATGCACTTTAGATTCTAAACGAATTCCAGACATACCAATTGGTTCTTTAATGCTATCTTGCTGATCTATTACAAATTCTTGAGGCAAAATATGCAATATTTTTTGTTCCGCAGGAATCGACACCGCCCGTGCTGAATCAATTACTCGATCAATATCATATTGCCGCACCTCCTTATCTCTAATCGCCACAATTCCATGTGAATTTAAACTTTTAATATGACTCCCTGCAATTCCAGCAAACACAGAACGAATTTGACAACCAGCCATCAATTCAGCCTCTTCAACTGCACGCTGAATAGAATTAATCGTCAATTCCAAATTAACTACCACACCTTTTTTTAAACCACGCGAAGCTGTAGTGCCAATCCCAATCACCTCAAGATTACCATCATCACTGTATTCGCCAACAATGGCAGCCACTTTTGAAGTACCAATATCTAATCCTACTACTAAATTCCGTTCTGTTTTCTTAGCCAT
>DAOUSJ010000020.1 GCA_030627285.1 Methylococcaceae bacterium | reverse complement strand
CTGCATCTACAGGTTTACCAATTGATGTTTTGCAGGTAAGTGCATCGGTATTAACAGGCTCAGTTTCTGGAGCTTCAATGGAACAAATACCATTACTTGATGCATATGTTTGTTGAATTTCTGTTGCTGAAATTGCACGATTAAATAAAATAACTTCATCTAATTCACCTTCAAACATCCCCATTCTAATAGGTTCTTCATTACTTATATCCAATTGACGCATAGTCGGATCAAAACTTAGTATTTCTTTGCCATCTAAATAAAATTTACTATTTGTCGGGCTATCTCTATCAATACTAATTGCAACTAAATGCCATTGGTTATCATTAATTACCATTCCAGAATCATAATTAGTACAAGACTGACTTGGATTATCACCGCAAAAAGGAATGCCTTCACCTGTACTTAACATTAAACCAAGTTTGCCATCAAAAATATATAATGAATAGCCTGCTCCGCTTATTTCTGGGGTAATGCTTTGTTTGCTAAGTAGTCTTCCTCTAAATTCTTGAGTTTTAACCCACATCATTATAGAAAAATCTTCTGTGCCAAAATTAAGTTCAGGTTTTGAAGCTAATTCAACCGAATTGGTATTGTTAAACTGTAATGAATTGCCAATTTTACCAAGAGTTGATATTGGATTATTAAGGTATCCTTCTGTGCCAGTCTCAAATGAATATTTTGCAACCATTGATTTAGGTGGAAATAAACAATCTTTAGTATCAACTTTCCACATAATAGGATTATATTGACAAGATTGGTTATGACTGATTTTGCAACTAGGCTCATTTACACCCACAAACAAATTAAAATCTTCATATACTCCACTAGTATCTAATATGCTAAAACAACTTCCTGTTTTATCAGCAGTAAAATTACCACGAATCTCATTAAGCCCATTAATCCAATTGTCCACTAATCCATTCATTCTTAATGCTGGCATAACACCATTTGCATTTTCTGGATTTCTTGAAAGTAGTGTAGATAAACCATTACTATCAACACCTTCTAGTTTCCAAACATATGTTGAATTATCTGGTTCTCCATAAAGACAATAATATTGATTATTAACTGAAGCTGTAATACCGCCAGAATCTACATTTAACCTTAGTGTACTAGTGCAACTATTCGCGGCTGTATGTGTAGCAGTATATGTACCTCTTCTATCTGCATGAGTTAAATTATTTGCACGAGGTGAACTCCATGTATAATTTGATATTGATGTGTTTCCAGTATATAGTGCTGGCAATGGATAAAGAAATCCATCAACAGAAACTAAATAATCTCTACCATCAAATTCTATACCATTATTTCCATTTACTTCTAAATTTATCTGGGTGTGAGGTTTAATTGTTACAGAAATTGGAGTAGAGTCATCGAATAGATATTCACCAATTGTATAACTTACATGATAGCTTCCAGATTCACTAATATTAAGTAATTCTTGATTGTTCTCTCCAGATATTGGTTGGCCATCTTTAAACCATTGGTAATTATAACCTTCAGGTGCTTCTGTTGCAGTCAATGATGGTTTATTAGGAGCATTTGAACAAACATTATTATCACCCACAAGTTTGATTTCTGGTAGTTCGGGGCAATTTGGATAATTTGATGTTGCATGGGCACTATCATAAGTTGCTCCCCCAAAAATCGCCTTTGGAGCTCTATAATAAAGCGTAAAACCATTTAAGTTATTTTTACATACATTATATATATCTTCACTAGTAAGGTTTAAGAGATCCCATATAGCATTATTATCAGTATATCTTTGTCGCATTCCATCTCTACATTTATCTTCACGATCACACCACAACCTTTTGCATCTAGTTCTAAAACTAGGAATACTATAATAACGATCTGTATCATTTAATAATATTTTACCTGTGCATGTAAAACGTTTTCCAGCTTGGGAGGGGCTACTAAACATTAATAATATCCCAAAGCATATAATTGCCAACTGACTGGCTGTGAATTTAGCTTTCATCACAAGCCCCTATAAACATTCTTGCCGCTGGGCAAATTATTAAGATTTTTGTAGTCATTTGCTTACACCATTTTATTATATGTTAAAATGGAAGCTCACTTAATTTTGCGGTCGTCGGAGTGTCCAATTCAAATGACCATTAAATTTAGTGTGCTTCGTAGTATTTGAATGGCGAGTTAAAACTTGCCATTCCCCTTTTAAAATTAATTCTCCCTAACTTCTACAATTAATTTCAAAACTATAATCTAACACACATAAAAATTAATTAACATATGCTAACTGCAATCTCCTTAATTTCTACACATTTCAATTTGTATCAATTTAAAATAGTTGGCTTTTAAAAACTAGTGTTTAAGTGCTTAAAGCTAACCTAAGTTTGAGATAAGCAATAAATATTTTGAAGTAGTTGTAATGTAGGTGGGACTTCAGTCGCACACTGAATAAATGCTGGAGCTATAATGCGGCTAAAGCCACACCTACATGATTGTAACGTAGGTGGTACTTCAGTCGTACACTGAATAAATTAATTACTATTATCTTGAAATCATGTTAAAGCTAGAGGTAATTTTTGATAAATATTCCCAAAACTGCCGTTACTCATTAAAACAATATGTGTATTAGCTACAGCTTGCTGCACAATTTCCGCAATTAAAATATCTAAATCAGTGTAACAAGTTAAATTATCTGCGGCTAACGACAAACTTAAGCTTGAAGTTTGATAAACCATAGCTACATCTGCTAATTGTAATGCAGGTGCTAAAGTATCTTGATGCACGCCCATTTGCATAGTATTTGAACGTAATTCCACTACCGCAATAATTTTTGCAGAGCCAACTTGTTTTCTCAAGCCATCTAAAGTAGTCGCAATTGCAGTTGGATGATGTGCAAAATCATCATAAATTATTAGCTCTCGAATCCTTGCAATTATTTCCATACGCCGTTTTACATTTTTAAATTTGCTTAATGCTTGCGCCGCATCCTTGGGTAAAACTCCCACATGTCTAGCAGCAGCAATAGCAGCTAAAGCATTGTAAACATTATGTTCTCCAGTTAAATTCCAATTTAAACGTGCCTGTAATTGTCCTTGAAAACTAATTTCAAAAATTGAACCATCTGCTTGTAACAAGTTTGCTTGCCAATCTGCGTTAGAATTAATTCCAGTGTTAGTAATAGCACTCCAGCAACCAGCATTAATTACTGGCTCTAAATTAGTTTCTGCTTCTGGTTGAATAATTAAACCTTCACTAGGAACAGTGCGGATTAAATGTTGAAATTGGCGTTGAATTGCAGCTAAATCTGGAAAAATATCTGCATGATCGTATTCAAGATTGTTTAATATCAAGGTGCGTGGACGATAATGGACAAATTTTGAGCGTTTATCAAAAAAAGCACTATCATATTCATCTGCTTCAATTACAAAAAAATCTGAACTACCTAAACGTGCAGAAATTCCAAAGTTTAAAGGAATGCCGCCAATTAAAAATCCTGCTTCATAACCTAAATCTTCTAAAATCCAAGCTAACATGCTAGTAGTGGTGGTTTTGCCATGAGTTCCAGCCACTGCTAATACCCAGCGTTTATGTAATACATGTTCTGCCAGCCATTGCGCCCCAGAAGTATAATTCAAAGCTTGATTTAAAACCGCTTCGACTTCTGGATTTCCCCGTGAAAGTGCATTGCCAATAATCACTTGATCGGGTTGTGGATTTAAATTTTCAGCACTATAACCTGAGTTTAAAGTAATACCTTGCTGGGCTAATTGGGTACTCATGGGCGGATAAACATTAGCATCTGAGCCTGTAACTTTGTAACCTAGTTCGCGTGCAATTAAAGCTAGACCACCCATAAATGTTCCGCAAATACCTAAAATATGAATATGCAATGTTTTCTGTCCTAAAATGTTAATATGAATCGCAAAATTAATCTTATTTTGGCATATAAATAACTATGAGCGAAAAAAATAACATTTCAATTGAAGCAAAACCATTCTATATTGAAGAACAATCTTCTGAATCTGACAATCGTTATGTGTTTGCATATACTATTAGCATTCGGAATACAGGCACTAATGCGGCGCGATTATTAGATCGGCATTGGTTAATTACTGATGCTAATGGCAAAGTTCAAGAGGTCAGCGGCAGTGGAGTAATTGGCAAGCAACCATATTTAAAACCTGGCGAAGTTTTTCGTTATACCAGTGGCGCAATGATTGAAACTTCAGTTGGAATTATGGAGGGTCGTTATACTATGGCATCCGATGATGGCGATAAATTTAACGCTGATGTTCCACGTTTTACACTTTCAATTCCAAGAACACTACACTAATGGCTATTTACGCAATTGGAGATATTCAAGGTTGTTATACAGATTTATTGCGCTTACTAGACTTTATTAAATTTGATGTCACTCAAGATCAAGTTTGGTTTACTGGCGATTTAGTCAATCGTGGTACACAATCTTTAGAGACATTACGGCTAGTGAAATCTTTAGGTACAGCTGCAATTACAGTTTTAGGTAATCATGATTTACATTTATTAGCTATTGTATATGCGCAGAAAAAAATGCATAAGCATGATACTTTAGACGCAATTTTAAATGCTCATGATAGGGATGAATTAATTTGTTGGTTACGGCATCAACCGTTGTTTTATCATGCACACGGGTTTAGTTTATTACATGCAGGAGTATTACCCCACTGGGATTTTATTAAAATTCAACAATTAGCCCGTGAAGCTGAGCAAGTTTTACAAGGCAATGATTATGAAGAGTTTTTTGCGCAAATGTATGGTGATAAAGATCAGCATTGGAGTGAAGAATTAACTGGTATGCAACGGATTCGCTTTATTGTGAATGTGTTTACGCGGATTCGTTATTGTACTGCGAATGGAGATTTAAATTTTAAACACAAAGGTACTTTAGGTACTCAACCCAAACACTTATATCCGTGGTTTAGCTTGCCGCAACGTCAAAGTAAAGACCTGAAAATTGTATTTGGACATTGGTCAACTTTAGGTTTTTATGCTGGGAATAATTGTTATGGCATAGATACTGGAGCTTTATGGGGTGGACAATTAACCGCAGTTAAATTAGGTGTGGAAGTTGAACGTATTAGCATTAATTGTGCTGGAAATTTAAACCACGAATGAAATTTTAAACATGACTAAAAATGTTAAGCCTAAAGCAACTGCATTAAATAGTTATCGCAGATTATTTGCCTTTGTAATTCCATTTTGGAAGTCATTCGCAATTAGTATTTTAGGCTATTCTATTTATGCGGCAACTCAACCTTTATTTGCGGCTTTAATTCAATATATTGTCGATACTTTGCAAGCTAAAAATTTTGCTGAGATGCAAATGTTGCCATTATTATTATTGTTATTAATTGTAGTTCGTGGCATTGGAACTTATTTAGGTACGTATTTTTTGGCAAAAGTATCTACTAATGTAATTCATGCTTTGCGTTGTAAAATTTTTAATAAATATACTGAATTACCCACAGCTTATTTTGATGTGAATAATAGTGGACGATTGATGGCTTTGATTACGCATAACGTGAATGAAGTTACCCAAGCTACTACAGATTCTATACGTACTTTTGTCCGTGAGGGTTTAACTGTTATCGGTTTGTTGGCATATTTGTTTTATACTCAATGGCAATTGTCGTTAGTGTTTTTATGTATAGCACCACTAATCATTTGGATGGTGGCTTATGTAAGTAAACGTTTGCGGCGTTTAAGTACTTTAATTCAAGAATCAATTGGTAATATTTCACATATTACTTCCGAACTAGTTAATGGGCATCGAGTAGTGCGCAGTTATGGTGGTAAAAAACATGAAATTCAGCGTTTTTTAACTGAAAGTGATAATAATCGCCGCCAAAATTTAAAACTTGCAACTACTATGGCAATTCATAATCCTTTATTACAACTATTAATTGGAGTTGCATTATCGGGTTTAATGTATTTAGCTTTGTATTTAATGCAAGATTCTAGTGCTGGCGAGTTTGTAAGTTATTTAACTGCGGCATTTTTTTTACCTAAGCCAGTGCGGCAACTTAGTGAAGCTAATAGTAATATTCAACGTGGAATTGCGGCTGCAGAAAGTTTATTTAAAGTTTTTGATGAAAACAATGAAATTGATAATGGCACTTATAAAGTCACTAAAGCTGTTGGTAACTTGGAATTTCAGCAAATAAATTTCAGTTATCCGAATAGTAATACTTTAGCTTTAAAAAACCTTAGTTTTAGCGTGCAAGCAGGTCAAACCGTAGCTTTAGTAGGAGCTTCTGGTGGTGGAAAAAGTAGCATAACTAATTTATTGTTACGGTTTTATATGCCGCAAAGTGGTCAAATATTATTAGACGGAGTGCCGATTAATGATTATCAATTAAAAAACTTGCGTGAACAAATTGCTCTAGTAACCCAACAAATTACCTTATTCAACACTTCAGTAGCAGAAAATATAGCTTATGGTGATTTGTATGATGCTGATATGAAAGCAATTCAATTAGCCGCTGAACGTGCGGCAGCAACTGGATTTATTAATAATTTATCGAAGGGATTTGCTACTGAAATTGGTGAAAATGGGATTCAATTATCTGGTGGACAAAAACAACGTTTGGCAATTGCGCGGGCGTTATTAAAAGATGCACCGCTATTAATTTTAGATGAAGCAACTTCAGCTTTAGATACCGAATCTGAACATCAAATTCAAGCAGCATTAAAGACAGTTATGCAAGGGCGTACCTCTATTATAATTGCGCATCGCCTGTCTACTATTCAACAAGCAGATTTGATTTTAGTAATTGATGCAGGTTGTATTGTAGAACGTGGTACGCATACAGAATTATTAGCTCAAGATGGTGTATATGCAGGTTTATATTCAGTCCAATTTGCTAAATAATTTTATAAGTATATTTATTTAGTTAGAACAATATAATTGAACTATGTTAAATAACTTACTTTATTAAATAGATAATATTTAGCGTGGAATAATCTAGTTAAAAATGAGATTATACATTGCTTAATTAGCGCGAAATAATAGATTAAAATTTTTAATTCCATGATTTAAATAGTATTTTGCATTTTCTAAACTAAAGTTAATAAATTTAGGCATTAATTTTGCTTTCTTATCCATTTATAAGCATTTATTTTTTTACTCACATCATAATTTCACAATTTATGTCTTCATCTTGCCGACCTATAGCTTACACCGCATTTATATTTGGATTGCTGTCTCTACCTTGTTATGCTGAAGATACTTTAGAAAAAGTCATTCATATTGAACAAGCTACGCAAAAAGCAGCCGCAGAATCGCAACAAAAAATAAATGATTTAAGTTTAGAAGCAGCACAATTATTAGCAAAATATAGATTTGCAATTCGGCAAACAGAAAATTTTCAGCAAGAAAGTCAGCATTTAGCGGCAGTGTTAAAAAATCAAGCTAAGGAAAGTGAATCTTTACAACAGCAAATTAAAGATATTGCGGTAACTAAAGCTGAAATTACCCCATTGATTTTAAGAATGATGGAAAGTTTAGAATCTTTTATTGGCTTAGATTTGCCTTTTTTAGCTATTGAAAGACAACAACGCTTGAAAAAATTACAGTCAATGATGTTGCGTGCGGATATTAATACTGCGGAAAAATTTAGACGGATTTTAGAAACTTATCAAATTGAAAACGAATATGGCAATACTATTGAAGCTTATAAGGCTGAAATAACTTTGGATAATACTAAAATTCCAGTAGATTTTTTACGTTTAGGGCGTATTGCTTTGTACTATCAACGTTTAGATGGTAGTGAAACTGGGTTTTGGAATAAGACTGAAAAACGTTGGCAGGTTTTAGATACTAATTATAGTACGGTTATTCACAATGGATTAAGGATTGCACGTAAAGAGGCCTCCCCTGATTTATTAATTTTACCAATTACAGCAGCGGAGCAAGGTAAATGAAATTATTTGTCACAGCATTGTTGTTATGGTGTAGTTTGAATTTTGCCTTGGCGGAACATTTAGATTTAACCCAATTATTACGTCATGTGCAAAAAACTCAAGGTGTAGAAGGTAAAATAAATAAAGACCGTGAAGCTAAATTTTTAGCAGATAAAGATAAACAAACAGAATTATTATCTAGTGTGCAAGCTGAATTTGAGCAACAAAATGTAGTGTTAAAAAAAATAAAAACTGAAGTGGCTGATAATGAAACTGAATTGGCTGAATTAGAAGCTATTTTAAAACAAGATACTGGCGATTTAGGCCAGTTATTTAGTGTAGTGCGGCAGGTTGCTGGAGATTTAAAAGTTAATTTAGATAATTCTTTGATTTCTGCGCAATTTCCACAACGGAGTCAAGTTTTAGATCAAATTGCCAAAACCAAAGCTTTACCTACTATAGATCAGATTGAAACTCTTTGGATTACTTTGCAACAGGAAATGACTGAATCTGGCAAAATTGTGCATTTTCAAACTGAAGTGTTAAATGTTGCTGGACAACCAGAGTCTAGCAAAGTGATTAGAATTGGAAATTTCAATGCGTTATCTAAAGGTAATTATTTAAGTTACTTACCTGAAACTGGTAAATTAGTTACTTTAACTAGACAACCTGAAGCTGAATATCAAGATATGGCATTAGATATGGCTGCTGCCACTGAAGGAATACTTGATGTTGGGATTGATCCTACTCGTGGGGTGATTTTAAGTTTATTAATTCAAACTCCTGATGTTGAAGAACGGATTAAACAAGGTGGTGTAGTTGGTTATATTATTTTGTTTATGGGTGTTATAGGTTTGGTATTTGCGATATATAAATTATTTTTGTTAGAACGTGTAGGTAAAAAAATGCATGCACAGTTAGAACAAAAAGCTAGCTCGGATAATCCTTTAGGAAGAGTAATGTTGGCTGCAACTGAAAGTGGTGAACGCCAAAGTGATAATTTAGAGTTGTTATTGGATGAGGCAATAACTAGGGAAGTTCCAGCCTTGGAAACAGGGTTATCCATGATTAAGTTATTGGCTGCAGTCGCGCCTTTATTAGGTTTATTAGGTACAGTTACCGGTATGATTGCAACTTTTCAGGCGATTAGTTTGTTTGGTACTGGAGATCCTAAATTAATGGCGAATGGCATTTCACAAGCTCTAGTAACTACCATGCTAGGTTTATGCATTGCGATTCCATTATTATTTTTACACAGCATTTTGGCTTCCAGAAGCCGCATGTTAATTCAAATTTTGGATGAGCAAAGTGCAGGTTTACTGAGTCGTTACTTGGAAAAATAATGTTTGTTATTACAACATTTTTAACTGCTATTGAAAGTTTTTTACATACTGGCGGTACGATTTTATGGGTGATTTTGGGTGTATCTATATTGTTATGGAGTTTAATTATTGAGCGTTTAGTGTTTTTTAAATTTAGCTATCCAAAATTGCGTTTACAATGGTTACAAGATTGGGAATCCAGACATGACAAGGCTTCATTTGCGGCTTTAGCAATCAGAAATTGTAGTTTATCGCAAGCTAAAATTAGTATGAATAAAACTTTACCAATTATTAAAATGTTGATTGCCTTATGTCCATTATTAGGTTTATTGGGTACGGTAACTGGCATGATTCATGTTTTTGATGTGTTAGCAGTTACTGGTACTGGTAATGCACGAGCTATGGCGGCTGGAGTTTCACAAGCTACAGTGCCAACTATGGCTGGGATGGTGATTGCAATTTCAGGTTTATATTTCAGTAAATTAATTGAAGAACGAGTTAGTGATGAAGGTCATAATTTAGCTGACTTATTAAAATACCACTAATCCATCGCTGCATTTTCCAGCATAACATCAACTTAACTTTTAATTCTTATTATGCGTCGCCGATCCAGTAGATCTACATTAGAACAAACTGCTGATATTGACATGACTCCAATGTTGGATATTGTGTTTATCATGCTCATTTTTTTTATTGTCACCACCTCATTTGTAAAAGAGTCTGGGATTGAAATTAATCGTCCTTCAGCTTCTAAAGCGTCTGTTAGTAAACAACAAGGGCATATTATTGTAGGTATTAGAGCTAATGGTGAAGTTTGGATAGATAAAAAATTAGTTGATATACGCGCAGTTAGAACTAATGTTACGCGCCTACATTCGGAAAACCCTCAAGGTTCAGTAGTAATTGCTGCGGATAAAGAGGCTAAAACTGGAATTTTAGTGCGAGTTATGGATCAAATACGCTTGGCTGGAGTGAATAATGCAGTTATTGCTACTGGTGATGAATGACTGAAAAACGTTTAGCATTAGCTTTATTGGCTGGTGGGCTGATTTCATTAACTTTATTTTGGCTAATGCAGGCCATGATTAGTCAAACTGAGAAACCAAAATTGCAAACTGTGGTTAATGTAATTGACTTTATTAAATTAAAGAAATTAGAAAAAGAACCTGAAACTAAGCGCAAGCCTTTACCTAAAGAGTCATTACCGCCACCGCCGCCTCCACCACCACTTTCCATGGCTATGTCTACTCCAGTTGCGGCGAAGTCCGTGCCAGAGATGGAGATTCCAGAAGTGGAAATATCGCAACCTGATTTATTATCTAATTCAGATGTTAAGTTAAAAGTTTTTAAACCAAAACCGAAACCGAAGCCAAAAGTAAGACCTAAAATTGTAATTAAAAAAACTAAGGTCATAAAAACTAAAGTTAAGCCTAGGTCTAAGCCTAAAATTAGAGCTAAATCTAAGCCTAAGATTAGGGTCAAATCTAAGCCTAAGATTAGAGCTAAATCTAAACCAGTTAAAAAAATTGCTAAGGTTCAGACTAAAGCTATTAAGCCTGCTCCTAAGCCTAAGGTAAAGCCTAAACCAGTCAAAGTTAAACCCAAAAAAGTTGCTAAAGTTAAACCTAAAAAAGTTAAACCTAAAAAAGTTGCTAAAGCTGCACCTAAAATGGCTAGCGGGATTAGTTCTAATGTAAGAGCTACATATAAAACTGCACCTAAATATCCAAAAAGGGCTTCTAGAAGACGGCAAGAAGGTTGGGTGAAAGTGCAATTTATTATTACGGCTGCTGGAACTGTAAAAAGCCCGTTTGTAGTGGCATCCAAGCCTAGCGGAGTCTTTAATAAAGAGGCTTTAAGAGCAATTCGGCGTTGGAAATTCAAACCAAAATTAATTAATGGTCAACGAGTTGCGCAACGTGCTGTGCAAACAATTAAGTTTAAATTACGATGAAAAAACGTGTTAATAAAATTGCATTGTGTGGGTGTATATTATGGAGTTTGAATGGGAATGTATTTGCGGCTGAGGTTTCAAAATCTGTTTATTATCGGTTACAGAAAGTAGATAAATTATTAGCGGCAAAATCTTATGCTGCGGCAGAAAAATATTTACATCAAGGTTTGAAGTCTAGATTGAGTAATTATGAGAATGCGGTATTGTATCGAAGTTTGGCTGCAGTATTTGCGGCGCAAAAAAATTACTCTGAAGCGATTATATGGTCAAAAAAGTGTTTAAAGCGGAATGCTTTGGGAAGTACAGCTAAACAAAAACTGTTATTTAGTTTAGGGCAGTATTATTTATCGAATCAACAACAAGCTGAGGCTTGGAAAATTTTTCAAACTTGGAATAAAAAGAATTCAGATCCTAAACCTAAAACCGCTATGTTTTTAGCGAATATTTTTAGTCAGCAGCATGAATATACCACCGCATTAAATTTAGTTAAATCAGCAATTAAAGCCACTTCTAAACCGCCACAAGCTTGGATGCAATTACAATTAGCACTAAGTTATAAGGTAAAAGATTATACTTCGGTTTTGATGGTTTTAGAGCAACAATTGCACGCTGAACCGAATAATAAAGCTAATTGGCAACAATTAAGTGATGCTTATTTTAATGCAAAAAATTATCAGCAAGCGGCTAGTATTAAACATTTAGCTTATCAACGTGGTTTTATTGTATCTGAATCTGAACTAATTGATTTAACCAAATTATTTTTGCAAGCCGGAACTCCTCATAAAGCTGCTCAATTTTTACAACAAGCTTTTACGCAAAAAACTGTGTCCCAAACTAAGGATAATTTAGAGTTATTAGCTGAAGCTTGGTTACAAGCTAAAGAAGATTTGCAGGCTAAAACTATTTTAGATCAAGTCATACAAATAAAACCCTCGGCTGTCGCTTATGAAAAATTAGCGCAAATTTATAGTCGACAAAAAAATTGGCAGTTAGCAGTACAATTTTTTCTGAAGTCATTGGAATTAGATAAATTTCAACAACAGGGAGATAGTTATTTGTTAATGGGGGTTAGTTATTTTAATTTACGCAAAGCTTCGCAAGCTGAGAATGCATTTGAACAGGCTATTTTGTATCCACATACGGCTATATTAGCGCAACAATGGTTAAGTTATTTAAATAAATAAAATTTTATTTACGTTTCATAGAAGCAAAAAAACTAGCATTATTCTTAAAATCTTTCATCTTACCTAATAAAAATTCTGAAGCTGCCATAGGATCCATAGATTGTAGAATTTTTCGTAAAATCCAAGTTTGTTGTAGTTCATGTGGTGAAACTAAGTATTCTTCACGTCTAGTGCCAGAGCGATTAATATTAATTGCAGGATAAATACGTTTTTCAGCAATTTTACGATCTAAATGTAATTCCATGTTGCCAGTGCCTTTGAATTCTTCAAAAATCACTTCATCCATGCGAGAGCCTGTATCTACCAGCGCAGTAGCAATAATAGTTAAACTACCACCTTCTTCAATATTTCTAGCGGCTCCAAAAAAACGTTTGGGTTTTTCTAGGGCATTTGCATCGACACCACCTGAAAGAATTTTTCCTGATGAAGGTGCAACCATATTATAAGCACGAGCTAATCTAGTTATTGAGTCTAGTAGAATAACTACGTCATGTTTGTGTTCTACCATGCGTCTGGCTTTTTCAATTACCATATCTGCAACTTGCACATGTCTAGTCGCAGGCTCATCAAAAGTACTGGAAATAACTTCACCACGTACACAGCGTTGCATTTCTGTAACTTCTTCTGGGCGTTCGTCAATTAACAATACCATTAAATAACATTCGGGATTGTTCTCAGCAATTGCGTGGGCAATATTTTGCAAAATCATGGTTTTACCAGCTTTAGGAGGTGAAACTATGAGGCCACGTTGCCCTTTACCAATAGGGGAGATTAAGTCAATTATACGGGAAGTAAGATCTTCGCTAGTACCGTTGCCTTGTTCTAAAGTAAAGCGGCTATTAGCGAATAAGGGTGTAAGATTGGAAAATAAAATTTTGTTTTTAGCATTTTCTGGAGTTTCATAGTTGATTTTTTCAACTTTTAACATCGCAAAATAACGCTCATTATCTTTTGGTGGTCTTATTTTTCCGCTAACAGTGTCACCAGTTCTAAGATTAAAACGTCTAATTTGACTAGGAGATACATAGATATCATCAGGTCCTGCAAGATAGGAGCAACCTGGAGTTCTTAAAAAACCAAAACCATCTTGTAAAATTTCTAAGACCCCTTCGCCATAAATATCTTCGCCACTTTTAGCTTGTGATTTTAAAATAGCAAAAATTAATTCTTGTTTACGAGTTCTAGCTACGTTTTCTAGCTTAAGGGAGTCAGCAATTTCAATTAGTTGATCAATGGGTTTTAATTTTAACTCAGTAAGATTCATATACAATGGCTTGTGTTTTTTTTAGAGGTAAAGCAATAAGAAGAATACCATTTTGACAAAGAAATGCCTCAGGTCTTTAGAATTTTTATTGGTGTTCTAGAATAGAACAAGAGGTGATTATAACTTAAATTATCCAAGTCCGTCCAAATATTTTGTTACGGACTTGGAAACTATTTAGTTAGATATTATCATCAATAAAACTAGAAAGTTGAGATTTTGTCAAAGCTCCTACTTTGGTAGCTTCAACGTGACCATCTTTAAAAATCATTAAGGTTGGAATTCCACGGACACCATATTTTGCTGGTGTATTTACATTGTCGTCAATATTAAGTTTAGCTATTACTATTTTTTCAGAATATTCATCAGCAATTGCATCTAAAATTGGCGCAATCATTTTACATGGACCACACCAATCAGCCCAATAATCAACTAATACAGGGGTATCAGATTCGAGTACAATCTTATCAAACGTCTCATCAGTTACTTGCAGGACTGATTTAGTCACTTTGTTATCTCCAAAAATTTTAAAATTAAACTATATGAGGGATGAGGTTATTTTGTCAATTGTTTTATTATTTACTGAGGTTAACTAATAAAAATACTTAGCTTTAAGTTATTAATTTAGTAAGTTTTTGATTAAATCTACCAATTTATTTTGTTGATATGATCGTAGTAATCTATTCGCAATGACAATCGTTTTTAATTCTTGCAAAGCTGTAGTGAAGTCATCATTAATAACCAAGTAGTCGAACTCATCATAATGACTAATATCTGTTACAGCATCTTGCATTCTTCTTTGAATAATAGTCTTTGAATCTTGTCCTCGACCTTGTAATCTATGTTGTAAAGTTTGAATTGAAGGTGGCAGAATAAAAATAGATTTAGCTTCTGGTCGCTGTAATTTAACTTGTTGCGCCCCTTGCCAATCAATTTCTAAAATAACATCCATACCCAGATTTAATTGCTGATTAATATTTTTTTGACTAGTGCCATAAAAATTATCAAATACCTGAGCATATTCTAAAAATTCATCACTAGCAATTTTTTCTTTAAACTGTGGAATTGAAATAAAATGATAATTTTTTCTATCTATTTCATTAGCACGTTTAGCGCGGGTTGTATGTGAAATTGAGACAGTTAAATTATCAACTTTTTGTAATAATTTTTTCACTAAACTAGTTTTTCCAGCTCCCGAAGGTGCGGAAATAATATATAAATTACCTTGATTCATCATTCTATATTTTGGATTTGTTCGCGCATTTGTTCAATTAATACTTTCATTTCAATTGATATTTGTGTCATTTCTTGGTCAGCAGATTTAGAACCTAAAGTATTAGCTTCACGATTCATTTCCTGCATTAAAAAATCTAAACGTCTACCAACTGGCTCATTTAAAGTTAAAATTCTTTGGACTTCAATAATATGCATTTTTAAACGCTCTAATTCCTCAGCAACATCTAACTTTTGCAACATTAGCACTATTTCTTGTTCCAAGCGTTCAAAATTTGGTTCTGCAACTAATTCAGTAAATTTATTTGTTATTTTAGTGCGAATATTTTGTAAAACTATTGGAATTCTTTGCTGTGCTATAGCAACTTGATGTGCTATTTTATGGCAACGAGCTTCTAGCAACAAGCTAATTTGTTGACCTTCACGTTCTCTAGTAAGTAACATGGATTCTAAAGCTTGCAATAATAAATTTTCTAAAGCTTGTTGTAATTTTTTTTGATCCACCACTTGTTCTTGTTGAATGCTAGGAAATGTTAGTATATCCAATGCTGAACAAGGCTGTGTTATTTGCATTAAGGCTTCAATTTCGCTGATTGTTTTTATTAGTTTTGTAGCAGCTTGTGAATTTATAGTTAGGTTTTGTGACTCAGATGAATATTTATAATTTATATTGCACTCTAATTTGCCACGTTTTATATTATTAGCAATAGTTGTGCGTAAACTTGGCTCAAGAAACCTAAATTTTTCTGGTAATCTTAGGGTTATATCACAATAACGATGATTAACTGAGCGTAATTCACAATTTATGGTTAAATTGTCTATGCTAGCAGTGTTATTTGCAAAAGCGGTCATACTTTTTATCATTTTTTACCTATAAGAATTGACATTAATGGACGAATATTACGATCATAAAACTTATCCAACAGAATGGAATTATTTGCAATCTGGAACTATTATAGATCAATATATGATAGAGCGAGAATTAGCGCATGGTGGTTTTAGTTCGGTGTATTTAGCGCGGCAATTAAAGGATCAATTCCAAGTTGCAATTAAAGAATTTTTGCCCAGAAGACAAGCGCATAGAACTTGGAATAATATAGTGGTGCCAAATAGCAAAGAAGATCAAGTGTTATTTAATCGTGGGCGCGCATTGTTTTTTGAAGAAGCGAAAATCCTTGCTAAACTTAAGCATAAAAATATTGTCGAGGTAATTAATTTTTTTCAAGCTAATTCCACAGTGTATATGGTGATGACTTATGATTATGGGATTGCCTTAAATAAATTAATTTTGGATCATGTTGTGCCAATTAATGAAGAATTTTTAGTGCAAATTTTTAAAGAATTATTATCTGGTATTGAAATCATTCATAAAAATAAAATGGTGCATTTAGACATTAAACCTGGAAATGTTTTGATTCGTCCAGGTAATTTGCCACTGTTATTAGATTTTGGAGCTATTCAAAAAAATACTAATATTGCTAGAACTAGTCAAACTTTAGTTTTAACCAATGGTTTTTCACCTATAGAACAATATGCTAGTAAACCAAATTTAGGAGCATGGACGGATATTTATGCTGTGGGAGCAACTATTAGGGTTTGCTTAGAACGTAAGGTGCCACCACCATCACCAAATAGAATTAATCAAGATCCAATGGTTCCAGCTATTAAAGCTTTTAAACGCAAATTTCCTGCATATATTTTAGAAGCTGTGGATTGGGCAATGTCAGTACAGCCGCAAGATCGCCCTCAAAATATCGAAGAATTAATTAATGCATTAACCAAAAATTAATAATTTCATTGAAAAAATACCGCTAAACTAATCATAATGGCACTGATTAAAATAGTTCTAACTGTGTTTTTATGATTTTGGGATAATTGCAAGTTTAAGGTTTCCATAGCTTGATTATGGTTAGCAAATTGATATTTACTCTGGGCTGCATTATCCAAAGCTTGATATAACAATTGTGGGACTTCTGGAAAATTTTCTGCTACTTCTGGAAATTTCTTTAATACTTCTTTAATTTTGGCTTTTGGGCCTAAACGTTCTTTAAACCAAGTTTCTAAAAATGGTTTAGCGGTTTTCCATAAATCTAACTCTGGATATAAATCACGTCCTAAACCCTCTATATTTAACAGAGTTTTTTGTAATAATACCAGTTGTGGTTGCACTACCATATCAAAACGGCGGGCAGTTTGAAATAAACGTAATAGTAACAAGCCAAAAGAAATATCTTTTAATGGTTTTTCAAAAATTGGCTCACAAACACTGCGAATGGATGCTTCAAAATCCTCAATCCTAGTTGTATATGGAACCCAGCCAGATTCAATATGCATTTGTGCAACTCGATGGTAATCTCGGTTAAAAAAAGCTAAAAAGTTTTCAGCTAAATAACGTTGATCGGAAGTAGATAAAGTTCCCATAATTCCAAAATCAATGGCTAAATATTTATCTGGTGCTTCTACAAAAATATTTCCAGGATGCATATCACCATGAAAAAAGTTATCTCTAAATACTTGGGTAAAAAATATTTCTACACCGCGTTCAGCTAATTTTTGAAAATCTGTACCAGCTGCACGTAAAGCAGGAATATCACCCACTGGGATTCCGTGAATGCGTTCCATGACCATTATTTTAGCACGGGTAAATTCCCAATGAATATCAGGTACATATAAGGCTTCTGAATTTAAAAAATTGCGTCTTAGCTTAGCTGCATTTGAAGCTTCACGAATTAAATCTAATTCATCTAAAGTGGTTTTTTCAAACTCTGCCACTACTTCAACTACCCGCAATCTTTTTGCATCATCCCAAATTTTTTCAGCTATTTTAGCAATTTCATACATTAAATCTACATCAGCATGAATTTTTGCCTCTACATTCGGGCGTAAAACTTTAACTACTACTTCTTCGCCAGTATGTAATACGGCTGTATGGACTTGTGCTACTGATGCTGAAGCTAATGGTGTAGGATCGAATTCTTTAAACGCTTCCTGAATAGACATAGATAAAGAGGTTTCAATAATATCAATGGCAATTTTACTATTGAAAGGTGGTACATTATCTTGTAATTTAACTAATTCATTCGCGATATCTTCGGGCAATAGATCTTTACGTGTAGATAAAGCTTGTCCAAGTTTGACGTAAATAGGCCCCAAATCCTCTAAAGTACGTCTAATTCTAACTCCACGACTGGATTTATCTTTTTTTAACCAAAAATAAGGTGATAAATATACTAAGTAGCGAATGGGTTGAAAAAATTTGCTGGTTAAAATAATTTCATCTAAACCGTGCGACAGCATTATCCATTTGATGCGGACAATACGCAGTAAAATTTTCGGGTGGATCACTATAATTCCTTATGTTGCAATTGTCGCAAAATGGCATGTAAACGTGTATCTAAACGCTCATAATGTAAGTTAAGTTGTTTAATTTCGGTGTAAAATAATTCAACTTCAGGTATTGTAGGTAAAGTTTGAGTTTCTTCTTGTAAGAATTCGTTTAAATTTAATTGCAAGCTATGAATAGATTCATGTTGCCATTGAATTCCAGCTTGAAAAAAATTATTCAATTGTTGAGCAAAACTAGAACCAATATATGGTGATAATTTTGTGCTAATATCAATTTCAATATGTTGGAAAAATTGTTGCAAATGTTGACCTAAATTAACATCTCCAGTAATTGTCACTTGACCCATTTGAATTCCAGCATTTGAAGTTGTAGAAATTCCCATGAATCCTAAAGCAAATACAGAACCTGTAAGATTAACGTCAATAGCACCCACAAAGTTTTCTAGGCATTGAATTGAATCGGCATTAGGACACAAATAAAATGTTTCATTAAATGGTGTAACTGTGATTGCAATAACTTTGCCAGCTAATTCAGCTAAATTTAATGGTAAGTTTTGGTCTAAATTAATATATTGATTGAGTGTAATTTCTAAGGCATTAATAATTACAGGTTTAAATAACATCTTTATGATTGGGGTTATGGTTGTAAATTTTCAGTTTCAGAAGCTAAAGCCTCCAAATACAATTGCATATCTTCGTTTTGAACTCTTTGATAAATTTCCGATACTGTTAAGGTCAACTCTAAGGTTTTAAAAGTAATTTCATCACCCAAAAAATAATGTTCCGATTGCCAATGATTATTGCGTCGACAAATTTCTACATCCACATAATTTTGTTCAATTAAGACATATTCTTGTAACTCAGGAATATTTTTATATGCCTGCATTTTATGTGTTCTATCCATGCGGCGGGTAGATTTGGATAATACTTCGACAATAATTAACGGTTTTTCAGTGTAATAATCATCTCCATCAGCATCATCACAAACTACTAATACATCAGGATAATAAAAATTATTTAGGGCTTTAACTTTCATATCTGCATTAAAAGTTATACAGGCAGTATGTTCCAAATGGTTGCCAAATAATCTAGCAATATTAGCACTAATAATATTGTGTTTACGACTAGCACCTGCCATAGCAAATACTTCGCCAGCAATATATTCATGTTTTAATTGGCTAATTTTTTCACCACTTAAATACTCATGTTCGCTTAAATAATTATTTACATGTGCAGCTTTCATTTGCATTCCTTAAAATTTATAACCACGATGTACAGCTACAATCCCTTGAGACATATTAAAATATTCACAACGATCAAAACCTGCAGTTTCCATCATGGTTTTTAATTCATCTTGGTTTGGATGCATACGAATAGATTCGGCTAAATAGCGATAACTGGATTCATCTTGTGCCACTAATGCCCCAATTTTAGGCAGAATATTAAATGAATAAAAATCATAAACTTTTTCTGTGAGTTTGTTGGTTGGATGCGAAAATTCTAGTACGATTAAACGCCCACCTGGTTTTAAAACTCGCAAAATGGAACGCAAAGCTTGATCTTTATTAGTCACATTCCGCAAACCAAAAGCAATGCTAACACAATCAAAACTATTGTCCGCGAAAGGTAAATATTCAGCATTCACTTGCGCATAACGAATATTAGTGGCTAAACCTTTATTAATTAATCGATCACGACCGTTATGTAACATTTCAGCGTTAATATCTGCTAAAACCACTTCACCTTCTTTACCCACACGTTTTTCAAACAATAAAGTTAAATCGCCAGTACCGCCAGCTAAATCTAAAATTTTATCCCCACGGCGTACATGTGCTAATTGAATTGAAATCCGTTTCCAGATTCGATGAATTCCCAATGACATTAAATCATTCATCACATCATATTTACCGGCAACTGAATCAAATACACCGCGTACTAAATTTACTTTGTCATCTTCAGCTACTTGTTTAAAGCCAAAATGGGTGGTTTTATCATTGGTCATGCTTTTGTCCTGATTATGTAGATTATATTAAAAATTATTTTAGGCTTAACTGTTACGACTTTGTTCGCTAGCTTGTAATTCTGCTAAATAGCCGGCCCATAAAGTTTCATATTCAGCACCTAATTTATATAACAAACTCCAAGTATAAATGCCAGTTTGATGTCCATCAGTAAACACTGGGGTAATCCCATAATGACCTACTGGTTTTAATTCATCAATCCCAACATTTTGTTTTCCAACTTGTAAAATTTCTTGTCCAGCTCCATGTCCTAAAGCCTCAGCTGAAGGTGTGAATACACGTAAATATTCACAAGGTAAATTAAAGTTAGCACCATTATCAAAACTTATTTCTAATATTTTTGAAAGTTTGTGTAGCTTGATTTCCGTAGGTTGGTAGGTAATTGCTTCAGTTTTTAAGCGCATTCTATAATTTCGTAGTTAAAGTTGGTGATTGTATAACATTCAGAGTTAATTCTTTCAACTTGATACCTCAATAACTTCAATAGCATTTGCATCTGGATCTCGCACAAAAATGGCTCTACGACCAGATTTACTGCGAGTATAAAAAATTTTATGCGCATCTAAACGGGCAATTAAAGGTTCAATATCACGAATTCTAACTGCTACATGTTTATCTAAACCTCCATGTTCAGGTCTGCCAGTTACAGGGTCTGGATTTGGTAAACATAAACAATGAATAGTTTGTCCATTAGCACCAATTTTAAACCAAGCTCCAGCAAATTTTAAGCTTGATGGACGATTAGGATCAATTTCTAAACCCAAAATTTCATTAAAAAAAACCTTAGATTTTTCCAAATCAGATGAATAAACACTGTGATGGTCTATACCAAGAAATTCAAGTGAGTTCATGTTATATGTGCCTGTAAAGTAGTTGCAATAGTATTAATGATTAATTGACTGGTTTTAGCACCAGCATCCAAACGTCCAAGTGAACGCTCGCCTAAATAAGATGCGCGTCCTTTAGTAGCCAACATTTCTCGAGTCGATTCAACCCCAGTTTCAGCTACTGTAATTACTTGAATTAAAGTATTTGTTAGGCTGATATTGGCTTGGGAATTATGTTGTAAATGTTCAGCTACTGGGATTAATACATCTAACATAGTTTTTTCGCCAGCTTCGGCTTTACCACGTTGTTTGACTTTAGTTACAGCCTGCATAAATGCTTGCGCAAATGCGGCTTGAGTTACAGTATTATTGTTATTAACTTTGCTGAGGGCTAAAAAAAATGTGCCGAATAATGAACCAGAAGCTCCACCCATAGTTGACATTAACAACATGCCAATTTGTTGCCATGCGGTTGACCATTCTAATTCGCTTAAATCAGCAACTTTAGCTGCTACGGCGTTTAAACCGCGTTGTAAATTAATTACATGATCGCCATCGCCCAAGATGCGGTCTAATTCAGTAACTACTTCGGCATTAGCTTCAATGTCAGTAATAATAGCTTGAATTAATTCAGGTAAAATTTTGGGAGTAATTAACATAATCTAGGTTTTGCTGATAGTTGCAAAAACCTGCTGTGCTTTGGAGATAGTTTTTTCTAAATCTGTGTGGGTATGTGCAGCCGAAATAAAACCAGTTTCAAATGCTGAAGGTGCAAAATATACTCCTTGAGCTAACATGCCATGAAAAAAACTTTTAAATTGGTTTTGATTGGTTTGCATTACTTGGGAAAAATTTGTGACCTTAGTTTCAGAACTAAAAAAGAGTCCAAACATAGCACCAACAGTATTAATTGCCATTGGGATTCCAGCATCTTGGGCAGCTTGTTGCATTTGCTCAGCAAATTTTTGGGTTTTGTTGGTTAAATGAGTATAAAAATGCGGAGCTGAAATTAGTTCTAAGGTTTTTAAACCTGCTGCCATTGCCACTGGATTTCCAGACAAAGTTCCTGCTTGATATACCGAGCCTAATGGTGCGATGTGTTGCATAATTTCACGTTTGCCGCCAAAAGCTCCTACTGGCATACCACCACCAAGAATTTTGCCTAAGGTGGTTAAGTCTGGAGTAACTTTATATAAACTTTGTGCGCCGCCTAAAGCTACCCGAAAACCTGTCATCACTTCATCAAAAATTAACACGCTGCCATGTTCATCACAAACTGTGCGTAGAGTTTCCAAAAAACCTGCAATTGGTGGAATGCAGTTCATATTTCCAGCAACTGGTTCTACGATAATTGCGGCAATTTTTTCACCATGTGCAGCAAAAAATTCTTGTACTGCTGGGATGTCATTATAACTTAGAGTGACGGTTTCAGCGGCAAATGCGGCTGGAACTCCAGCGGAACTGGGTTCACCTAAAGTTAAGGCTCCAGAACCTGCTTTGACTAATAAAGAATCTGCATGCCCATGATAACAGCCTTCAAATTTAACAATTTTGTCGCGTCCAGTGTAGCCGCGTGCAAGTCGAATTGCACTCATAGTGGCTTCAGTGCCAGAACTAACCATGCGGATTAATTCTATTGCTGGCATTAGTGTACAAACTTTATTTGCGAGTTTGGTTTCTAATTCAGTTGGCGCGCCAAAACTTAAACCTTTAGCAGCAGTGCTAGTTACAGCATTAATGACTTCTGGATGTGCATGTCCTAAAATCATCGGCCCCCAAGAACCTACATAATCAATATAAGCTTTATTATTAGTATCAAAAATATATGCACCTTGAGCATGATCCATATAAATTGGCGTGCCACCAACACCTTTAAATGCACGTACTGGTGAATTTACGCCACCAGGAATTACTTGTTGTGCTTGCTCAAATAATTGCGTTGCTATAGTCATAATATCCGTTGCTAAATTTTCATAGTAGACATAAGCATAAGTTAAGCACATGGGACTCGCAAGTTATTCTCTAATGCTATCAGGATAAAAATTCCTGTCAGTAGCATCAGCTACTATTAAATGCTACAGTAACTTTTTTACGAAAATTTTAATGCAATTAATGATTATGAAACCAATAAATTTTCCAATTTTAGCTCTAAGCAGTGTGGTATTAATAAGTTTACTCAGTGGGTGTGCAGATGAAGAGAATAGTGCGCCCAAGAATAATTTAAGCCCTGCAGCAGGTGGTGTGGTTACGGATGTGGAAAAAGAAAGTTTTGAAAATACTTTTACTAAAGAGTGTGTGCAACGTGAGCTAAAACATTCTAAAAATACTAATAAGGATGTGGATAAATTGAATAAAACTTGTGCTTGTATTTCTAAGCATATGTTAGGGGATTTAACTGAAGTGGAGGCGGATAAATTTTTGAAAGAGCGTAAAAATACTCAATCTATGCGGATTCGTTATGATGAAGCAGCCTATGATTGTTTGCAAGAAGATCAAGTTCAACCAGCACCAGAATTATTTAGTCGTCCAAAATCTTAGCTAAGCCTTGAATTCTAGCTCTTGCAACCTCAAATCTGTTTGCAGGTAATTTAATTTAATTCTCTTAATGGAGGCAGTAAGCAAACATGAGTAAGGAATCAGAGCAAGAACCAGCAGAATCAGTTGAGTTGGAACTGGATAATCAAACTGAAGCAGTTGAAGAAATTGAAGCAGTTGAGGAAGTTGAGGAAGTTGAGGAAGTTGAGGAAAATTCTACCGTATTAGATGATGAGGTGATTTTAAATGATGCTGAGGTAAATTTGGAGTTATTACAAACTCAATTGCTGGCAGCTCAACAACAGGCAGCGGAAAATTTAGATAAAGCTGTGCGTGTGCAAGCGGAAATGGAAAATCTAAAACGTAGAACGCAAAAGGATTTGGAGAATGCACATAAATATGCCTTGGAGGGTTTTGCAAAAGAATTATTAGCTGTTATTGATAGTTTGGAGTTAGGTTTACAAGCAGTTACTGGTGACAGTGAAGCAGTCCAAAAATTCCGTGAAGGTTCGGAGTTAACTTTGAAACAATTTGAAACTGCATTTAAAAAATACAATATTCAAAAAATTGATCCTACTGGTGAAAGTTTTAACCCTGAGTTGCATCAAGCTATGACTATGCAGCCTGCAGCAGATGTTGAAGCTAATACAGTGTTAAATGTATTTCAAAAAGGTTATAGCTTGAATGGGCGTTTAATTCGTCCTGCCATGGTAGTGGTTTCGAAAGCAGTTTAAGCTGTATTAACTTGAAATTCAAACAGATAACCCCATGTTTGTTATTAACAACTTTTAATTTTTTACAAAATCTAATTTGGAGGATTCAATGGCTAAAATGATAGGTATAGATTTAGGGACGACTAATTCTTGTGTGGCTGTATTAGAAAATGGTACTGCACGAGTAATTGAAAATAGTGAAGGCGCAAGAACTACACCGTCTATTATTGCTTTTTCAGCGAATGATGAAGTTTTAGTTGGGCAATCAGCTAAGCGTCAAGCAGTTACTAATCCTGAAAATACTTTATTTGCAATTAAACGCTTAATCGGTCGTCGTTTTAAAGAAAAAGTCGTTCAAAAAGACATCAAAATGGTGCCTTACAAAATCATTGAAGCAGAAAATGGTGATGCTTGGGTCGAATGTCATGGTAATAAAATGGCAGCACCTGAAATTTCATCACGCATTTTAATGAAGATGAAAAAAGACGCAGAGGCGTTTTTAGGTGAAGAAGTAACTGAAGCGGTTATTACTGTTCCAGCTTATTTTAATGATTCACAACGTCAAGCGACTAAAGATGCTGGTCGAATTGCTGGTTTAGATGTAAAAAGAATTATCAATGAGCCAACAGCGGCTGCATTAGCTTTTGGGATGGATAAACCTAAAGGTGATACTACTATTGCAGTGTATGATTTGGGTGGTGGTACATTTGATGTTTCAATTATTGAAATTGCTGAAATTGAAGGCGAACATCAATTTGAAGTATTAGCTACTAATGGCGATACTTTCTTAGGTGGTGAAGATTTTGATTTGCGTATTATTGACTTTTTAGCGGATGAATTTAAAAAAGAAAATGGCATTGATTTACATAGCGATCCATTAGCTTTACAACGTTTAAAAGAAGCGGCTGAAAAAGCGAAAATTGAATTGTCATCTACTGAGCAAACAGACATTAATTTGCCGTATGTGACTGCTGATGCAACAGGGCCTAAACATTTAAATGTTAAATTAACTCGGGCTAAATTAGAGTCATTAGTTGATGATTTAATTGAACGTACTAAAGCACCTTGTATGACTGCATTAAAAGATGCAGGTTTATCAGCTTCTGAAATTAATGATGTAATTTTAGTCGGTGGTCAAACACGGATGCCTAAAGTTCAAGAATTAGTTGAAAGTTTTTTTGGTAAAGAGCCACGTAAAGATGTAAATCCTGATGAAGCTGTAGCTTTAGGCGCAGCGGTTCAAGCAGGTGTGTTAGGTGGTGATGTTACTGATGTATTGTTATTGGATGTTACACCGTTGTCTTTAGGAATTGAGACTATGGGTGCTGTAATGACTAAATTAATTGAGAAAAACACTACTATTCCTACGAATGCGGCGCAAACATTTTCTACTGCAGAAGATAATCAAACTGCGGTAACTGTGCATGTATTACAAGGTGAGCGTGAGGTTGCTGCTGGAAATAAATCTTTAGGTCGTTTTGATTTACAGGACATTCCGCCAGCTCGTCGTGGAACTCCACAAATTGAAGTAGCGTTTGATATTGATGCGAATGGTATTTTGAATGTTTCGGCTAAAGATAAAGCTACTGGCAAAAAACAATCTATTGTGATTAAAGCTTCTAGTGGTTTGTCGGATGAAGAAGTTGATCGTATGGTGCAAGATGCTGAAGCGCATGCGGATGAAGATCGTAAAGTTACTGAATTAGTTTCTGCGCGTAATAGTGCTGAAGGTATGTTGAATGCAACTGAAAAATCGGTTGAAGATTTAGGCGATAAAGTTACTGCGGAAGAAAAAACTGCTATTGATGCGGCGATTGAAGAATTGCAAGCGGCTTTGAAAGGTGATGATAAAGACGATATTGAAGCTAAAACTACAGCTTTAACTGAATTGTCTGGTAAATTAGCCGAAAAAGTTTATGCGGAACAAGCAGCTGCTGGTGCAGAAGGCGCAACATCTGAAGAAGCTCCTAAAGCTCCTGATGATGATGCTTTAGATGCTGAGTTTGAAGAAGTTAAAAAAGATTAAATTTTGATCTCATGAAAATTAAGGGTTGTCTAGTACAGCCCTTTTTTACAAATATTAAGGTGAAATTATGCAATGGCAAAATGTATTAGCTGATAAATTTTTATAGGATTTACTTTACTAAAATAGAAATCAATGAATATGGCAACATAGAAATGTCTCCAATCTCTTTTCTTCACAGTTTTTTCAAGCCTCAATTACTAACTTGCTATAATCTAGCGTACTTTTTATTTGCCATCTGCTACCTGCTTAAAATAAATGTTAAAATATCCAGCATAAATTAAACTTAATTCCATAGGATACATACCAAAAAATGGCAAAAGAAGATTTTTATAAACTATTAGATGTGAATAAAAACGCTAGTGAAGCTGAAATTAAAAAAAGCTATCGTCGTTCTGCAATGAAATTTCATCCTGATAGAAATACTGATAATCCTGCAGCAGCTGAAAAAAAGTTTAAACAGGTTAAAGAAGCTTACGAGATTTTATCTGATCCAAAAAAACGTTCTGCTTACGACCAATTTGGTCATGCTGGGGTGGATAATTCGGTAGGTGGTGGTCAACAAAGTGGTTTTGGCGCAGAAGGCTTTGGAGATAATTTAGGGGATATTTTTGGCGATATGTTTGGTGGTAGCAGACAGCGTAGTAGTGTTCAAAGTGGCTCAGATTTACGTTATAATCTTGAGTTAAGTTTGGAAGAAGCTGTTATTGGTGCAGAACCAAAAATCCGAATTCCTGTATTGACTCAATGTGGTGATTGCCGTGGTTCAGGAGCTAAAAAAGGTTCTATGCCAGTAAATTGTTCCATGTGTCACGGACAAGGCCAAGTTAGAATGCAACAAGGCTTTTTTTCGGTGCAACAAGCTTGTCCTACTTGTCATGGTGCTGGTAAACAAATTAAAGATCCATGTCGTAAATGTCAAGGTCAAGGTAGAGTTCAAGAAACTAAAACTTTATCGGTAAAAATACCTGCTGGCGTGGATACAGGGGATAGAATTCGCTTATCTGGTGAAGGTGAAGCTGGTGCTAATGGTGCGCCATCTGGGGATTTATATGTAGAAATCCAAGTTAAACAACATGCCATTTTTACTCGTGAAGATGCAAATTTGTATTGTGAAGTGCCAATTAATTTCCCAACTGCTTGTTTAGGCGGAGAAATTGAAGTACCTACTTTAAATGGCAAAGTTAAATTAAAAATTCCTGCTGAAACTCAAACTGGAAAATTATTCCGTTTGCGGTCTAAGGGTATAAAACCTGTGCGTGGTGGAGCTATTGGTGATTTGTTGTGTAGAGTGCAAATTGAAACTCCAGTGCATTTAACTAAAAATCAAAAAGAATTAGTTGAAAAATTAAATTCTTTACTGGTAGGTGGTGGTAAACAACATAGCCCACAAGAGCATTCATTTATGGATGGGGTAAAAAGTTTTTTTGATAAATTTTAACACAGGATAATAACAATATGAGAATAGCAATTGTAGGTGCTTCAGGGCGTATGGGCTTGTCTTTGCTGGAAGCGGTCGCAGATTTAGGTCAATTGACGGCAGCAATTTCACGAGTTTCAGTAGGTGAATGCGTTAGTAAAATCATGGGTAATAAAGCTCCAGAAGCAGTGATAATAAATTCTGATTTGGCTGCAGTTGTGAATGATTTTGATGTGGTTATTGATTTTACCCGCCCTGAAATTTCTATGCAATATGTGGAAATATGTAGACAAGCTGGTAAAAAAATGGTTATCGGTACTACAGGATACACTGATGCGCAAAAGGATTTAATTGCTAAAGCCGCTGAAGAAATTGCGATAGTTATGTCGCCTAATATGAGTATTGGGGTGAATTTATCGTTAAAATTATTGGAAATGACTGCTAAAGTTATGGGCGATTTTACTGATATAGAAATTATAGAAACCCATCATAGACATAAGGTAGACGCGCCATCTGGAACTGCTTTGCAAATGGGTGAAACTATTGCAAATTCATTAGGACGTGATTTAGATGCTTGTGCTGTTTATAATAGACAGGGAATTGTAGGTGCGCGTGGGCATGATGTAATTGGCTTTTCTAGTATTCGTGCTGGTGGAATTATTGCTGAACATACAGTGATGTTTTCTGATGAATGTGAACGAGTAGAAATTACCCATAAAGCTATTAATCG
>DAOUSJ010000066.1 GCA_030627285.1 Methylococcaceae bacterium | reverse complement strand
TTTATTTGAAAATATTAAATTTGACACTCCGTCAACGACGAGACACCGGTTTGGTAGACTAATTTTAGAAAATGATGGAAAAGTCTATTTTAAACTTAATATGCAATTAAGGTTTTAAAAATACATAGCAAAAAAATCCAGAGGACAGCTTAAAGCGTCACGGTTTTTTGCGATGCAAAATTTCCGCCCCTTTTTACATCAAGTGATTTGGGCGTTATGTTTTTAGGAAAGAATCACTTATCGGGTTTAATTTTTATTATTTATGAAAAAAATTACCATTATTATTGTTATTGTTATATTTTTTATACTTTCTCGCATTGTTAGCTATAACGGTTCAATAATTGAAGAAGAGGTTCGTGTTTTTTGTAATTTAATTCAATCAGATAAATTAAGTTATGAAGAAATAATTACATTAGCTAGAAATAATGAAATGGAAATAAAAGTGTATGGTTCTAAAAAAGACACTAGAATTATGACTGAAATTCGTAAACGTTTATGGATGGCTCATTTTTCCTGTTATGTAGAGCAGAGAAATGAGAAAATCATAAATGTCAAATTTGTAGCTAATTGGGATAACTGATTTTTCAAAAGTTTTTGTTAGCAAAGAGCTTGGTGAATAGCCACGTAGGTTGGGTTATTCGTAACCCAACATTTTACTGTTGAAGGAAAAAATCACGAGGCTTTAATAAATAAGTAGAACAATGGATAGAGGTGACGCATTAACTATAATAGAAAATTCTAATATAGCAACAATTGACCATATGACACATATCAACAATCTTGATTCAATATTCAAATATGGTTTACTTTCCCATAATAATCCATATAAAGAAATAGATATAAGTAATCAAGAAGTTAATTCCAGAAGAAATAAAATAGAACCAATATATAACAGAAATATTCACGATTATGTTCCATTGTATTTTAATCCAAGAAATGCAATGTTATACAGAAATCAAACAATGTTTAAAGATTCTGTTGTATTACTAGCATTTGATAAAGATTTACTTCTTTTAAAAAATTCTATTTTTACAAATGGAAATGCTGCGTCATATAATACTTCCTACTTCAACAATATTAATAACTTATCACAAATGGCGTGGGATAAAATATGGAGTCGTAGCTGGAATGGTCATGAAGATGAAGAATTTATAGAATGGAGTATGATGGCAGAAGTTCTAATTTATGAAAAATTAGAAATAGCAAAACTTGTAGCTATATATTGTTCATCCAATAAGTCTAAACAATACATAGACAATAATTATCAACTTGGTAATATTGAGGTAAGTGTAAATAGGCATGTTTTTTTCTAAGGCTAAATAATGATAGAAATTAAAGAAGGTAATATTTTTACAACTGAATGCCAAACAATTGTAAATACAGTCAATTGTGTTGGTGTGATGGGAGCGGGAATTGCGTATGAATTTAGGCTTAGATACCCAGAAATGTTCAATAAATATAGACGGTTTTGCGATAATGGGTCAATTCGTATTGGCAACCTATGGATTTATACTCTTAATAGCAATAAAGAAGACTCAGGCTATACTAAAATATTAAACTTTCCTACTAAAGACCATTGGAAATATTCTACAAAAAAAGAATATTTAGAAAAAGGCTTGCAAAAATTTATTGATTCTTATATCTCAAAAGATATTAAATCAATAGCTTTCCCCCTTTTAGGAGCAAGTAAAGGAGGAATTAAAGAAGAAGACTCTATTAAAATAATGAAAGATTATCTTTCAAAATGTGATATACCAATTGAAATATGGTATTTTGACCCTAGGGCAAAAGATGATTTATATGACAGGTTTAAAAATATTTTTATGAGTTTAAGTGATACTTTAATCAAAGAGAAGTCTCAATTGAGAAGTGACGCAATCAATAAAATAAAAACAGCATTACTTATGGATGATATAAATAGTTTGAGTGGCTTGTTAAATGTTAAAGGCATTGGTTCTACTACAATAGAAAAATCATTTGTATTATTAAAAAATTTCTAACAAAAAAATCAAGATATAAGGTTGGGTTACATGCCTTTAGTAACCCAACATTTCACTTGAAATAAAGTACACTTAATTATGAAATTAATCATTAGAAACTTAGCGCGCACTACCACAGAATCAACGTTGAAAGAAACCTTTGAAACTTTTGGCACAGTACAATCCTGCTCTTTAGTCATGGATCAAGAAACAAAACTTTCTAAAGGTTTTGCTTTTATCGAAATGCCTAAAGTCGGCGAAGCTAAAGCTGCGATAAAAAACCTCAATGCAAAAGAAATAGAAGGAAATGAAATTCGCGTTAAAAAATCTGAAGCCTCAGCTCACAAAAAAGCCTCTCCTAAACCCAACGATGAATGATACTCGGGTTCAAAACCCATTAGAGGGAATAACACTCAAAACTATTGTAACTAAATTAATAGATGATTATGGTTGGGAAGAGCTTGGTAAGCGTATCAATATCAAATGCTTTAATTCTAATCCTAGTCTTAATTCCAGTCTTAAATTCTTACGCAAAACTCCGTGGGCTCGGCAAAAAGTTGAAGAACTTTATTTACGTTCTCAATGGCTAAAAAAAGTGAATGTAAAAAATAATTAGGTAATTTGATATGTGCATAACAATAACCGATAAATATATTGATCCATTTACAGACTTTGGTTTTAAACGTATTTTTGGATCTGAGGAAAACAAACGCTTTTTAATCAGTTTTTTGAATGATTTGTTAGAAATAGAGCATAAAATTGTTGATATTGAATACAGAAATCTTGAGCAGTTAGGCTTAAATGTTGTCGATAGAAAAGCGGTTTATGATGTGTATTGTATAGATGAAAAAAACAATAGCTTCATTGTTGAGTTACAACGTGCCAAACAAAAATACTTTAAAGACAGAAGTGTGTTTTATACTAGCTTTCCAATTCAGCAACTATCTAAAAAAGGTGATTGGGATTACCGTTTAAAAAAAATATTCTTTGTGGGGATTTTGGATTTTGTAATAGATGATGATCCTGATAATGAAGATTATTTGACCGAAGTTAAATTAGTTGATGTAAAAAAGAAGACTGTTTTTTATGATAAATTGACTTATTATTATATTCAAATGCCACTGTTTAAAAAGCAGGAAAAGGAATTATCTAGCCATTTTGATTATTGGCTTTATTATCTAAATCATTTAGCAGAAAGTCAGTCTATACCTAAAACTTTGGCAAAAGATGCGTTGATTAAAGATGCATTTCAAGTTGCAGAATTTTTAGCATTAAATGAAAATGATAAATTTAGTTATCAGTCTGATATTAAGGCTCAATTGGATTATAAAAATACCATGGATTATGCTAAGGAAGAAGCTGAAAAAGAAGGTGTAAAAATAGGTATTAAAAAGGGAATTGAACGAGGTCTTGAACGAGGTCTTGAAAGAGGCATCAAACAACAAAATTTAGCCATTGCAAAAAAATTATTAGACGTATTAGATGTTGATACTATTGCTTTAAAAACTGGTTTAAGTCTTAGAGAAATAGAACAGTTACGAAATAAATAGTCGCTATTTTTTAGACAAAAGCAGAATTTTCATAACAGTGGGGGTACAATAATCTCTGACAAAAAATACATGAGGATTATTATGTCAGCAAATTCAATTACAACTGTTCAATCATTATGGCGTTATCCAGTTAAATCCATGCAGGGTGAGGCTTTAACTTCTAGTCATATTGCAGCATCTGGTTTAACTGGTGATCGTGCCTTTGCTTTATTGGACGAAGACACAGGCATTATAGCCAGTGCAAAAAATCCTAGAAAATGGCCGAATATGTTTGCTTTTCAGGCTAATTACACCAATTTAACTACTGCATCATTTACAATTACTTTACCAGACGGAACTCAATTACAAAGTTCAGGTAAAAATATTAATGCAGCTTTATCTACTGTTTTAGGTCGCAAAGTTAGCTTGATTTCACAAGTACCACAAAATCCACAACTAGAAGAATATTGGCCAGATATTCCAGAATTGGATAACAATGATATTGTGACTGATGAAGATATGCCCAAGGGGACTTTTTTTGATTTAGCTAATTTACACGTTTTAACTACATCCACCCTAGAAGAATTAAAACGTTTGTATCCAGAAGGTAGTTTTGAAATTCAACGCTTTCGTCCAAACATAGTTTTAAATACTGCGGCAACTGGCTTTTTAGAAAGTAATTGGTTGGGTAAAACTTTAGCTATTGGTTCAGAACTTCAATTAAAAATCACCGATCATTGTCCGCGCTGTGTTATGACTACTCTGGCACAAGGTGATTTGCCGCAAGACAAACGTATTTTACGCACTGCCGCGCAACATAATCAGGCTCATGTTGGTGTGTATGCAGAAATCATTCAAGTTGGCACTGTGAAATGCGGTGATAATATTACTATTTTAGATTAATTCTGGACACAATATGTTAAGCAAAAATCAAATTGCACCTAATTTCAAAACTTTAAATCAAACCAATGAAATAATTGATTTAGCTGCTTTCAAAACCAAAAAAAATATAGTGTTATATTTTTATCCTAAGGATGATACTCCAGGTTGTACTATTGAAGCCAATGATTTTACCAGTTTGGCTACAGAATTTGACCAATTAGATACCGTAATTTTAGGGGTGAGTAAAGATACTTGTAACAGTCATCAGGATTTTATTGCTAAATTTGGCTTAAAAATAGATTTATTAGCTGATACAGAAGGTAAAGTTTGTGCTGATTATGATGTTTGGCAAGAAAAAGAAAAAAATGGCATCAAAAAAATGGCAATTTTACGTTCAACTTTTATTATTGATAAACAAGGGTTAATTCAGGCTGCGCATTATGGGGTAAATCATGTTGGGCATGCCCAAGCAATCTTAGAAGAAATTAAATCTTTATAATCTATATTAAATTTAATTACATGATAAGAATTTGAAACTTAAGGATGTTTTAGCATTCGAGATTTTTCCCGTTGCCAATCACGTTCTTTAGAAGTTGCACGTTTATCATGTAATTGCTTGCCTTTGGCTAAACCAATTTCCAATTTTGCGCGGCCTTTAACCCAATACATAGCTAAAGCCACTAAGGTGTAACCCTTGCGTTCAACAGCACCAATTAATTTACTTAATTCATGTTTATGCAAGAGTAATTTTTTAATGCGTATATTGTCTGGATTAATATGGGTGGATGCAGATAATAATGGTGAAATATGCGCACCTGAAAGCCAAGCTTCACCACGTTTAATAAACACATAACTTTCGGTGATTTGCGCCCTGCCGGCACGTAAACTTTTAACTTCCCAACCTTCTAAAACTAAGCCTGCTTCAAAACGTTCTTCCACAAAATATTCATAGGTAGCTTGACGGTTTTTAGCAATTAAATTACTGGGAGTTTTGGCTTTTTTCTTGGATTTTTTAGCGGCCATAAATTAATAAAACTGACGAAAAGTAATAATTTTGTTATTTTACGCCATTTACTGATAAAAATTGAGTTTTAAAACCACGGGGGTATCTGTGACTCAGAAAATAACATCACAACATGGCGAATGGTCTTCAAGATTTGCTTTTATTCTTGCAGCAACTGGATCTGCTGTAGGTCTAGGTAATATTTGGAAATTCCCTTATATCACGGGCGAAAATGGTGGTGGGGCGTTTGTAATTGTGTATTTATTATGTGTAGTTGCAATTGGAATTCCCATCATGATTGCTGAAACTATGCTGGGGCGACGTGGACGAGAAAGCCCCATTAACACTATGGCATCTTTAGCCACAGAAGCAAAGGCGCATAAAAATTGGCGTTATCTAGGTTGGATGGGGGTAATTGCAGGGTTTCTAATTCTTAGTTACTATAGTGTAATTGCTGGCTGGGCATTGTCCTATGTTGGTAAAAGTTTTGTCGGTAGTTTTTCCGGTGAAGATGCCAGTACTATTAGTGCTATATTCAGTGATTTAATGAATAGCCCTGTAGAACAAATTTTTTGGCACAGCATTTTCATGTTAGCAACTATGTTGATTGTTGCTAGAGGAGTTAAAAGTGGTTTAGAAACCGCAGTTAGATTTTTAATTCCAACTTTATTTGTATTGTTAATATTATTAGTTGGCTATGCAATGTCTACGGATTTTTATAAACAAGGTTTGAGTTTTTTATTCTCCCCAGATTTCAGTGAAATTGATGCTGATGCAGTTTTAACCGCTATGGGACATGCATTTTTTACTCTTAGTTTAGGTATGGGCGCAATCATGGTTTACGGATCTTATTTACCCAAAAATATTTCTATTGCCAAAACTTCCATAATTATTGCAGGTGCAGATACATTAGTCGCATTATTAGCTGGCATTGCAATTTTTCCATTAGTATTTGCCAATGGTTTAGAGCCTAGCGCAGGCCCAGGATTAATTTTTCAAACCCTACCAATTGCCTTTGGACATATGAGCGGTGGCTGGTTATTTGGACTATTATTTTTTATATTATTAGTTTTAGCGGCCTTATCATCTTCAATTTCACTTATAGAACCAGCAGTTGCATTTCTAGTTGAAAATAAAAAAATTGCTCGAACTAAAGCTTGTATTGTCATGGGTTTCAGTACTTGGGCAGTGGGTGTAACTGTAGCTTTATCATTTAATGTTTGGTCAGATGTAAGTATTTTTGGAAAAGATATTTTCAATTTACTGGATTATATAACCGCTAATTTGATGTTACCTTTAGGTGGTTTATGTATTGCAATTTTTGCGGGTTGGATTATGAAACCAGAACATAGTGCAGCAGAATTAGATTTGCCAGATACAAATTATTTCAAAATCTGGAAATTTTTGATTACTTATGTCGCGCCAACTGCAGTATTTATTGTATTTGTGCATGTGATTGGAATAATTTAATGTTAACAGTAGTGAAAAGTAGTGCCTTAGTAAAATTTTCTGCGCAACAAATGTTTGATATTGTTAATGATGTTGAAGCATATCCAGAATTTTTTAACTGGTGTAGTAATAGTCGTATTTTATCTAACCAAGAAAATCTGATTGAAGCTGAATTAGTAATTTCCAAGGGCGTTTTAAGGAAAACTTTTTCTACTAGAAATCAATTGGATATGGGTGGAAGAATTTATATGACTTTGCTTGATGGTCCGTTTAAATCTTTAGAAGGCACTTGGAATTTCATGCCATTACGTGCAGATGCTAGTAAAATTTCGCTAGATTTAGAATTTGAAGTTACAGGTAAATTTTCTGGTGCAGCTTTTGGAATATTATTTAATCAAGTTTGCAATAGTATGATTGGTTCATTTAGTACCAGAGCTAAAAAAATTTATGTCTGAAAACTTAATTAATATTGAAATAGCTTATGCCGAACCACAACAACAATGGCTGTTAAATTTGCAAGTATTGGCAAATACTACAGTTACTGATGCTATTAAGCAGGCGAATTTGTTAGGATTGTTGCCGCAAACAGATTTTGATTTGCATAATGTAGGGATATTTGGGCGTAGTTGTAGTTTGGATACTATTTTAAAGCATAATGATAGAATCGAAATTTATCGAGCATTAATTTGTGATCCTAAACAAGCACGCCGCAATCGAGCTGCAAAAATTTAAGTTATTAATTGTTATGAACCTGAATTAATTTGTAGGAGTGGTTTCAGGTTCTATAGCTTGAGTTTCAGGGTCTAATGTTGTTGAAGGTTCGGTACTAAATAACCAAGTTATTTTTTCCCACAAGGTTAAATCCAAATCTCTTTTTGGAGCTTCTATGATAGTTTCTTTAACCACTTTAGGTGCATTAATATTCGGTTTATAATCGCCCTCAATTCCAGCCAAAAAATCCCCTTCAAAAAATAAAGTGACTTGCTTTTTTTGTTCTAATTCATGATCTACATGCACTGAATATAAAAAATCCCAACGTTTATTATGAAATACATCCATTAACATAGGCGAACCCATAATATATAACACCTGACGTTTAGTCATATTTGGGCGCAGTTGGTTAATCATATCTTGGTCAATTTTATTGCCTTGTTGAATATCTAAAGTGTAAACACCAGGTAGATTATTCATTATCGTTGAACAAGCGGTTAGCATAAGGCTGCTTGAAATTACGAGATACAAAAGCGATGTGCGCATAAGCTGAGGCATGAGTAAAAAAGTTAAAATCATACAGGATGTTAAAAGATTATCCTACAAACTGTCTGCGATTTTGCTTAAAAAAGGCTACAATGCAATTTAATTATAGATTTTAATCAAGGATTTGGTTTTGGAAACACAGGATTTAAGAAATGCAGGTTTAAAGGTTACGTTACCACGACTTAAAATTTTAGAAATTTTGGAAAATCAACGCACAAATCATCATTTAACTGCGGAACAGATTTATAAAATATTGTTAACTGATAATGAAGATATTGGTTTAGCAACTGTGTATCGAGTTTTGACTCAATTTGAAACTGCAGGTCTAATTACTCGGCATCATTTTGAAGGTGGAAATTCTATTTTTGAATTGGATTCTGGAGAGCATCACGATCATATTGTGTGTATTAAATGTGGTAAAGTGGATGAATTTACTGATGATTTGATTGAAGATCAACAAAAAAAAATTGCTAAAAAACTTGGTTATAATCTTACCGATCATAATTTATGCCTCTATGGTTTTTGTAAAAACTGCAAAAATAAATAATTCTTAATTAATATATGTTTAAACCCTTAATTATTTCCATTGGTTTGCGTTATACGCGCGCCAAACAACGCACCCAATTTATTTCTTTTATTACCTTAACCTCAGTGCTAGGAATTGCCTTAGGAGTGACGGCTTTAATTGCAGTGTTATCTGTAATGAATGGCTTTGAAGCTGAATTGCGCGAACGCATTTTAGGTATGACTTCGCATGCAACTATTACTGGACTTAATGGAGAATTAGAAAATTGGCAGTTGCTCGAAGAAAAATTAGAACAGCGGCCGCATATTAAAGGTTACGCGCCTTTTATTCGTGGACAAGTGATGATTAATGCGGATCGTCGAGTTAGTGGCACTTTATTGCGGGGTATTAATCCTGCGCATGAACCTAAAGTTTCTGAAGTTGGAAATAGCATGCAAACTGGAGCTTTAGAGGATTTAAAAGCTGGTGAGTTTGGAATTATATTAGGTGCTGAATTAGCCAGTTATTTAGGTGTAATTCAAGGTGATAAAGTAACTGTAATCACGCCGCAAGTAAATTCTACACCAGCTGGAATTTTGCCACGTTTAAAACGTTTTACAGTAATGGGAACATTTAAAGTTGGCATGTATGAATATGATCGTAATATGGCCTTAATTCATATTGGTTCTGCGGCTAAATTATTTCGTTTAGGCGATGCAGTTTCAGGCTTACGACTTAAATTAGATGATTTATTTAATGCTCCTCAAGTTAGTGCAGATTTAGCAGGCTTGTTATATGAAAATTATCGTGTAAGTGATTGGACGAATGCGCATAGTAATTTTTTTAGAGCAGTTAAAACTGAAAAACGGGTCATGTTTGTAATTTTATTGTTAATTGTAGCTGTAGCTGCATTCAATATAGTTTCAACCTTAGTTATGGTGGTTACGGATAAACGTGGGGATATTGCAATTTTGAAAACCCAAGGTTTAACTAACACTGCTGTAATGGGAATTTTTATTGTCTTAGGCTGTATTATTGGCACTATCGGTACATTGCTTGGAACTGTAGGTGGAGTGTTATTAGCATTAAATATAGAAACTATAGTGCCAGCAATTGAAAATTTATTTGGGGTGCATTTTATGCAGGCAGATGTTTATTACATCAGCGAAGTACCCTCAAAATTAATTTGGGAAGATGTAACTACAATTGCATTAATGGCATTTTTATTATCATTATTAGCTACTTTATATCCTGCTTGGCAAGCTTCTAAAGTTAACCCTGCTGAGGTTTTACGTTATGAATGATGCACCAATTTTACAATGTCAACAATTGACTAAACATTATAATCAAGGTGATTTGGATGTAAATGTACTTAAAGGCGTGGATTTAAGTATTCCAGTTGGAGCTAGAATTGCAATTATGGGTGCGTCAGGTTCAGGGAAATCTACTTTAATGCATTTATTAGGTGGTTTGGAGCAACCTACTAGTGGCAAAGTAATTTTGGATGGCTTTGATTTAACAAAATTAAGTTCTCGAAAATTAGCAAAATTAAGAAATAAATCTTTAGGTTTTATTTATCAGTTTCACCATTTATTAGGCGAATTTAGCTTATTGGAAAATGTAGCGATGCCATTGTTAATTAAAGGGCTTAGTGTAAAAAAATCTATGCTTGAAGCGCAGAATTTATTGGATCGAGTTGGTTTAAAGCATAGAGGCGAACATAAACCTGGGGAATTATCTGGTGGTGAAAGACAGAGAGCTGCAATTGCACGCGCATTAATTAATCAACCAAAGTGTGTATTAGCAGATGAACCTACAGGTAATTTGGACAGTAAGACCGCAGAACAAATTTATCAATTGATGTTGGAATTGAATCAGGAAATGCAGGTTAGTTTTTTAATTGTCACGCATGATGTGAATTTAGCGAAGCGAATGGATAATGTTTTGTATATGGAAGATGGTTTAATCAAGAATTAATATGGTTTGCAAAGTCTTTAACATAATTTAAATAAAAAAAGTATGGTTTTTATTATTTTTGAGTGCCATAATCAATTTTGTAGTGTTTGTCTGACTAGAATTTTGTAGTTTATATACGTAACAGGCAAACTAACTTTAGAATTGTAAGTAAATTTTAATTTCATAGGAGATAGACATGAAACCTGAAACAAATATTAATAGAATTGGTAGCCTCGTTGACAATGTAGATTTAGATGTTGGTGACATAGACTTGGATTTGGATTTAGATATTGATATAAACGAAGCTCCATTACCGCCTAAAGGTGATAAGCCACCAATGCCTGATGACGCTGATGACGTTGATGACGTTGATGACGTTGATGATGGCATGAATCATGATGACATGAATGATATGCCACCAATGCCTGATGACGCTGATGACGCTGATGACGCTGATGACGCTGATGACGCTGATGACGCTGATGACGCTGATGACGTTGATGA